>JBBQGI010000059.1:0-9681 GCA_038322875.1 Candidatus Limnocylindria bacterium | reverse complement strand
GTCCGACGGCTCGTAGAAGACGCGCCCGGCGAGCGCATCGGGCAGGTACTGCTGATCGACGTCGGCATTCTCGAAGTCGTGCGGATACACATAGCCGCGGCCGTAACCCTGCTCCTTGGCCAACCTGCGATGGGCCGATGGACGCAGATGCAGCGGGACCGGCAGGCGGCCGCGCTCCTGCACCTCGGCCAGCGCGGCGAAGTAGGCCCCTCCGGCGCGGTTCGACTTAGGGGCGCTGGCCACGTACGCCGCCGCCTGCGCCAGCGCGTACTGCGCCTCCGGCAGGCCGATCATCTCCACTGCCTGCATGGCCGCCACCGCGACCTGCAGCGCCCGCGGGTCGGCGTTGCCGACGTCCTCGGAGGCGGCGATCACGATGCGGCGCGCGATGAAGGTCGGATCCTCGCCGGCGGCAACCATCGACGCGCACCAGTACAGCGCCGCGTCCGGGTCATTGCCGCGCATCGACTTGATGAAGGCCGACGCCGCCTCGTAATGCTGGTCCCCCACCCTGTCGTAGGCGAGCAGCCGCTGCTGCGCGGCCTCGGAGATCGCCGCGGCATCGGGCGCATCGGTCACCGAGGCTGCCGACTCGAGGATGTTGAGTGCCTGGCGGGCGTCACCGCCCGACAGGTCGACGAGCACCGCCATCGCCTCGCCATTCAGCAAGACGCGGCCGGCCAGGCCGCGCGCATCGGTCAATGCGTACTCGACGATGGACTGCACCGCCTCCGCCGACAGGGGCTCCAGCCGGTAGACGCGCAGCCGCGACAGGAGTGGCGAGTTGATCTCGTAATACGGATGCAACGGGGCATGTCAACCCGGCGTGGCCTCCCGCCACCTTGGCAGGCAACCAACGTTGACGGTCGCCGTTGGTCGTCGCTGCGTACCGGAATCTCGTTCCCGGGGCTCCCCCGTTGAATCCCCGGACGGGTTGGCCTCTACACGCCGCAACCTGTGTCAAAGTGATACCGGTTAGGTCGTTGCGTGCCGCTGCACCACCAGCTCGCGATTTTCAGCCAGCAGGCGGAAGCGGTGCCGCTCGTCCTTGTCGAGGGAGCCTTCGCTTGCGTGCGAACCCTCGCTGTGTTGATTCACACCGCGTTCTCCCGGCCCGAGCAGCTCGCCCCCAGGTCGAGCGATGACCACTGATCCACCGACCCTCGCTGGAGCTGACGAAGGCGCGGCGCTGACGAGAGTTCACAAACGGTACTCTCGCTTCCCACCCTCGCCGAGCTGAACACCAGCTACCTGGAGCTGCGCTGGTCCAGCAGCGCCAGGTCGGCGCGTAGCTGCTCGGCGCCGGGGTGCGATCGCAGGCTCCGCGGTGCGGTTGGCAGGTCCGCCATCAGCTCGCGGATGGCGGCCTGCACGGCTGCCTCCAGCGCCGCGGAGCGCATCTCGTCGAGCACGCCGTCGGCCCAGTGCATCTCCGAGGGCCGCACGTCAGGCTCGTTGTCGTTCCAGGGCAGGTAATCGAAAAGGTCGGTCGTCAGGTTGCCGACCGCCGCGTCGAGGCTGTTCCAAGCCGTGGAGACCGTGCCCTCGCCGCCGCTGCCATCCCGGAAGAAGTGCTGCCACAGTCGCAGCGCGACCTGACCCCGTCGAGGGCCGAACTCGTCGACCAGCTTCTGCTCGAGGGGGAAAAGTGTGGTGGTGCTCATGCACCGGTCCTCCATCCCGCCCCTGAGAGGCGGGTATGCCCGGACAGTGGGTCTAGCACCATCCGGGCATGAGAAAAGCCGCTAGACCCGGCAGGCTCACGCTACCACGTCAGCCCCCGTGAAGTTAGTGCAACTGTTGCACTAACTAGGGGCCGGAAGTGTCTCTCGCGGCGATCTACTGTCATGTGCGACTGCGCTTGCATGACGACTACGAAGCGGTGCGGTTGCAGCGCGCGCAGCGGCTCGGGTCGAAGATGGCCGCGTCGCGGGGATCGTCGTCGTAGGCGAAGTGGGGCCGGTGGCGGCGGGATTGCTCGTGGATCAGCGGCTGCTTGAACAGGAAGTAATCGGCCCGGTCCCAGCCCTCTCGGAGGTTGGCGAAGCTCAGCTCGGCCGCCTCGCGGTCGGCGCTGCTGGCGAACAGCGACGGCTCCCCTTCACCGGGACCGCCCAGCGCCAGCTCGACCATCTCTGCATGGGTCACGGTCCCGCGGCGGCCGATGCCGCGTCGTTGCAGACGAGGCATCAGCTTGCCCTCCGGACCTTCTCGGCTGCCACGTCGGCCATGTCGAAGCCCAGCTCACGCAAGCCGCGCATGGCGGTTCTGGACGCCTCGCGCTCGACCGCCACGCCGGGATGTACGCGGAAGGTGCCGTCGCGCTTGGAGAGCTGGTAGGCCCCGTCGCGCTCGACCGCCTCGCGGGCCTCGTCGGCCCGCTGCAAGGCGCCGCAGGTCAACTCCAGCAGGCGGCGATGATGCTCTTCCAGGTTCCAGGCCGACGTGATTTCACGCCAGAATGCGCGCGCTTTAGGCCCTAGATGACGTGGTGCGGGCGAGGAGCGCCGGCCCGCACGTCGCAGCATCAGCAGCCGATTCTCGCGAATGGGTAGATCGCTCATTCTGTTGCTCCTTTCCGGGTGCCCCCGGCAGTTTCGGTACGTCGCCACACGAGCGGTACTGGGAACGGTGTCCGACGAGGGGCGATGTCTAAGGGTCTACCCCACCCCTCGCCGTTGCAGGTTGAACAGGTCAGCGGGATCCTCCTTGTGGGCCGCTCACGTCGCGACCGAGCGCCGCTGCGGCCGACTTGCCCGCGTCGTAGTAACCGAGCGCGGTGTGGTACTTGCCTTGCGCGGCCAACGGCAGCGCGTCGATCAGCTCCGGGTTGGCCGCCAGCCTCTCCATTTCTGGGTCATAGCGCCAGCCGCCGGCCACGCGCCGCAGCCGCTTCTGGTCGGGCGCCAGGTCATCGTCGGCGCCGATGCCGGCGCTGACACGCTGCGCCGTCTCTCGGCGCTGCTCACGGCGCGCGTCCGCCGCCGCCTCATCGGTCTCGCTGTTGAAGCTCACGAATGGTCGTCGGGTCATCGGTACATCTCCTCGCTATGGTGCATGCGGAGCATGCCGGTCGGCAGCTCCGCGTTGAGGTGAAGGGGATTCAAGCGCGGATCGCGGCGCTGCTCGGGTGTCAGCGCGTCGTAGAGGTGGTGCGGCTGCTGCTCCCACAGCTCACAGAACCGCTCGTCGCCCACGGTGATGGATGCGCCGTCGATGTCGATCGTCAGCGGCGCGGCCTGCTCGACGCGCTCAGCGCCGCAGTACGGGCAGCGCAGCACGGTGGTGCCGGTCGGTCCCGGCCCGAAGCGGTCGACTTGGAGGCCGCTGCAGCCGGGCCGATGCTCGAAAGTCGGTTGCGCCGTGTGACCGAGAGGGGTCTTGGTCCCATGCGACGTGCGTGTCATCGCATTTCCGACTTTTGGATACGCATAAGCGGTACTGGGAACGGTGTCCGCGATGGCGAGCATCCGAAGGGGTTACCCCACTCCACCGGGCTAGCGGACAGCGCGGTCTTGATCTTCCACGCCTTTCCCCAGCTCAGGAACTCGGCGATCGTCTCGGCGGTGTAGGGACGATCGTTGACCGTCGCCGATCGCCCCCCGTTGGCTACAGCCTGCGGCTGCGGCAGCTCGATCCGGCCCTCGCCGTAGGCTTCGATCACGGCTCGCACCTGAGGTTGGCGGTGGAGTGGAGAGGGCCACGGATGGCCCTCCCCACCGGAGGACCAGGCCCGAGGGCCTGTTCAATCGCGATCATCGGCTTCATGCCGCGGCCCGTCATCCGTTCGTGTCTCCGGCTCGTCATCCGTCGCACGTGACTCCGGCTCGTCGGCCGGCTGGCCACGTAGGAACGCGTTCATCGATGCCGTCGCCGGGTTCGGCTTCGGGACCGCGATGCCGCGCAACGTGCGCTGCTTCGCTCGGAGCAGGTCATTCATCGGTGACGGTCGCCGATCATCCCTAGGTGTCATGCGCTCAGCGTCGCGCCGATGGCACGCTCCGCTGGGCGCAGGCCCTTCTGCTCGCGCAGCTCGCGCCAGGCGTCGGCACGCTGCGCATCGTCGCCGATCCACGGCTGCGCGCCATCGGGTCGGTCCTGCGCTGCCACGGCGAGCAGGTGGGCGACCGGCTGCTCCGCGCTCGGCAAGGCCGCTGCCAGCTCGGGATGCCGGAAGATGGCGAAGTGGCCGCCGTCAGGCCGCTGCGAAACTGTCTCCGCAGCGCTACGAATGGCCTGATAACGGGTGAAGGCGGCGCGCACGATGGCATACGCCTCGGCGACCTTGGGCGGCCGCCCGAGCAGCGCCTCGGGGTTATCGACCGGCTCGCCAGCCAACGTGGGCGCGGCACGCTTGACGATGCCCAGCGTATCGGTCAATGCCTTCTGCAGCAGCGGAGCCATGGCCGGCATGGATGCGCCGAATGTCTCGATTCGCCACTCGAGGGACTGCGCCACCAGGCGCGCCGCTTCCTGAAGCACGCCCAGGTTGGCCGCTTCCTCGCGTTCGCGCTGCGCCCGCGCGGCCAAGGTGGTGTCGAGCGGCTTACCCTCCGCGGCGGCGCTGCTGACCGCCTCGATCAGCGCATCGGTGATGCCGCCATTGTCGCCGGTCAGCTCGAAGCGTCGCCCTTGCAGGCGGTGCTGCTCGGTTTCGAGGTGCTGGAGGGTTGCGAACAGCTTCGGCAGCTCGCCAGGAACTGCGAAGTAGCCGGCTTCGGCGTCTCGCAGCAGGCGTCGCGCGCGTTGTCCTGGGACGGTCATTGTGTTTCTCCTGAAGATTCGGACTGTGGGTTGACGGCCGCCGCGGCGGCTTCGCGCTGGTACTCCGCCAGGCTTTGAGTGATTGCGCGCACCGGCCGCGGGCGATCGGCGCGGTGCCGGTTGCGCCTGCGGCGTGTGACTCCGCACCTGCGATGCGCGGCGGCTCGGGAGATCATGCCGTCTCTCCCTTCGGTGCGTCAGCCGCGGCGCAGTCGGCGCACCTGTAGAACCGTGGCGCATGGGCGGTCTGCTGCCAGCCGCGAAGGTGCTTCTCCTCGTTGAAGGTCGAGCACGGGCAGGTCGAGCACACGATCCACAACCGCCGCGGTGGCCGGCTGAGCGGCTGCCAGCGCAGGACCGGGACCAACGCTTGGAGCGACCGCACACCCGACGGGACACCCTGTCCGGTCGGTTTGTTAGTTAGTTCGATGTGGGGTATAGAACGCGTCTCTATACCCTCACTAGAAGAAGGAATCGAAGAATCTAAGGAACCTAGCGGTTCGTGCTCAAAAGGGTCCGTACGGACCCCCCGGTTCGTTCGACTCATGATCCGGTTTCCTCGACGATGGAGAGCAGTCGGGCGGGTGCCCCGCCCTTCGGTGACGTTCGACGAATCGAATGAACCTGACCACGCGCCTCTAACGTGGCCAGCATGCCGTCGAGGTCACGCGCGGAGACACCGGACAGTCCCCGCAGCACGTCGCCGCTCACGACGTCGACGCCTCCATGCTTGCGCATGACCCGCAGCACGCGCTGCAGCTTTGCCTCGGCGCGGTCGTATGACACGTCCTGACCGAATACCCGCTTCATCTCGGTCCATGCCGACCAGGCGAGGTCGCGCCCCACCGACATGGCCAACGAACCGACCGGATCTGGCGCCCCGCCGCGCCCGTCGTCGGCCTGCAGGCTGGCCTGCAGGATGGTCGCGAGCTTCACGGCCAACGCCGATACGCGGGCGTGCGACCCGGCCAGCTCGTCGCTCGGCTCGTCCAGCTCAACGAGGCGTTGAAGCGTCTGCAGGCTCGGCCGTGCGGCGTCGCCAATGCGAGTCCAGCCGACGATGCGCGACATCGCCTGCAGTCCCTTGACCGCCCGCGGCTGCAGGTTGACCCCGCCGGTCTCATTGAGCAGCACGCGCCGTTTTGGACGCTCGACGCTGACCATCACGCAGCGCCCGATCAGCCCAGACAGGACGTGCGTCGTCTCGAGGATGCCGGCCTGCAGCGCCGACGGCTGAATGGCGATCATCAGCGTCGGCGCCACGGCGCTCGGCCTGGGCGCGTCATCCTCTCGACTGATGATCGCTTCGCGTGCGACCCGGCCGTCATAGCTGCGGCACAGCAGGCCGATGATGTCGGCGAAGGCGTCCATCTTGGTGCGCTTCAGCAGCTCGTCGCCCTCGTCGACCACGGCGAGTCCCCAGCCTTGCGCCTTGCCCAGCGCTTTGTTCCAGCCCGCCGAGCTGAAGCGATCGGGCAGCAGATGATCGGGCACGGCGGCCTCGAACAGCTCTTCAGCATCGCCGAGCGTGTCGCCCTTGCCGGCGCCGGACGGCGCGACGATGACCAGGTTTAGATTCGGTCTCAGCGCGCGTCCCCACGGCGTGGCGTAGACCTTGGTCCCCATGACCGCGCCGCATAGCGTCAGCGCCGTCCAGGTGCGGAGCGCTGGCTGTACGTCCGGCCGCCGCTCCGCCATGAAGGCGATCACGTCGGACACCACGCCCAGCCCGTCGAGCGATGGCAGACCGAGTCGCGTGTCCTCCACCACGCGGACAGCGCTGGAGAAGAGCGCCGTCTCGGGATCTCCGCCATCGATCGGCGGGAGGCTGGCGATGGTGCGCTCGACGCTGCTCCTCATGAGAACACCTGCCCGCGGATGTGGCGCACCGCCGATGCGGCTCTGAACGCTCGTTGGGCCAGCGGCCAGGCGTCCGGGATGAGCTCGATGACGCGGCCGATGCCGCGCAGCTCGATCTCGAGCGCGATCATTCGGCCGGGGAGTGTGGTGAAGGTGCTAGACTCGCTGCCTGCAGCGTTCTGGAAGCCGTCCTTGCCGGGGCGGCTTCTGTCATTAGGCGGCATCGTCAGCCGCCTTGTCACCGCTCCTCGCGGCCTCGACCAGCGCCAGCACCAGGCGGCGTTGCTCAGGTGTCAGGGAGTCGAGGCGAATGGTGCGCGGCCGATGGGCGCCCCACCGCTTGCGAGCGCCGCGGCGCCCCGCTTCGACGAATACCGATGTCGCTTCGGACATCAAAACAGCCTCCAACACCTCTCCCGGCTCTACGCGGGGGAAAGGAATGGAGGCCGCTCAGCCGACCTAACCGCCTGTTCTGTTGTGGGCGACTATACCCTATCGCGCTAGCCCGCGGGTTCGATTCGCTGGACGCACCGGCACTGCGGGCACTCAACGATCGCAGGCAGCAGCCTCGCAGACTCCGTGCGTGGCGTCTCCCACTCGTTCCTGTAGTGCTTACCTTCGAACGAGCGGTTGTGCTCGCTACGGCGCCACCGCGGTGGGTTCAGGTCTACGCGGTAGAGCCAGTGATTGCCGACCAGCAGTTTCCAGACAACGCCACCGCCGTTCCAACCGGCGGGCACGACGCGCGGGAGCGTTGCCCCACAACCGATGCGCGCGCACCGACGACTGGTGCCCTCAGCCGATGCGGTCAGCATCATGCCCGCCACCCCGGCACACGCCATACGGCCCGGACCGGCTGCATCCTCGCGTCGAGCGCGACGTGCTTCCACAGCGCGCGTAGCACGGCGTTGACGGCCCCGCGCTCCCATCGCTGCCAGTCGATCGCCTGCGGCACCGCCACGGCCGCCTCGGCCGTCTCCAGGCCGTCCAGGGCCGCGTCGATGCGGGCGACGATGGCGCTGAACTCCTCGTCACTCATGGCGCGCGCGTTGTAGGCGACGCCCGCTCGTCGCCGGTCCTCTTCGAGCTCGTCGCGGCGCGCATCGGCGCCGGCCAGGATCACGCTGCCCGGAGCCCTGAACTTGGCGGCCTCGACCTTCACCCAGTCGAGGAGTTTGGACTCGCTGACCGCGTAGGGGCGCGGGTGCGCCTTGTCGCGGCGGGCGTTGCCGCAAAAGTAGACCGACCAGTCGGCGCGCCCATGCTTGCGCTGCGGGGTCAGGATCGTCCCGCAGTGCGGGCACTTGAGCAGCCGGAACAGGTAGTGCTCGACGCGGTGACGCGGCAGGCCGTCGCCGCCGGCGGGAATCAGCCCTTCCCGGCGCAGGATGCGGGCGATGGTCTGGTCCGCCCACTTGCCGCGGCGGGATGGCACCTCGCGCGCGTTCAGCAGCTGCGCGGCGCCCATGAATGACCCCGCCTCGCGGTAGGCGGCATGTACCGCGGCGATATCCTCGGCAGGGTTCGGTGCCAGCCGGCCGTCGATGCGCTGATAGCCGAACGGGACCACGCCCAGGTAATCGCCACGGGCGCGCTGCGCGTCGGACCGGCCACGGGCGCGGGCCTTGGCAACCTGCAACTCATAGTCTCCGAAGGTGGCCAGGATCGTCCAACGCAGCCATTCGTCCGGCGAGTCGTTGCGCACCTCGCCCTCGCGCTGCGTGACGATGCGCACGCCGCGCTCCTCAGCCGCACGCACAAGGCGGGTTGTGGCAATCACCGAGCGATGCAGGCGGTCGAGGCTGTAGGCGTACAGCTCCGACACCTCGCCGCGCTCGATCATGCCCAACATGCGCGCGTATGCGGACCGCTTGCCAATCTTCGCCTCGTCGCCGGAGCGTCCGGCATCGGTGAAGATGACCAACTGCCCGTTGTAGCCGTCACGCTGCGCGAGGTCGCGCACCGCGGCCTCCTGAGCGGCGAGCGAGATTTCGCCGTCGGATGCCTTCGATGCTCGGGATGATCGGCGGACATACGCGACGGGGACGGTCATGCCTGGCCGCCTGGTGCGTCCATCGGCGTCGACTGATCGAGCAGCTCGTACCCGGCGGCCTCGGCGTACTTCTGCATCATCGACTTGAACCACTCCTGCCAGAGCTCGGTCGTCGGCTCCTGCGTGACGTACCGCCCTGCGACTGCCAGCAGGGTCGCCAGGTCGTCGCGTTCTACCTCGACGGGTTGGCCGGTCATAGCTCGGACTCCCGCCGGCGAGCTGCGGCTCGTCGGCTAGATGCGTACCGCTGCTCGTATTCGACGGCCGCGGCCTCAAGCCCCATGGCGACCATGACTGACCGCCATACGGGGGTATGTCCATGACCAGTGAGCACATGCGCTGCCTCGTGCAGCAGTCCGGAGCTCGGTCGGCCGTCGCCGATGTTCTGGTTGAAGAGGCCCGGGCGGCCGCTCATGCCAGCACCTCCCGGATCGCATCTCGCTGGGCGCTCGCCCGTACATGTACATCGTCGAGCGGCCGGGGGATCAGCGCCTCGAGCCGGGTCACCAGCAGGTCGATGATGACCCGCTGCGAAAGGGCTTCGGTCTCGTAGGCCTGCTCTTCGACGTGATCCCGCCCGTCCCTTTTCAGCTTGGCCGGGACGTTGTACTCGCGGACCTGATCGTCGGTCAGCGCCAGCCGCTGCCATGCCAGCTCGCCGACCTCAGCCTCGATCTCGCGGCGGGTGTTGGCTTCGATCTGCCTGCCCGCCCGGTCTAGGTCGCCGAAGTAGAGCACCGTCTGCCCCTCGGACAGCGCCGGGATGATGTCGGTGTGCAGGAAGCCGCCGACCTGCCCATTGGTGGCCGCGATGGCCGCTCCGTACTTGTACGCCGTGTCCTCCAGGACGCCAGCCAGCGATCGGGATTCGGTCAGGATCAGCGGCGGCTGCCCGTCCCACGGGTCGAGCCGGATGCCATCGAGCTGATCGCGCACGCCGTCGATGACCGAGCCGTACAACGCCCACGCCTGGAGGCGGCGCGTCTCGTCTCGAATCCATGCCC
>JBBQGI010000058.1:0-10104 GCA_038322875.1 Candidatus Limnocylindria bacterium | reverse complement strand
CGATCAGCAGGGCCTCACCGGTCATGGCGGACGCTGTCAGCCGGCCGCGGGCGCCAGGACCTGGTAGTCGCCGTGGTAGCGAACCTCCAGCAGGTTGTTGAACAGGTTGAGCATGTTGATGTAGCCGATCAGGAACGAGAGCTCGACCATCTCCGGATCGGTGAAGTGCTCGCCCAGCTGCTGCCCCAGCGGCTCGGGGATGGCGTTGGAATCGGCCATGGCGGCGCGGGTGTACTCGACCGCCAAGCGCTCGCGGGGGATGAGCGAATCGGGAACCTCGATCAGGATCAGGGGATCCTCGAGGATGCTGGCGATGTCGACCAGGTCGACGTGCGAGTCCGTGCAGAACTGGCACTCGTTGGCCTTCGAGGCGGTGATGATCACCAGCTCTTTGACCCGCCGCTCGAGCACGCCGCCGGGGTAAACGCTGTTTCCGAAGCCCGCGAATGCCCGGAGGATCTCGGGTCGCAGGCACATCGCCTGGATCATCTCGACCGGGGGCCGGCCGCGCTCCCAGAGGCCTCGGCTCTCGTCGAACGAGGGGTCGTCCTTCACAGCCTCGAAGGCCGACTGGATCTGCTCCGGGCTGACCGTGACGCGCATCTAGCTCTCCTCGGTCTTAGCCTCTTGCTCCATGTTCATCGCGGTCATCAGCTGGAAGTAGTTGTCATCCGGATCCGAGAACGTCGCGATCAGCGCGCTCGGGCCGCTCCCGTCACCAAAGGTATACGGCTCCCGGACGACCGTCGCGCCGGCATCCTTGAAGCGCGCGAAGTCTCCCGGCACGTCGGCAGTCTCGATGTTCCATAGGATCCTGCCGGGCTGCTCGTTCTTTCCGTGGACCTCGTCGTGCGGCCCCACCGAAACGAATCCGGTGCCGATCTGCCACGAGGCGAAGCCCTCGCCCTCGAAGGCGGGCTTGCCGAGCAGCTTCGAGTAGTACTCGACGAGGCGGTTGGGGTCCTCGGACCCGATCAGGATGCTGTTGAAGTTCACGGTATCTCCTCGGTGGCGACCAACTGGCCGATACCGATGATAGGCCGCGAACCGCCCTCAGCGATCCCCATCGGCGGCAAGGCGGATCCACTCTGCCTGGTCGCGGTTGACGATGATGGTGCCCGTCGATTGGTGCTTGATCTCCTCGCCCGACCGATACTCGATCCAGGCGTCGGTGAGCGGAAACATTGCCGGTCGGTCGCGGACGCTGGCCATCGGATCAGCCCCCGGATCGGCGTGGAGGTGGCCGCGGATCAGGTAATTGCCTGACTTGACGGCCACGAAATGCGTCTCGGTGTCCTGCCGGCGCGCCCAATCGCCGCGCGGTCCGGTGGCATACACCGCAACCAGCTCGCGTCGCTCGATCGTGATGTCGTTGACGGAGCGCCGGATCCCATCCTTGAAGGTCTCGATCTCGACATCGGCCAGGTGGAGCTCCGCGTGCACGTTCAGCAGGTCCGTGAGGCGGTCGGCCCGCAGGCGGACCCAGCCGAAGACCCGGTGATGAGTGCCGAAGGCGACGAAGCGAATCAGCGGCAGATCCGACACCGAATCGGGCTCGAAGACCTCCTCGGGCGTGGGCTGCCCTACGAGGTGCAGGCGGGTCGGCGGCGGTTTCGGCAGGGTCACGCCGCTAGGCTGGAGATCGAGCCGTCATCCGGTAATCACCTGAAGGTACCGTGACCACTACCAGACCTCCCCGGGCCTCCAGTCGACGGCAAGCGGCGCCGTGAGGTTGAGGCCGGCCGGGGTCATCGGTGTCAGGCGAACCATGATGTCGCCATCCTCGTCGGGCGAGCGCACGAGGCTGCCATCGCGGTCCCGGATCCAGGCAGGGCCCTTCCAGACGATCCAACCCAGCCGCGCGTAGAAGTCGTGGCTGCCGGTGCCGAGCGCGCCAAGCTCGTACTCCGCATCGAGCATGCGCTCGATCGCCTCCATGACCTGCGTGCCGAGGCCGCTGCGCTGGAGGTCGGGCCAGACTGCAACCGCTTCGACGTAGCCGGTGCGCAGGGTCGCGTCACCCGGGTACAGGAGCCGATCCATGATCGCCGCGTGGGCGACGATCCCCCGCTCGGGGTGCTCTGCCAACACGTGCACGCCCGGACCGATGTCCTCCCAGTAGGTGTCCCACGACTCTTCGAAGGCCGCCTCGCACAAGTCGGTCAGCGTCTTCCACTCGGCAGGGCTGATGCCGGCCGTGGGCACGACGCGAATCAAGGCGAGGGCGGAGGCCTGCTTCGCGTCCATCGCTCCAGTGTACCGAGGCGCAATCGGGGCCGGCCACGTGACGCCCGTAGACTGATCGCATGAAGAAGTTCGTGCGCGAAAACAGCCTCTCCCTGGTCATGACCACCCTCTTCGTGTTCGCCCTCATCGGGCAGATCGGGACCGGGTGGGACGTTTACAACCGGGACCAGGTCGAGCATGGGGAACGGGCGGTCGGCATCGGTCAATACCTGACCAGCGGTCACTTCGGTGAGGCGGTCTTCGAGAACTGGGAGAGCGAGTTCCTGCAGATGGGGCTCTTCGTGGTGCTGACCGTCTGGCTCCGCCAGAAGGGATCGCCCGAGTCGAAGCCGATCGACGGCCGCGAAGAGGTCGACCGCGAGCCCGATCCGAATCGCGCCGGCGCGCCGTGGCCGGTCCGAATGGGGACCGTCGTGCAGACGGTCTACGCCAATTCGCTGGCGATCGCGTTGTTCGCGCTGTTTGCCATGTCCTTCGCCCTGCATGTCGTAACCGGCGCCGCGGAGTACAGCGCCGACCAGGTGGCACACGGCGCTGCGGCGGTCCCGCCGCTGCAGTATTTGGGCACGTCGCAACTGTGGTTCGAGTCGTTCCAGAACTGGCAGAGCGAGTTCATGTCGATCGGGGCGCTGGTGGTGCTCGCCGTCTTCCTGCGACAGAAGGGATCGCCCGAGTCGAAGCCAGTCGACGCGCCGAACGACGAGACCGGCGGCTAGCCGCCGGTATAGCGGGGGTACACCCATCCTGCTTCGGAGGCATCGAACGCGGCATGGGCGTTGACGATGTCGGCGGACCATTGATCGACGATCGATCCCCACTCGCTGCAGGGTCGGTCGGCCACTCGCGCAGGCAGTGCGTTCACGAAGTCGGTGAAGATGTGTATGTGATGGCCTTCGTGCACACGGATGTGCTCCAGCACGACCTTCCACCAGGCGAGCAGTCCCGGCGAGACGCTCTCGGGTGAGGTCCACTGCGGCAGTGTCGCCTGGTAGGCCACGCTGCTGGTGACGCCGGTCATCGTGCAGTCGCCGGTCGAGGCGTCGAGGACGTAGGTCGGCTGATGCTGCCAGACGACCGGACCGGCGTAGGCCATGGCATTGCGCTCGGCGCCAGTCGGGTCCACGGGCACGTTCGCCTTCCCCGAGGCGAGGATGTCCTCGGGCGAGTCGCCGCTGATCGCGAAGTAGCGCTCGGCCGCGCCCCATACGTCTACCGTCAGCGGTACGAGCGCGACCAGCTGCGGGCCAGGCGCCGGCGCGGCGGTGGCCACGGCCGGCGCAGCGGTGGCCACGGCCGGCGCGACTGGGTCGGCGACGGCGACGGCCACGGCAACGGCGATGCGCGGGCGCTGACGCCAATCGGGTTCTGCCTGGTCGACCGCAACCACGGAGGAATCAGCGACCACCTGCTCGGTGGGAGGCACCAAGGCCGAGGTCGACACCGTCGGGGCGGTGACGAGGAGTGTCACGACCAGGCTGAGGACCGACAACGTCATAAGCAGGGAGGTGACGATCCGGCGACGCGCGGTGGCCAAACGATGCAATGCGGCTCCTGTATGGATGCTGCCCGGGTAGTACCGATGGGTCGAGGGGTACCGATGGGTGCTGTGGAGAACTGACGACAGCATGGGACCATCACCCGTACTTTGGATATGTCGGCGCCGGTCAGGATTGCGGGGTCTGGGGGCGAAGGGTGGAGATAGGGTCGCTAACGTCTGTTGCTGCCGGACACCGCGGGTACCGGTACCGCGACGAAATCTGGCCCGCAGGCCGTTTCGGGGACGGGCCGGCGAATCCCTACAGGTCAGATTGCGTTCGGCATCTGCCGCGCCATCCTCTGAAGTACGGGCCGTTCGGCTCGACTTCTACAGGTGTCCCCGATGCGTCGACTCCTCACCATCTCCTCGGCCGGCATCCTTGCCGCGACCCTCATGCTGGGACTGTCGCTCAACGGCGCCTCTCCCGCGGCCGCTGCAACCATCGCCGCCACCACGACCTGCAGCAACGGTGTCGATAACGCCGGAGGCCTCGGCCTGATCTGCGAGGTCACGGTGAACAACACCATCACGCCCACTGGCGGCAGCGCATCGGTCACCGTACGCGAATGCCATGGCGCCGCCGGGGATCCCGCGGCCCTCTGCTCAACCACGACCAATGTCCTGTCCTCCCCGGTCACCGCGGTCACGCAGTGCAATGGCTCCATCAACGGCGGCGGCGGATCGCTCCGCTGCAGCGTCGACATCGTGAACACCTACGTGGGCTTCGGTGCCACGCCAACGGCGGTCACGGTCAACCAGTGCGTCGGATCGGGCGACGGCATCACCGTCGGCTGCGCTCCGTTCCCGGCCACCACCACCGGCGCCGCGATCACCCAGTCCAACGGGTCCGCCAACGGCGGCACGCTGGTCGGCCTGTTCTCCACTGCCACCGGCACCGAGACCTCTGCGTTCCTGGTCACCATCAACCAGTGCAACGGCTCGGCGAACGGCGGCGGCGGGCTGCTGATCTGCAGCTCGAGCATGACCAACGTCAACCAGGCGATCGCCACTGCGACACCCGCGCCGACGGCTGCCCCGACGGCACCACCGGTCGCCACGGGAACCCCGGCTGCGACGGCCGCGCCGGTGGCCACGGCGCTACCCACCGCTGCCCCCTCAGCCGGCGGCGCTGGCGCAACGGCCACACCGACACCAGGTGCCACTGGCCCCGCCGCAACCGGGCCTGCCGCCTCCACCCCGGCACTCCCCATCTTCTCCGTCCCGTTGATCAACTCGCTCTTCCCAGGCCTCCCCACCATCCCGAATACCGCCTTCCGCGAGGAGAAGGCCGCGCAGCTTGCGGGGCTCTCCGTAATAACGATGGTCGGCCTGATGGTCGTGGTCGGCGGCTTCATCTTCGCCGCGACGAAGAAGCGCGCGTCGTAACCACCTAGTTCCCCAAGGCACGCCCATGGCGGCCGTTGGCACTCCGGTGCCGGCGGCCGTTTTCAGTTTGCGGGCGCCACCGGCAGCGGCGACGGGATGGTCACCAGGTGCGCCAGCGTGATCAGCTGCCCCTTGCTGATGACCTGCGACGCGCCGGTCGGGTCCGTGGCGAGCTGGAGCTGCAGATCGTTGTCCGGGAACCAGCCGAGGGAGGAGGGCAGCCCCTCCTGCGCGTCGTAGAACGCGATGATCCCCAGGTCCTCGATGTAGTCGACGCCGCCGGTCCGCGTGCCGTCCTCGCCGAGGTAGTCGCTGACCTGTCCGTACTCCGGCTGCTCGAGTGCGAAGAGCTGGAGGTAGGAGCCATCGGCGAAGGTCCACTTGCAGTCCGCAGGCGTGCCCACGTTCAGGAAGTTGTAGCCGTCGACCTTCGTCGGCATCTGGCCCAGGTTGGTGACGATCGCGTCAGGGCTGAGCCAGGGGTCGCAGATCTCGCTCAATCCCGCGACCACTGACGCGGCGGCTGATGCAACTGCGGTTGCCGTGGCGGTGGCACCCGCCGTCTCGGTTGGGCTGGCATTGAGCGATTCCGACGGCGATGAGCTGCACGCCGCCAGCACGGCGACGAGGGTGGTGCCGGCAATGGCGCGACGAAGGACAGGGGTCGGTGTCATGGGAATGCATCACTCCTGAGCTAGGGCGCTGGCGCGAGGCGACATGGTAGCGGCCGAGCCTCGCGTGTACCATCCGAACCGATGTCAGATCCCCGCGTCATTCCCCTGATCCGCACCCGGCAGACCCGCGAATTCACCGACCGGCCGGTCGACGAGGCCGACCTGACCGCCCTGGCCGATGTCGCTCGCTGGTCGGGCAGCAGCAGCAACTCGCAGCCCTGGCGCTTCATCGTCATCCGCGAGGCAGCGACGCTCCGCACGATCGGAGAGGCCGGGATGCCCTCGACCCGATCCTTCGCGACCGCCACGGCGGCGATCGCCATCATCATGCCCGACGAGAAGGAGCGGGCCGTCTCCCACGCCTACGACGAAGGGCGCGCTGCGGAGCGCATCCTGGTCGGCGCCACCCTGCTCGGCCTGGGCGCAGCCATCACCTGGATGCAGGGCGACGCGCGCCAGATCCTGCACGACCTGCTGAGCCTGCCTGCCGACCGCAGGGTGCGAACCATCGTCGCGATCGGTCACAGGAAGGAGTCGGCAGCCAAACCGAAATCGACCGGCGGGAGAGCACGACTCCCTCGAGATGAAGTGGTCTTTGACGAGCGCTGGCCCGCTGACTAGCAGGGCCGTGCGACACTCCATGTCACACCAGAGCAGAGGCCCCAGCGCAGGATGCCCATCACCGACAACCCGTTCGACTTGACCTCCCAGACCGGACCGACGCTGGCGCTGGAGCTGATCTCGGCCCATGCGCGCCTGGCCGGATCGGTCAACCTGGGGGCCTACACCCGGCTGTCTGACCTGCTCTCCTTCCACGACGAGATCCTGGCCGTCACCGACGCCAGGGTCCTGACCCAGACCGGCGCCGAAACCGGCGACAAGGCCAGCCCGCTGGACGTCCATCTCGACACCCTGACCCTGGTCATCGACCGGTCCGACTACGTGCCGCCGCCCGATGCCGACCAAGCGATCGACAAGAAGGCGCACCGCATGCTGGCCATCACCGAGGGCCACATCATCACCGCCACCTTCTTCACCTACCCCGACGCCGAGCCGATCCCCTACCTGCGCGCGGTGGTGCCAAAGTGGGTGCCGCTCGCCAACGTGGAGGTCCGTTCGCTGATCGATCCGACCGCCAAGGTCGCCTCGGACTTCGCCGTCCTGCGGCGCGGGGCCGTCACCGCCACCGCCATCATCTAGATGGCCCTGCACGACTACACCGCCACCACGGCGGAATCGGTCCGCGCCGACATCGAGGACGCACTGGCAAAGGCCGATGCCCTCCTTGCCGCCTCGGCAGCCAGCGTCGACTCCCCCACCTTCGAGACGACAGTGCGACCGATCGAGCTGGCCGGCGCCGCCGCCAACCAGGGCTACGGCAAGACCGCCTTCATGACCTATGTCCATCCGGACAAGGAGGTCCGCGACGCGGGCCAGGTGGCCGAGGAGCAGGTCGCCAAGTGGTCGATCGGTCTGGCCTTTCGGGAGGATCTGTATCGGGCCGTGAAGGCCTTCGCGGAGACGCCGGAGGCGGCTGCCCTCGACGACGAACCGAAACGGGTGCTCGAGTACTGGCTGCGCGACTTCCGGCGCGCGGGCCACGAGCTCGATCCCGCCGCGAAAGCTCAGCTCGAGTCGCTGCGCGGCCGTCTGGTCGAGCTTGAGGTCGCGTTTGCGCGCAACATCAACGATGACCAGGAAGGGATCGAGGTCACGCGCGATGAGCTCGCCGGCCTCTCCGAGGAGTTCATCGAAGGACTGGCCGCGGGCGCAGCGCCGGGCACCTACAAGGTCAGCATCAAGCGACCCGAGCTGACCCCATTCATGTCCCAGGCGCACGACCGATCCCTGCGCGAGAAGCTCTTCCGCCGTAATTGGACCTCGGCGCTGCAGAACCGGAAGATCCTTGAGGAGGCGCTTGGGATCCGGCACCAGATCGCGCAGCTCTTCGGCCTGCCCACCTGGTCGGACTACGTGCTCGAGGTCCGCATGGCCGGCACCCCTCAGCGGGTCGAGGAGTTCTACGCCGAGATCGTGCCGGCGCTGCGAGTCGCCGCCGAGCGCGAGGTCGCTGCGCTGGCAAAGCGCGCTGAGGAGGACGGGCTGATCGGTCCCATCCAGGCCTGGGACTGGGCCTATTACGACGACATCCAGTCCCGCGAGGAGCACGGCGTCGAGCAGAACGAGGTCGCCAGGTACTTCCCGCTCGAGCCAGTGATGGACGGCATGTTCGCGATCACGGCCGAGGTCTTCGGGCTCGATTACCGCAAGGTGCCGGACGCGAAGGCCTGGCATCCCGATGTACGGCTCTACGAGATCCTGGACCGGGCGAGCGGCGAGGTGATCGCCAACTTCTACACCGATCTCCACCCGCGGGAGGGCAAGTTCTATCACGCGGCGGCCTTCCCGCTGCGACTCGGACATCGGCGCGCGGACGGCACCTACGCCACCCCGATCGCGGCCATCGTGGCCAACATGACGCCGCCGGCGGGCGATCGGCCCAGCCTGCTGCGGCATGGACCGCACGGCGAGATCGAGACCCTCTTCCACGAGTTCGGGCACATCCTGCACGAGAGCCTGACGCGGGCCGAGTTCACCCGCTTCAGCGGCGCCGAGGTGGAGCGCGACTTCGTCGAGGCGCCGTCCCAGATCATGCAGCACTGGGTCTGGGAGCCGACGATTCTGAAGCGCTTCGCCCAGCACTACGCCACCGGCGAGCCGCTGCCGGACGACCTGGCCGCGCGGATCGTCGGGAGCCGATACATCAACGTCGGGCTGCGTGCCGCGTGGCAGGTCTCCTTCGGGACCGAGGACATGACGATGCACGCCAGCCCCGAGCGGGTCGACATCGATACCGCCATGCGCGACGCGTTCGCCGTCACCTCGCTGCCCTATCCCGAGGGAACCTGCTCAGTGGCCTCGTTCGGCCACCTGATGGGCGGCTACGACTCGGGCTACTACGGCTACCTCTGGGCAGAGGTGATCGGCGACGACCTGTGGGGGCGGTTCGCCTCCGAGGGGATCACGTCGCCGGAGGTAGGTGCCGCATACCGGCAGGCCATCCTTGAGCCGGGCGGGACGCTCTCCGGCGACGAGCTGGTCGAGGGGTTCCTGGGCCGGCCGGCATCGGTCCAGAACTACCTGAGGATGCGCAACCTGACGTGAAGGCCTGCGCCGACTCGTCGCTATTACCCACGGTGCTACATGGGCGCGTGAAGGCCCGCGCCTACTCGTCGCTATTACCCACGGTGCTGCATGGACGCGTGGAGGCCGGATTACGGGTCCTCCCAGTACTCACTGTGCTAAGCGGACGCCTGAAGAGCCCCAAATTGACCTCTGGGGCGCCGATACAGTCCCCCAGGTACTAAGGCCGGGGAGGTGTGCGTGGAGTAGGCTGCAGCCATGGTTGACGGGGGAGGGACAAGCCGGTGGTTCCTGATCTACCGCAACTCCGCCGGCGCGCCGGACCCGTATCCGGACTACAGCGCCCGCACTCTCGGCGGGGCGGCAGAGGCGCCACTGCCGATCATGTCGTTCCCAGGGCGAAACGGTGGCTAGTGCGGTGACAGAGGGAACCGCGTCACCGATGCGCAGCATCCTCGGACTCGCCGCATCTGCGCTCGCCGGACTGGCCGCGATCGTTGCCAGCCTGGATCTCGACGCCGACATCGTGCCGTTCTTCGTCGGCCTGACCTTCTTGGCGGGCGTTGAGGCGTGGGCCTCCCACTCCCCCTTCATCGGCCAGCGGCGCACACTCGCCCGGGGCATCGCCATGGTCTGGCTGGTGGCCGCCTTCTGGATCGGCGTGCTCCTGGTCATGTACCAGGCCGTCTGCGGCTGCAGCTATCCGACGCCGCCTCCGACCGTCTACTACGTCGGTCTGCCGGCGACGGTCTACCACCTTCTCGGACTGTACGGCGGCCTGGCCCTGATCCTGGCGAGCGCTTTCGGTAGAGACCGATGGTTCGAGCGCGCCCCTGGATTGGCCCGCCGCTAAGCCCTGCGCCAGATCCGCCGAGCTCACGCGAGTAGGATGACCTCCTGATGCGAGACACCGATACCAACGCCCGGCTCGCCTCGGTGAACGGGATCCAGCTCGCCTACCAGACCTTCGGCGATGGCGATCCGCTCGTCCTCCTGCATGGCGGATTCGGATCGGTCGAGATGTTCGGCCCGAATGTCCAGGCACTCGCCGCAGGGCGCCAGGTAATCGGTGTCGACCTGCAATCCCATGGGCGGACGCCAATCGCCAATCGACCG
>JBBQGI010000057.1:0-10121 GCA_038322875.1 Candidatus Limnocylindria bacterium | reverse complement strand
CCTTCGGGTTGTACTTCATGGTGCAGGAGCCGAGGGGGTAGAAGCCGAGCTCGATGGCGTGGTTCAGGTGGCTCAGCCGGTTGAAATGACGAAGCAGATCGAGCTCCGCCACCTCGGGCAGGCGTGGGGCGCTGGCCCGCGTCGCCGCCTCGGGGATCGCCGGCTGCAAGGCCGCCGCCTTCCTCGCCTCGGCCGAGGGCAATGGGAAGCGGACCGCTCGCCGGCCGGGGCGTGAGGCGTCGAAGATGATCGGCTCAACGATGGTCAGCTGCTCCCCCCCCGCCGGCGAGAGGAAGGCCGCGCCACGACCCGACGCGTCGCCGGTGGCGGGTCGCTCGAGCACGCTCATCTCGTCGCCTCCAGCGCGGCAACCAGGGTCGCGATGTCGGCGTCGGTGGTCAGCTCGGTGGCCGCCAGGAGCAGCGTGTCGGCAAGATCGGGGTAGTCGCGCTCGAGCGGGTAGCCGGCCACGATCCCCTGCTCGGCCAACGCGGCATGCCGTCGCGTCGCATCCGGGATGCGAATCGCCACTTCGGCGAAATAGGGGGCGCTGAGGCGCCGCTCACCGAGGCCGGCCGCCTCGATCGCCGCCGCCACGTGGCGCGCCTGGGTGACCGACAGGTCGGCGACCTCGCGCAGCCCCTCCGGCCCGACGGCCGACAGGTAGGCGGTGGCGGCGAGGGCGCAGAGCGCCTGGTTGGTGCAGATGTTGCTGGCCGCCTTCTCACGGCGGATGTGCTGCTCGCGGGCCTGGAGCGTCAGCACGTAGCCCCTGCGTCCCTGCCCATCGCGCGTGGCGCCGACCAAGCGGCCGGGCATCTGCCGCACCGACTCCATGCGGGCCGCCATGATCCCCACGTAGGGGCCGCCGTACGAGGGCGGGATGCCGAGCGGCTGCCCCTCCGCGGCGACGATATCGGCCCCGTACGAGGCGGGCGGGGCCAGCAGGGCGAGCGAGGTCGGCTCGACGACCGCCACCATCTGCGCGCCGATCGCGTGGGCCGCATCGGCCAGGGCGGCCATCGGCTCCAGTCCGCCAAACATGTTGGGCTGCTGGGCGATAAGGCAGGCGACCTCCTCATCCAGGATCCCCGCGGCCGCGGCCAGGGGGGTGAGCCCGCTGCCTCCTTCGGCCAGATCGGCGGGCACCTCGATCACCTCGATCCCGGGGCCGGCGCAGTAGGTGGCCAGCACCTGCCGGACCTGCGGATTCACGGCGGTCGAGACGGCGACCTTCGAGCGCCGGGTGAGGCGGCAGGCCATCAGCGCCGCCTCGGCGGTGGCGGTCGCACCGTCGTAGTGCGAGGCGCTGGCGACCTCCATGCCGGTCAGCTCACAGATCAGCGACTGGAACTCATAGATGCTCTGCAGGGTGCCCTGGCTGACCTCGGGCTGGTAGGGCGTGTAGGAGGTGGAGAACTCGGCCCGCCCGATCACTTCGCTCACCACCGCGGGGACCAGGTGCCGGTAGACGCCGGCTCCCAGGAAGCTGACGCGCGGGATCAGGTTGCGTCCCGCCAGCCGGCTCAGCTCTGCGCGCACCTCCTGCTCGCTGAGCGGTGGTGGCAGCTCGAAGCGGGTCGCCCGGACCGCAGCCGGGATATCTGCGAAGAGGTCGTCGACCGAAGCAACCCCGATCGCCGTGAGCATCCGCTCGCGATCGGCAACGGTGTGCGGCGAGTAGCCCATCAGGCGGCGGTGAGTTCCGCGTATGCGGCCGCGTCGAGCAGCTTCTCGAGCTCGGCGACGTCGGCCAACGTGACCTTGGCGATCCAGCCGGCGCCGAAAGGGTCGCCATTGAGCAGCTCGGGGCTGGTGCGCAGCTGGTCGTTCACCTCGGCGACCTCGCCTGAGACCGGCGCGAAGAGGTCGCTCACCGCCTTCACACTCTCGACGACGCCGAAGCTGCCGAACTGGGCGAGCTTGGACCCGACCTCGGGGAGCTCGACGTAGACGATGTCGCCCAGCTCATCGGCGGCAAAGCTGGTGATGCCGATCACCGCGCTCGATCCCTCGACGCGGACCCACTCGTGCTCTCTGGAGTAGCGCCGGTCATCGGGGAACATGATGGGCATCGGCTCCTTCGTTGGCGCGCTGCTGGGGCTCGCCTCAGGCGGCGTCCGGCTTTGGGCGTCGGTAGAACGGCAACTTTACCTGCTCGGCGGGGTGCGGGCGCTCGCGGACCACCACCTCCAGCTCGCCTCCGATGGCGGCATCCCCGGCCGGCAGGTAGGCCATCGCGATCCGTTCGCCCAAGCTCGGCGACAGCGTCCCGCTGGTGACCACCCCGACCTCTGCGTCGCCGACGCGGACCGGATAGCCGTGGCGCGCGATCGCCTCGTCGCGCATCACCAGGCCGACCAGCTTGCGACGTGGACCGGTCTGCTGCACCGCGGCGAGGGCACCGCGACCCACGAATTCGCCCTTCTCCATCTTCACCACGCGACCCAGGTTGGCCTCGTAGGGATTGACCGATCGGTCCAGCTCATTGCCGTAGAGAGGCATGCCGGCCTCCAGGCGCAGCGTGTCGCGGCTCCCCAGGCCACACGGCTGGAGCCCCAGATCCATCCCGGCGGCGAGCAGCGCGTCCCACAGCCGCGTGGCACGTCGCGCGCTGCAGAAGAGCTCGAATCCGTCCTCGCCGGTGTAGCCGGTGCGCGCCACCAGGCAATCGATCTCGGCGACACGACCGTTCATCGAGTGGTAGTTGCCCAGGCTCGCGAGGTCGAGGTTGGTGAGGCGCGCCAGCAGCTCCGCGGCGCTAGGCCCCTGCGGGGCGATCAGGGCGGTCTCGTCCGAGCGATCGGTGACGAGGACGTCGAAGTCACCCTGGGACTGCAGCGCTTCGAGATGGGAGGCGACCGCGGCGTGATTGGCGGCATTGCACACGATCAGGTAGCCGTCCTCGACGCGGTACACGATCAGGTCGTCGATGATGCCGCCATCCGCCGCGCAGAGCATCGAGTACTGCGCCTGCCCGGGCTCCAGCGCGCCGGGGTCGCTGACCACTGCGTAGCGCGCAAAGGCGAGCGCTTCCGGACCGGAGAGATGGAGCTCTCCCATGTGCGACAGGTCGAACAGGCCTATCGCGCTGCGCACCTTCCGGTGCTCCTCGATGATCGAGGTGTACTGCACCGGCATGTCGTAGCCGGCGTACGGCACCATCCGCGCGCCGAGCGCCAGGTGGCTGGCATGCAGCGGAGTCTGGCGCAGGGCGTGCGCCGCCTCGGTCACGATGGAACCCGATTGGCCGCCAGCCCGGCCACTGCACCATGCGCCGCGAGCAGCTCCGCGGCACGCCGCACCACGGCCCGCTCCGTGGCGTGCGTCATCAGCTCGAGCGCCTCTTCCACCGGGAACCAGCTGGCCTCGTCGAACTCGTGGTCGTGGTCCTCGAGGCGGCCGCCGACCGGCCGCATGAGGAAGAAATGAACGGTCTTGTGGAAGCGGGTCCGTTTGTGGACGAAGAAGTAGCTGATGGCGCTGATCGGCTCGTCGATCTCGACCGCCAGGCCGGACTCCTCGCGCGTCTCGCGGATCGCCGTCTCGGAGAGCGTCTCGCCGGCGTCGGGCGTGCCCTTGGGAAGGGCCCACAGGGGCGGCTGGAGACGGCGCACCAGCACGATCTGGAGCTGTCCGGCCTCAGACCGATGGACGACCCCACCGGCCGAGGTGGCTCGGGCGGAATGCAGCGGGGGCACCTGCGCCGCTACGCGCGGCGGGCGCGCGGCAGACCGAGCGGCAGGAGAGCGCGGCGTGGGCTGACGCGGCCGACGCTGCCAACCGAGGGGAAGCGGAATCGACTGGTCTGGGAGCGGAGCGCCGTGATCGTGGGTGCGTGATTGCGGGCCGCGGCCGACGGATGGTAGGTGACCGCCGTCCCGTGGAGGCCGAGGCGCCGTCGGCGGCCGGCTGCGCGTCGTGCTCCGAAGTCGATCGACGGGTGGGAAACGAAGCGGGCCGTCAGACTCACGCGCATGGCTGGCATTGTACGCGGCCCGACCATCGGCGCAAGCCAGTCAGCCCGCTCGTCGAGTATCTTCGGCGAGCAGCTCGCGGTAGAGGGCGACGGTGCTGCCAATCCGGACGCCGACGCTGAATCGCTCGGCTCCGCGAGAGGCTGCAGCGGCCATCCCGGCGCGTCGGGTTGCGTCCCCGAGGAGCGAGCCGAGGGCGCCGGCCAGGCGCGACTGGCGCTCCCCCGCCGGGTCGCCGGGCACCACCAGGCCGTCGATCCCGTCGCGAACTGAATCTGCGACGCCCGGCCCGCGGACCGCGACCACGGGCAGCCCGCAGGCCAGCGCCTCGGCGAGGACCAGCCCCTGCGTCTCCGTCCTGGAGGCGGCGGCAAAGAGATCGGCGCCCTTGACCACCGCCAGTGCCTCCAGGCGCGGCAGCAGCCCGGTGATGTGCACGCGCCCCACGAGGTCGTCCCGCTGCACGCGCCGCCGCAGCGCTCCTTCCGCGGGTCCCCCGCCGACCAGCAGCAGCCGGGCCGCATGGTCATGGGCGGCGACTTCGGCAAAGGCTTCGACGAGGAGATCGACACTCTTCTCCGGGGCGAGGCGCCCGAGGGATGCCACCACTGTGGCGTCGTCCGGCCAACCGGCCATGTGGCGCGGGTCGACGGCGGGCAGCGCGCGAATGGCGGGCACCTCGATCCCGGTCGGGATCACCCGCACCAGCGGCCGTCTCCGATCCTCCAGGCGATCCCGAATCTCCAATGCCAGCTCGCTGCCGGGAGCCACCACCGCGGCGCTGCCGAGCCAATAGCGCTGCAGGTGATTGACGATCAGGGCACCCCCCGGCGCGGCCAGCGGTCCGAGGTAGTGGCGATAGTCGCCGAACCGCGTGTGATGGGTGAAGACCAGCGGCGCACCGAGGCGGCGGGCGAGACGTCGCGCCATCAGCCCGGAGGTGAACGGCGACTGGGCGTGGACGATCTGCGGTGAGAAGGCGGCCGCTTCTCGCAGGGCCGCGGAGGGGATCGGCTGCGGAACCCGGTACCCGGTCGGCGCCGGACGCGGCAGCTGGAAGGAGGGGAGCCAGGCAACCCGTGGGTCCGGTCCCAGGGCACCGGCCGTGCCAAGCAGCGCGCCGCGTGCGGGCGCCGGCATCACCAGCAGCACCTCATGGCCGGCGGCTCCGAGTCCACGCGCCAGCGCCTCGGTCGACACGGTCACACCCGAGAGGTACGGCAGGTAGGACTCCCCGAAGATGGCGATCCGCAGCGACGCCTCGCTCACGGCCGGCTCCCTAGGGATGGTGGAATGGTGGGCGATACTGGATTCGAACCAGTGACCTCACGGATGTGAACCGTGCGCTCTAACCGGGCTGAGCCAATCGCCCACGTGGGGACCGCAGTATACCGATGGGCTCCGGCGGCCTCAATCTTGGCGAGCCGAGCCGTGGTCAGAGGCGGACCACAACCCGCAGGAGCACGCCCAGCACCAGCATGGCAATCAGCGGCGACCAGTCGAGGGCGCCGCTGGACGGGATGACCCGTCGAATGGGAGCCAGGATCGGCTCGGTCGCCTGGTAGATGAAGGCAACCATTCCCCCTCCGCCGGAGGGTGCCAGCCAGCTGACGAGGACCCGCGCGATCACCAGCAGCATCAGCACGCTGATCAGCAGCTGCAGGAAGTTGACGATCACGAGCGGCATCTGGTCGGAGGATAGCAGCGCCGCTCAGACCGGACGCGGACCGAAGATGGCGGTACCGACACGGACCAGGGTCGACCCTTCCGCGACCGCTGCGTCGGCGTCGGCGGTCATCCCCATCGAGAGCTCGGGGAACGCGCGTCCGCTCGCCTCCCGGAGCGTGTCGCGCATGCCGCGCAGGGTCGCGAAGACGGCACGCGCCTCGGCGGCGGGCGCTCCAAACGGCGCGATCGTCATGAGCCCCTCGACGCGCGCGGCATGGAGGCCCTCGAGCGCGGCGAGGAGCGGGCCGCGGCCCCGAAGCTCAGCGGCGAACCAGCGTGCCGGGAAGCCGGCCTGATTCGGTGCTCCGCTGATGTTCACCTGGAGCAGCAGGGCGGGCGTGCGCGACTCCTCCGCCGCGACCCGATCGAGGCGCTGGAGCAGGTGAAGCGAGTCGACCGAATGGATCATGGCGAAGGCACGGATGGCTGGCCGCGCCTTGTTGCCCTGCAGCCGGCCGACCAGGTGCCACTCCGCCCCTGGCGCCACCTCGATCTTGGCGATCGCCTCCTGCACCCGGTTCTCACCGAAGCGGCTCAGGCCCGCGTCGAGCGCGACGCGAATGAGCGAGAGGTCGAAGCCCTTGGTGACCGCCACCACGCGGAATCCGTCTGGATCGCGGTCCGCGGACTCTGCCGAAGCCCGCAACCGCGCCACCAGGGCCTCGTAGCGAGCCCCGATCAGCGCCGCGTCGAGCGGCGGCTCATCGACGGGCAGCATCTGGCAGATGCGAGCGCCCCGGCCGGACGGCCGGGGCGCATCGGTCCATGCGCGGGCTATTCGCCCTTGCGGCGGAGGAAGGAGGGGATGTCGAGGTCGGTCTCGCCGTAGGTTGGCCGATCGAGGCCGTTGCCGCGCACCGGGATCGCCTGGCGCTCGGTCGCCTTCGCTGCCGGCGTCTCGCTCGCCGCGAAGGGCGAGGACTCCGGCATCTGATCCTCGAGCGTCTGGCGCTCAACCCGGTCGCGCTCGATCTCGGCGAGGATCTCGCGGCTCCGCTCGTCGAGCGAGGTCTCGATGCCGGTCGCCGTCTCGGACGATGCTGTCACCGCCCGAGCCGGGGGCCGAGCCTTGCGCGTGGCGTCGAACCCGGTGGCGATCACGGTCACCTTGACCTCGTCGCGCATCCGATCGTCGATCACGGTGCCGAAGATGATGTTCGCCTCGGGATCGGCCGCCTCTTTGATCACCTCGGCCGCTTCGTTGACCTCGAACAGACCGAGGTCGCTGCCGCCGGTGACGTTGAAGAGGATGCCGCGTGCGCCGGTGATGTTGACCTCGAGCAGCGGGCTCATGACCGCCGCCCGGGCGGCCTCCACGGCGCGGTTGTCGCCGGTCCCGATGCCGATCCCCATCATGCTCGACCCAGCGTCTCGCATGATCGTCTTCACATCGGCGAAGTCGAGGTTGATGAGGCCAGGCACGGTGATCAGGTCGCTGATCCCCTGCACGCCCTGGCGCAGCACGTCATCGACGACGCGGAACGCGTCGAGGATGCTCGTCTTCTTGTCGACCACCTCGCGCAGGCGATCGTTCGGGATCGTGATGAGCGTGTCGCACTTCTCCTTGAGCAGCTCGGAGTACTGCTCCGCGACGAGCTTGCGCCGGACCCCCTCGAAGCTGAACGGCTTGGTGATCACGCCCACCGTCAGGGCACCCAGGTCCTTCGCGATCTCGGCGATGACGTGTGCCGCGCCCGACCCGGTGCCGCCGCCCATCCCCGCGGTGATGAAGATCATGTCGGCGTCCTTGAGCGCCTCGTAGATCTTCTCGCTGTCCTCTTCCGCCGCTCGCTGGCCGACCTGCGGGTCGGCGCCGGCGCCCAGGCCGCGGGTCAGCTTGTCGCCAATGCGGATCTTGTGGGGCGCGTCGCTCTGGAGCAGCGCCTGGGCATCGGTGTTCACGCTGATGAACTCGACGCCCATCATCTCGGCGCGAATCATCCGGTTCACGGCATTCGAACCGCCACCACCCACGCCGATGACCTTGATCAGTGCGAAATGCTCTGCGTCCGAACGGAGCGGCATGAAGGATTCTCCTGCGCGGTTGGCTGTCTGTGGCTGTCGGACCCGGAGCTCGCGCGGGTTCGATCGATTCTAACGACAGCACCCACTCGGCGTGAGCGATTTGTCCACATCCGACGCCCGATTTGTCCACATATCCGAAATCGCGGTGGAGCGCGTCGCGATTGCTCCACACGCCGGACTCCGAGCGGCGCGGCTCAGCCGGGAAAGAGGCTCCGGATCCAGTCCGTGACGCGGCCCAGGCCGCCACCCAGTGGCGAGCCGGTGGTGAAGCTGATCGGCTCGGTACCGATGTGGTGGGCGCCCCACAGGAGCAGCCCGATCGATGTGCTGAAGGCAGGATTCGAGAGCTGGTCCATCAGGCCGCCGACGCCCTGCGGCGATGCCACCCGGACCGGCATCTGGAGAACTTCGCGGGCCAGCTCGGCGACGCCGCCGAGGCGTGCCCCGCCACCGGTCAGAACCACCCCGGCGGGCAGCATGCCGGCATGACCGGAGCGCTTGATCTCCTCGCCGATGAGCGAGTAGATCTCGCTCATGCGAGCCTCGATGATCTCGCACAGCTTCTTGCGCTGAATGGTCTGGCCGCCCCCTTCGCCGAGCACGGCCACGTTGAGCAGCTCTTCCGGCGCGATCTCGGCCAGGTTGGCGGAGCCGTGCTTGATCTTGACCTCCTCGGCGAGGTCGAGGCTGGTGCGCAGCCCGATCGCCACGTCGTTGGTCACATTGATCGCTCCCACCGGCAGCACCGCCGAGTGGTACACCGCGCCATCGGTGAAGATGGCCAGGTCGGTCGTGCCGCCGCCGATGTCGGCGATCATCACCCCCAGCTCCTTCTCGGTGTCGGTCAGGGTCGCCTCGGCGGCCGCCAGCGAGCTGATCACGAGCTCATCGATCTGCACGTTGGCGTTGGCGATGCACTTGGACAGGTTCTGGATCGACGTGGCGGCACCGGCGACGATGTGCGTCTCCACCTCCAGGCGCACGGCGCTCATGCCGAGCGGGTCCTTGATCCCCTCCTGCCCATCGACGATGTAGCCTCGCGGGATAACGTGCAGGATCTCGCGGTTGGAGGGAACCTGGATCGCCTTGGCCGCCTCCGTGGCACGCGCCACGTCCTCGCGGCTCACCTCGCGCTTGTGTCCAGAGACCGCCACCACGCCGCGCGAGTTCTGGCTGCTGATATGGCTTCCGCCGACGGCGACGAAGGCGGAGCTGATCTTGTAGCCGCTCAAGCGCTCGGCCTTCTCGACGCTCGACGCGATCGAGTTCACGGTCTGGTCGATGTTGGCGACCATGCCCTTCTTCATGCCGGCCGAGGGCGCAATGCCATAGCCGATGACGTTGACGTCACCGGAGCGGCCGACCTCGCCGATGAGGGTCGTGACCTTCGTCGTCCCGGCGTCGATGCCGACCAGGACCGCCTCGCGTTCCAAGCTACCTCCTGCTAGCGGCGCGGCGCGGCGCCCCGTGGATGCCGTCCGAGCCTACAGGAAGTGGCGGCGGATAAGGGCCACGTTCTGGAAGATGCGCAGGCCGAACGCGAAGAGGGCAACCAGGTACAGATCGATCCCCAGCCGATCGCCAACGAAGGTGAGCGCCACCGCGACCAGGGCGTTGGTGATGAACCCGGACAGGAAGATGCGGTTGTCGTAGTGGGCGTCCAGCTCGGCCCGGATCGCGCCGAGCACCGAGTCGAGCCCGGCAAGAATGGCCACCGCCGAATATCGCGCGAGGTCCGGGGTCACGTTGACGTTGAGCACCAGCCCGAGCGCGATGCCGAGCGCGAGGCCGACAAGCGGAAGCCACATCTGGAAACGCCCCGAAGGAAGGGTCTCGGCAGGTGAGGCGCCGCGTTCCGGCGATCACGTCACCCCTTGGCACGGAAATATACCTTCCCCGGGTTGCGGGCATCGACCCAACCGATCTCGGCCTCGACGCGGCTCGCGAAGAGCGTGCGCACCGCCGTCACCTGTCGCTCGAGGCGCGCGGCGGCATCGCCGGCGGTCTCGTTGGGGTCGGTGCCGTAGACCCCGAACGCCATCTCCCAGCCCGGTTCCGCGGCGACCAGGCCCAATCCGAACTCGTCGTCGAGCCGCACGCCGAGCCGCTCGGCGTTGGAGCCGAGCGCCGCGGGATCGAGGCTTGCGAGCCGGAGGGCCGTGCGCAGGAGCGCTTCGGGGATCCGATCGCCCGCCCGGATCAGGCGCGCCATGGCGCGCTCGTCGGCGACGCGTGGAAGGGCGGTGGCGTCGGCATCGAGGCTGGCATCGAGCGCAAGCGCCGCGAACAGGGTGCCGTCCGCCGCGCCGAGCAGCTGCACGGACGAGGTCTCCCACACGAACGCTGCCTCACGCTCGACGATGGTGACCTGCAGGCGTCCCGGCACGGATG
>JBBQGI010000056.1:0-10128 GCA_038322875.1 Candidatus Limnocylindria bacterium | reverse complement strand
AGGTCGCCCGAGTCCAGGACCCGATCCACCACCGCCTGGTTGGCGCGGAAGGTGCCGGTCTGCCGCAGCAGGGCGTCGACCAGGGTCGTCTTGCCGTGGTCGACGTGGGCCACGATCGCCAGGTTGCGCAGGTCGGGGCGCGTGGCGATCGCACCGCCGGCGGTGGCGGGCGCGGGCATGGAAACAGAGGCGTCGGTCGTCATGGGAGCCTCGATTGTCGCACAGGTTACCGCCGCGGCCCTCGGTCAGGCCTCAGCCACGACCGCGATCGAGATGCGCAGACCATCGGCGTCGAGCGGGTGGCGGGCGCCCTGGCGAGCCGGTGGCTCGACCGGGAACCAGCGCGCCCACTCCTCGTTCATGCCCGCGAAATCGACCGGATCGCGCAGGATGAACGTGGCACTGACGACCTTCTGGATCGAGCTGCCGGCGGCCTCGAGGATCGCCTCGACGTTGCGCAGGCACTGGCGAGTCTGCTCCTGGATGGTCATGCCTCCGAGCGAGCCGTCGGGCGTTTGTGGACCCTGTCCGGAGACGAAGATGAGGCCGCCCGCGGCGACCGCCTGGCTGTAGGGAAAGCCGCCGGGCGCCTCGGGAGTGGTGATGATCCGTTTGGTCACGATTGCCTCCGCGCGCCGAGATCGGCGCTGCCTGCCATGCGCTCCAGGGCCATGAGGGGAACCCAGGCCCAATCGGGACGATTATTCGCCTCGTAGGCGACCTCGTAGCACGCCCTTTCGGTCTCGAACGCGTCCAACAGGGCCAGATCGTCGGCTGACAGCCGGTCGTCATAGCTCGACAGGAAGGCTACCCGCGCATCGCCTGCCCACGTGTCCGGATCTTCCCATCCCCGCTCTTGGTGGGCGACGCGGGCGGCATAGTCGATCGAACGAAGCATGCCGGCCACATCGCGCAGCGGCGAGGCGGGCTCGCGCCGCTCGGCGAGCGCTCTCGCCGGCTCGCCCTCGAAGTCGATCACCGTGAACCCGTCGACCGTTCGGAGCAGCTGGCCGAGGTGGTAGTCCCCGTGGATCCGCGAGACATGCGCCCCTCGCACAGCACCGATCGCGGCCACGCGCCGACGGATCGTGGGCGCCATGGCCGTCAGACGGCGGCGAATCTCCCCCGACACGGTGGCGATGGCGACCTCGAGCTGCCCTTCCGCGCGACCTTGCCAGGTTGCGAGCTCGTCGCCGGTGGCGCTCCGCGATGGGAATCCGGGCGATTCCGGCCGCGAGGCGAGCGAGCGGTGCATCTCCCTCGTGAGCGCCCCGACCTCGCCGAGCCCATCGGTCGCTGTGGCCATCCCCGACGGGCCGGCAGCGAGGCAGCCCTGTACCCAGCCCCAGCCATCGGCCTCGGCCACGACCAGCTCCTGGAGCATGACGGCGGCGCATGCCTCGCCCTCGACGACGTACTCGGCGGAGCCGCACAGCCGGGGTGCCCCGCGGAAGCCGACCTCGGTCAGGAAGGCGTTGACCTCGACCTCCGGGTTCACCCCGGCCTCGAGGAGCCGGTAGCACTTCAGGATGAGCCGATCGCCGAGCACGACCGAGGTGTTCGACTGCTCCACGCCGAGCCTGCGCTCCGTCATGCGACGGATCTCATCGTGCGCACCAGACACGATCTCCCGCAGGCCGGGCGCCGCGTTGAAGTCGAATCGGCCGATCGCCGCCGGCGCCTTCCCACCGGACGCCATCAGCTCCGCCAGCGCACCCCAGACGCCCTCGCCGTCTGCCGGCTCGCGAAGGGCGTGGAGCCCGAGCACCGCGGGCACGAGGTAGCGCGCCACTGCGCCCTCATCGTCGGTCGCCACCAGGACAAGCAGCCAGCCCGTCGTGCCGGGGATCGCCGCCGCATCGCTCAGCTCGACGCTCGTGAGTCGCCGGCTCTTGGCGCGATACCAGCGCTGCCCGGCGAGCCACTCGGCGGTGAATGAGGATGCCAGGCCCCGGAGCCGCGGATCAATCGCCGGCTTGGGAGCCATCGGTCAGCTGGAACCAGTAGAACCCGTGGGGTGCGAAGGTGAGCAGGTAGGGCAGCTCGCCGATGCGTGGGAAGTGGACGTGACCGATCATCTCCACCGGGATCATGCCGTTGAAGGCGGAGAGGTCGAGCTCGACGTACTGCGCGAAGCGCGACAGGTTGGCGACGCACAGGATGGTGACCCCTTCGTGCTGCCGCAGGTACGCCAGCACCCTCGTGTTGTCGGGGTGCAGGAAGCTCAGCGATCCCCGCCCAAAGGCGGGGTGGTCCCGCCGGACCCCCAGGATGCGCCGCATCCAGTGCAGCAGCGACCCGGGGACCCGCTCCTGTGCCTCCACGTTGACCGCGCCGTACCCAAAGACGGGATCCACGATCACCGGCGCGTACAGGGCTGCCGTGTCGGCGGTGGAGAAGCCTGCGTTGCGGTCGCTGGTCCACTGCATCGGTGTGCGGACACCGTTCCGGTCGCCCAGGTAGACGTTGTCGCCCATCCCGATCTCGTCGCCGTAGTAGATCACCGGGGTCCCCGGCATCGAAAGGAGGAGCGCGTTCAGCAGCTCGATGCGGCGGCGGCTGTTCTCGACCAGTGGGGCGAGCCGGCGGCGGATGCCCAGGTTGATCCGGGCGCGCTTGTCAGCGGCGTACTCGGTCCACATGTAGTCGCGCTCGGCATCGGTCACCATCTCGAGCGTGAGCTCGTCGTGGTTGCGCAGGAAGAGCGCCCACTGCGCGGTGGACGGGATCTCCGGGGTGCGCTCCATGATGTCGACGATGGGAGTGCGATCCTCCCTCCGCAGCGCGATCCAGATGCGCGGCATCAGCGGAAAGTGGAACGCCATGTTGCATTCGTCGCCGTCCCCGAAGTAGTGCCGCACGTCGTCGGGCCACTGGTTCGCCTCGGCCAGCAGCATCCGTCCAGGGTGCTTCTCGTCCATGGCGGCGCGCAGCTTGCGCAGGACCGCGTGCGTCTCCGGCAGGTTCTCGCACGAGGTCCCTTCGCGTTCGACGAGGTAGGGCACCGCGTCGAGCCGCAGGCCGTCGACCCCCATCTCGAGCCAGAAGCGCATCGCCCGCACGACGGCCTTCAGCACGGCCGGGTTGTCGTAGTTGAGATCAGGCTGGTGGGAGAAGAAGCGGTGCCAGTAGTAGGCCTGCCTCCCGGCGTCCCAGGCCCAGTTGCTCGTCTCGGTATCGGTGAAGATGATCCGCGCCTCGGCGAACTTCCGGTTGTCGGTCGACCATACGTACCAGTCGTCGCGGGGGTTCCCGTTCGACGAGCGCGATTCGACGAACCACGGGTGCAGGTCGCTGGTGTGGTTGATGACCAGCTCGGTGATCACCCGCAGGCCGCGGCGATGGGCCGCTCGCACGAAGGCGCGGAAGTCCTGTCGGGTGCCGTAGTCGGAGTGAACGTTGGTGTAATCCGCAATGTCGTATCCGTCATCACGGAGCGGGGACGGATAGAAGGGCATCAGCCAGATGGCGGTCACCCCCAGGCTGGCGATGTAGTCGAGCTTGCTGGTGAGCCCGCCAAAGTCGCCGATGCCGTCGCCCGACGAGTCGGCGAACGCCTTCACGTGGAGCTGGTAGATGACCGCGTCCTTGTACCAGAGCGGATCGCGGCTGAGCGAGGCGGGAGCGGGCGGGCTGCTCATGGCGAGAGGGTACATGGGTCGCAACTCGCTAGGCTTGCCCCGTGAGCCGGACCCGACGGGACCGATGGAGCGACCTTCGCGCCGCCGTCGCGGGTCTCTACACCGCGAACCGTCGCCAGGGTCACGCCGCGTGGCGCGACGCCGATTACGACTACGTCTGCCCGTCGGTCGGAACGTATCCATACCAGTGGTTCTGGGACTCGTGCTTCCACGCGATCGTGCTGTCGCACCTCGATGTCGAGCGCGCGGAGGCGGAGCTGCGGACCCTGCTGCTGAGCCAGCGGCCGGACGGCTTCATCCCGCACGTCACCTACTGGACCGTGGAGGAGCCACCCTCCGGCCCGTACCAGGTCGGCGGCGCATCGCCGTGGGTCTCCGCCAGCATGCAGCCCCCGGTCCTGGCCGAGGCCGTTGCCGCCGTCTCGGCCCGTGGTCGCGGCGCCGCGTACCTGCGCGAGGTCCTGCCCGCGGTGCGCCGCTACTACGACTGGTGCAACCGGGTGCGTGACCCTGACCACGACGGGCTGATCGCGATCGTCGAGCCGCACGAATCGGGGATGGACCAGACGCCCGCGTACGACGCCTACCTGGGCGTGGTCGGTGACGATCCGCCGTCCTTCGAGGCCGCCTGGCGGCCCGTTGCCGATGGCAATGCTGCACTCGCCCACGACGCCGCTCGGATCTTCGACGCCGATCGGTTCGTCGTCGAGGACGTGGCGGTGAACGTCCTGTACGCGGAGAACCAGCGCGTGCTGGCTCGCCTCCTCGCCGAGACCGGCGATGCCGATGCCGCGGCGGTGCTGAGCCGGCGGGCCGACCGCACGGTGAGCGCGGTTCTCGACCGCTGCTGGTCGCCATCGGACCGGGACTTCCATGGCCTCGCCGGCCGAAGCGAGGCGCCGCTGCCGGGCGACACGGTGGCCGGACTGCTGCCGGTCATGTTCGAGGATCTGCCGGCTGGCATCGTCGAGCGGATCGCACATCGGCTCCAGGATCCCACCGACTTCGGCACGAGCTACGCGGTGCCGAGCGTCTCCCGGCACAGCCCGGCCTATCGGTCGGCACCTGCCGGGGGGACCGTCCTCTGGCGTGGGCCGAGCTGGATCGGCATCAACTGGTATATCGCCCGCGGGCTGCGCCGCCATGGGCGCGAGGAGCTGGCCACTCGGATCGAGGACGCCAGCCTGCGGCTGGTCGAGCGGTCGGGATTCCGGGAGCACTACGACGCCGAGACCGGGCAAGGCTACGGAGCGATGGGATTTGCCTGGTCGGCGCTGGTCCTCGACATGGGCGAACGTCGCGTCAGCCCTTGACCGAGCCTCCCACGATGCCGCGCACGAAGAACCGCTGCAGGGCGAAGAAGACGGCCAGGGGCAGCACCATTGAGAGGAACGCGGCGGCACCCAGGAATTCAAGCCCGGTGCCGGTTGAGCCCACCAGGTTTGCGATGACGACGGTCATCGGCAGGTTGTCCGGGTTGGCCACACTCATGTAGATGAGCGCCACCAGCAGGTCATTCCATACGAACAGGAACTGGAAGATCGCGAGCGCCGCGATGGCTGGCACGCTCATCGGCAGAGCCAGCCGGAAGAAGCTGGTGACCGAGCTGGCTCCGTCGATCGCAGCCGACTCGAAAACCTCGCGCGGCAGCGAGCCCATGAAATTCCTGAGCAGGTAGACGGCGAACGGCAGTCCGTAGGCGGTGTGCGCGAGCCAGACGGCGAGGAAGGTCCCGGCGATGCCCCAGCTCGCGAACAGGCCCAGCACGGGGATCAGGGTCGCCTGCAGTGGCACCACCAGCAGTCCCACGACGACCACGAAGAGGATGTTGCGACCCGGAAACTCCATCCAGCTGAAGGCATAGGCGGCGAAGGCGGCGATGAAGATGGGGATCACCGTGGCCGGGATGCTGATGAACAGGCTGTTCAGGAAGTTGGTGCCGAGGCTGCTCTGGCCAAGGACGTGTGCGTAGTTCTCGAAGGTGAAATGGTAGGGCGGGAATAGCGCCGTCCACCAGCCGGTGCCAAAGGCGTCTGTCGCCGGACGGAAGGAGTTCACCAGCAGGCCGATGGTCGGGATGGCCCAGATGACCATCAGCACGATCAGGGCGGCGTGCAGACCGAGGTGCAGACGGCTGAACAAGCCCTGCTTTGGGCCGGCAAGCTCGGCGGGAGCGCCCACCGAGGTCATCGGACCGACTCCTGCGCCCGGAATCGACCGATGTTGAAGAACATGATCGGGATGATCGCGAGCAGCAGGACGACGGCGATCGCACTGGCGCGGCCGTACTGGCTGTTCTTGAACATCTCCGAGTACATCTGGTTGGCGATGACGTTGGTCCCGAGCGTGCCGTTGGTCATGGTGAAGACGATGTCGAACGCCTTCAGGGCGGTGATGATCATGGTGGTCGAGACGACCACGAGGGTCGGCACCAGCAAGGGGAAGACGATGCCGCGGAAGACCTGCCACTCGGTGGCACCGTCTATCCGCGCCGCCTCCATCAGCTCGGGGTTGATCCCCTTCAGCGCGGCCGAGATGATGACCATCCCGAAGCCGGTCCACATCCAGGCCATCACGATGATCAGCATGAAGGTGTTGACGCTGAATGCCTGGACCTGCGTCCACGGGACCGGTCCCAGCCCGATCACACCGATGGCCGCGTTCAGCGTCCCGGTCTGGATGGCGCCTGGCGGCTTGTACTGATACATGTACAGCCAGATCACGCCGGCGGCCACCATGCTGACGGAGAGCGGCACGAAGATCACGCTCTTGGCGAACTGCTCATAGCGCACGCGGTCGACCAGCACCGCGACAAGGAGGCCAAGGCCGACCACCAGGACCGTCAGGAAGACCAGCCACAGGAGGTTGTTCTTCAGCGAGGTGAGGGCATCCGCGCTGCCCAAGAACCACAGGAAGTTGTCGAGCCCGACGAACTTCTTGCCGGCGCTGTCCTGGAAGCTGCGGATGATCGTGCCGATCATGGGGTAGATCAGGAAGACCGCCAGGAAGCCCAGGGCCGGGCCCAGCCAGAGCCACGGGCGAACCCGCGGCTTCTGTCGCTCGGGCAGGATCCGCAGGAATTGCTCGGTGGCCCAGATGTAGCCAATCAGAACCGCGGGCACCGCAATGACCACGATGACCGCGTTGATCAACTTGTCCGTCATGGGGCTCCTCCAGGTTCAGGAGCTCGGGTCGGGCCGAAACGCGGCGTGCGCCGCGCCTCGGCCCTATCGAAGGTCAGATACCCGCTACGAAGCGGGCTTGTACGCGTCGTCCGCGACGGTCTGCAGGGCAGACAGCGCCTGGTCAACCGTCTCGTCGCCGTTGGTCAGGCTGACCATGTGCGTCCAGAAGGCCGCGTTCATGGCGGTCGGCATCAGGTCCGATGCGTCGAACACGAACTGCTCGGCCTTCGCGATCGCCGTCCCGGCGTTCTTGCTGAAGTCGTCCGGGTAGGAGGTCGCGTTCTTGTTGGCCGACAGGGCGCCGCCACGGCCGACCCAGATGTCCTGGGCCTTGGCGGTGACCAGGTACTTCATCAGCGACTTGGCCGCATCGGTCGCGTGGAACATGCCGAACAGGTCACCCGCCCCCTCGACCGCGTTCGCGAAGTCCGGGTTGATGGCCGGGAACGGGAACGCGTTGAAGTCGGTGCCCGCCTTGAGGTCGGCGAACTTGCCCAGGCCGCTCATGAAGTTCGCCTGCTCGAAGAACTCGCAGCCAGGCGGGTTCGAGAAGAGCGGATCGCCGGCCAGCTCGAACTTGGTCGCGACCACGTTCGTGCCGCCACCGTAGCTGTTGGCCACCACGTCCGCGTAGACGTCAAAGGCGGCCTTGATCTTCGGATCGGTCCACTTGACCTTGCCCGCCCACCAGTCGTTGTAGACGTCGGGGCCGGACTGGCGGAGCAGGATGTTCTCGATCCAGTCGGTGGCCGGCCAGCCGGACGCGTCGCCCGACGCTATGCCGACGCACCACTGCGCGTCCGCGTTGCCCTGGTTGGCCGCGCCCATGGAGGTCAACTCATCCCACGTGGCCGGGGGGCTGGTCGAGTAGTCATGCGAGGCCGGGTTGTAGTAGATCAGGCCCTTCAGCGCGGCCTTGATGAAGACGCCGTACGTCTTGCCGTCGACCTTGCCGAGGCCGACCAGGGCCGGCGAAGTCTCGCTGGTATAGGTGCTGACGTCGAGGACGTCATCGAGCGGCTGTAGCGCGCCGGCCGCGACGTACTCGGCCATCTGGCCCGGACCCGGCAGCCCGGCCAGGTCCGGCAGGACGCCGGTCGGCACGCCGGCCGCCAGGATGTCATTGATCGAGCGCGTGCCCTGGTACTTCACCGTGTTACCGGTCTCGGTCTCCCAGGGCTTCACCATTGCCAGGAAAGATTCCTGTTCGGCATCGGTCCAGGTGCCGATGACGGTGACGGTCTTCGCATCTCCGCTGCTGGTTGAGGTCCCGCACGCCGACATCACCAGGGCGATGACCGCAAGCGGTATAAACCAACGGAATCGTCGAGCCATGAGTTCCTCCATTACGCCGCCACCAATGCGTGGCATGTGGTCGTGGTTCGTCGGCCCGCTGCTCGAGACGCAGTCAACTGACCAGCGCTTTCTCGGACTCCGGGTCGAAGACGTAAAGCCGGTCGAGCGGCACTGCCAGCTCGACCTTGTCGCCCGCCTTGACCTTCCGATCGGACGGCAGGAGCGCCACGATGTCGTTTCCCTCCGCCCGCGCGTGTATCAACTCCTCGTTGCCCAGGTACTCCACCACGTCGACGGTGGCCGGAAATCTGACGACCTGGTCGCCCGTTCCATTCGCCAGCTGCAGGTGCTCGGGACGGAAGCCGATCGTCAGGCTCGACCCCGCCGGGCGGTTGGCGGCGGCCTTTGCCGGCTCGCCGGCCAGGTTCAGCTTGGCCTCGCCCATCATCAGCTGCTCGCCGACCGCGGTGACGCCGACGAAGTTCATCGCCGGCGAGCCGATGAAGCCGGCCACGAACAGGTTGGCCGGGTGTCCGTACAGCTCCTGCGGCGTGCCCACCTGCTGGAGCAGCCCGTCCTTCATGACCGCGATCCGATCCCCCATCGTCATCGCCTCGACCTGGTCGTGGGTGACGTACACGATCGTGGTCCCCAGGCGCCGGTGGATTCGCGCGATCTCGGCACGGGTCTGCACCCGCAGCTTGGCGTCGAGGTTGGAGAGCGGCTCGTCCATCAGGAAGACCTGGGGCTCCCGCACGATCGCCCGGCCCAGCGCGACCCGCTGTCGCTGGCCGCCGGAGAGCGCCTTCGGCTTGCGGTCGAGGAACTTTTCGAGTCCCAGGATGCCGGCCGCTTCCTTGACGCGGGCGTCGATGTCGGACTTTGCCATCTTGCGCAGCTTCAGCCCGAAGGCGAGGTTGTCGAAGACCGACATGTGCGGGTAGAGGGCGTAGCTCTGGAAGACCATGGCGATGTCGCGGTCCTTGGGGGCCACGTCGTTGACGACCCGATCGCCGATCAGGAGACGTCCGTCGCTGATCGTCTCGAGCCCCGCCACGCAGCGCAGCGCGGTCGTCTTGCCGCAGCCAGACGGACCGACCAGGATCAGGAACTCGCCGTCGGCGACCTCCAGGTTGAGGTCGTTGACCGCAATGACCTCATCGGAGAAGCGCTTCGTGAGGTGGTCGAAGGTGACCGTCGCCAATGGGACTTCCTCGAGGGGGCCCGGGGCGCGTGCCCGCATGCCGTCAGATTCGCCATCATAGACAGCCGCTCAAGGCCCTGTCCATCCCCAGCCGGGTGGATCAGGGCTTCGCTCTACCATCGGGTCCACACATGCGCTTCCAGATGCTCCCCCGCGAGTCGTGGCCCGATTTCCTGGACCTGCCGTGGGACGAACCGCTCGCCCAGTGGCGCTCGCCACGGATCGTGGAGGTGGCGCGCGGCATCAGCCGCCACGTCGTGCGGTTCGTGGAGTATGGCGGCGCGCTATACGCGCTCAAGGAGCTGCCCCCACGGCTGGCAGAGCGCGAATTCCGGCTCCTGCGCGAGTCGAGCGGGTGCTGCCCGACGTTCCCGACGAGCGGGCGACGATCGCGCCCTCCCCCTAGCGACCAACGGAAGCGTCGAGACCCAGGTCGGACAGCACCGCGCCACGCAGGACACCGAGCGGGAGCGCCCCGTGCCCGAGCACCGCGTCGTGGAAGATGCGGATGTCGAAGCCGGCTCCTTGCGCAGCCTCGGCATCGGCTCGCAGGCGTCGGATCTCGAGCTGCCCGATCTTATAGGCCAGCGCCTGGCCGGGCCAGCCGATATATCGGTCCACCTCGTTGACGATGTTGTTGGTGCCCAGGGCAGTGTGCGCAGTCATGAAGTCGATCGCCGCCTCGCGCGACCAGGCGAGCGCGTGCATGCCGGTGTCGACCACCAGCCGCGCGGCGCGCCAGGCGTCATAGGAGAGCATCCCCATCCGGTCCAGGTCGCCACTGTAGAGGCCCATCTCGTCG
>JBBQGI010000055.1:0-10143 GCA_038322875.1 Candidatus Limnocylindria bacterium | reverse complement strand
CGTACCGCGCGCCGAGCCGCCGGCGGATCGTCGTCGGCATCGGACTCTTCGTGGCGGTCGCGCTCGCCGGGCTCGTGCTCTACGCATTGTTCACCGTCCCAGCGGCGCACCTCCAGGAGGCAATGTGATGGTCGCAGTTCTCTTCCGGCTCGCCCTCCTCGCGGCAGGACTGGGCACCACCGAGATCGGTCTTGGCGGCGCATTGGTCGATGGTTCGGTCGCGAGCTGGGCGGTCGTCTTTCTTGGCCTCGTCCTGACGGTTGTCGGCTCAGCCGGCTTCATGGCCACCCTCATCGCCGGCGGCGGGAACGAAGGGAGGTCGATCGATGGGTAGGCCGTTGGCGCTCGCACTCGGGTTCGGGCTGGTGCTCTCGCTTGGCGTCTCCTTGGCCGCGATGGCCCATGGCCCAGGTGAGGCTGAGATCGTCGTCGAGCCGGCAGCGATCACGGCGGGTGAGTCGGTCATCCTGGCGGGCACGGGGTTGGAGCCGAACAGCGACCGGGTGCTCATCCTCGCGGGGCAGGACCTCCTCGTCGAATTCGACACGGTCACCACCGATGCCGACGGCATGTTCCAGATCGAGCTCACCATCCCAAGCCATCTGCCGTCAGGCACCTACGAGTTGCGCGCGATTGGGGACGAGACATTGACCACGCCCCTTGAAGTGACCGCGGCCGCGGGCGGTGGTGGAGGCTCTCCTGTACCGAACGACCCGAACGAGACAGTCGCACCGCGGGACCGGACACCGATCGAGCTGGGCGTCATCCTCGTCCTTGTCGTCCTCGCCGCGGTGGCGGGCGGGCTGCTCGTCTGGCGCGCCGAGTGGTTCCGGGGCCAACCCGGCGCGTGAGTCTGGGATGGCCCGGCCAACCGGCCTCTTGGGGCGGGCGCTGGCCGCGGGTGTCGCCGGGCTGCCGGATGCCGAGCTTGACCTCGATCCGCTGACGGCGCTGGTTGGCCCGCGCGGGTCCGGAACGTCGCAGCTCCTGTCTGCCATCGCTTGGCTGACGGCCGGACGTCCTCGCATCATCCCAACCGTCGGCGCACAGGTGACACGGGTGGCCGGCGACGTTCGGGTAGACGGGCCGACGGCATAAGGGACGGCGTCCGTCCGCCGGCCAGTGTGGGCCGCCCACAGGCTTTCTCAGCCTGCACTCAGTTATTGCTCACAGCCGCCTCACCTGGAGCCTGCATCCTCCTGCCGCGGCCGCCCAACGCTGCCCCTTGCTGTCGTCGTCGAAGAAAGGACACCATGATGAGCCGTCAAGCACAGACCGGTCGCGTCCAGCACCGCTCCGCCGCGGCGGATGAACGTCCCTCGCTGGCGACAGTCCTGCCACGTCCGCTGCGGCTGGCCGTCTTTGGCGGGGTTGCGTTATTCGTGGCCACCGTTGCTGTCGGGCTGGTGGTCAGCCGCCTGGCTGGACCCGCCGCGACCGACGCCACGGCCATCAGCGTTCGGGCCAGCATGGGTGGTTTCGATCCAGGGGCGCTCACGATCAAGGCGGGCGCGACCGTTCGCATCGAGCTGACCAGCCTCGACACGTCCTACCACAGCGATGGTGGCGGGTGGCACCAGCTCGCAATCGATGATCTCGGCGTGGACTGGAAGGTCGGCCCGCAGAGCAGCGAAGTGTTTGAGCTCACGGCACCGACCACGCCCGGAACCTACACCTGGTACTGCGACATCTGCTGCGGCGGCAAGGAGAACCCATCGATGCAGGGCACGCTGACAGTGGAGGCCTGATGCGCGGAGCGCCGAGCGCGACGCTGGTGCGCCCGCGCGCTCTCCTGTTCGTCTTCGGGGCAGTCGTCGCGGCCGCGGCAGCCGCCGTGCTGGCAGTCGGGCCGATGCCAGCCGACCACGGGGGCTTCGCGGACCTGAGCTTGCCGGCGATCGTGGGGGCTGGGTTCCTCGACGGATTCAACCCCTGCGCCTTTGGCGTGCTCCTCCTGTTCGCGACCTTCGCGCTGGGGCTTGCAGCGCGCCAGTCGCTGGCGACCGGGGGTGCGCCCGATGTGCGAGGAGCCAGCCGCACGGTGCTTGGCCTCGGGGCCTTTTTCGTCATCGGCGTGCTGGTGACCTACTTCCTATTGGGCCTCGGCCTCCTGACCGTGCTCGCCTCGCTGACCGACTTCGGCGGCAACCACCTTCCGAGCCGTGTCGCGGCCCTGCTCGCCATCGGGCTCGGGCTGTGGATGCTGCGCGATGTGGTCCTGCCAGACGCGCCCTGGAAGCTCGAGGCACCCCACGCGCTGCATGGCAGGATGCGCGACTGGGCGCGGATGAGCTCGCCGGCAGCGCTCTTCGGTGGTGGCGTCCTGATCGGCCTGTGCACGGTCCCCTGCAGCGGGGCGGTCTACCTTGGCGTGGTCGCCCTGCTCGGCGCCAATGGCACGGTCGCGGCCGGCCTCGGCGGCCTCGCGCTCTACAACCTGGCGTATATCACGCCGCTTGTCGTCCTGCTGGTACTGGCCAGCCGGCCGGGGCTGATCCGGGTCATCAACCGCTGGCACCTCCAGCATGCCGGGGGCACCAAGCTGGTCCTCGCGCTCGTGGTCCTGGCGCTGGGGTTCGCAATCCTGCTAACGGTCTAGGGACCCCGCTCTTCTCAGCGCGGCGTTACCCGGTCCTCATCGGACCCTCAGGTTGTTCAGTTCAAATGACCGGCATGCCGGACCTGCTTGCCACGCTCCTCCTCGTCGTCGCCATCCTGCTGGTCGCCGATCTGCTCCTCGCGGGCGGCGCCATGACCATGACCGGCATGGCGGCGATGATGGGGGCGGTCTCCAATCCGCTCGCCGCCGGCGCGCTCGTCGTCCTCCTGGTGGCGCTGATCCTGCTCCTCGGACGTTCCGGTTAGCCATGCTCGAACATACCGCTCGGGCGCGCCTCGAGCCCGACGGTCAGCACCAGGTCGTGGAGGTCGCCGTTCGCGGCGGCTACCGGCCGGACGCCATCGTGGCGCAGGCTGGCGTGCCGCTGCGCATCCTGTTCAGACGCGATGACGACGACGCCTGTTCGGAGCGTGTCGTCTTCTCCGCGCCGCGCATCGACCGCCGCCTGGCACTCAGGGGCACCACAACCGTCGATCTGCCAGGGCAGCCGCCCGGGGAGATCCGCTTCACATGCGGAATGGGCCGCTACCGGGGCCGCATCGAGCTGGTCGAGCTGGGTCGCAGGTCGATGGTGGCAGGGCTGCGCGAACAGGCGTCGCGGATCGAGGCTCCGCTCGGCACAGCCATCGTGCTCTGGCTCTGCTCGCTGCCGCTGATCGCCGTGCTGGCGCTGGTGTTCCTGGACGGTGCCGGGTCGGTGGCCCTGGCCGCGGCGGCGCTCGTGGCGTGGATGGCCGGTTGCGTGTGGGCTTTCCGAGCTTCGGCACGCGTGACCTAGGAGGCAGCCATGCCATACGTGATAGACATTGCTCCGGTCGCCTTCTCGGTGCTCGGCCTTCACGTCCACTGGTACGGGATCATCATCGCCGCAGCCGTCACCGTCGCGGTGTGGCTCGTGATGCGCGAGGCGCGCCAGCGCCACATCGCCCCGGAGGCGCGCCTGCAGGCGCGCCTCGTTTCACGCATGTACCCACAGCTGGAGGTCAGCCGACCATGACGACCCACGTCCACGACCCATCCATCGACGGTGACGCGCACCCCAGCAGGTCCGCAGGCACCGATCCTCCCCAGTCTGTGCCCGCCCGACCGCGCTGGCTGCTGCCCGGACTGGCGGCCGCTCTGGTGGCAGCGGGCCTGCTCGCCGCAGGCGTTGTCTCGCTGTCGACCATCATCTACGTCGGGGTCTTCGGCGGCATGCTGCTGATGCATCTCGGTGGCCACGGCCACGGCGGCCACGGTGGCGGCGGTCACGCAGGGCACGGCGCGCGTGACAGCCAAGCGATCTCCCACGACCAGGATCTCAGCGGGCGCTCAGATGGCTCTCAGCCTTTGGGGTCAGCCTCAGGTGACAAGCTCGATGACCGAATCCCGAACCAGACGCGAGAAGAGACACGTCGATGACAAGCACAGTTCGCACGGCTGCCACTGACCGAGCGGGGGCGACTGCCGCACCTCGGGCCGCGGCGGCAGCCGCGCACCACCAACCGGCCGTAACCGATGCGGCCGCCTCGCCGGCCAGCGACCGGCAGGCCGAGTACCGGACGCTCATGCGCAAATGGTGGTTCGCGGCGGCGGTCGGCGTGCCGACGATGGTCCTCTCGTATCCCTGGCTGTTCCCCGGGTTGCGCGACCTCTTCAGCCGTGGCAGCGCCGCGCTGTGGTGGCTGTGGGTGGCGATGGAAATCGCCTCGCTGGCTGTGCTCGTGTACTCCGGCGGCCAGTTCTTCACCGGGGCCTGGGAGGCGCTCAAGCACCGCTCGGCGAACATGCACACCTTGATCGCGATCGGCACCGGCACGGCCTGGATGTACTCCTCGGTCGCCCTCCTCTTCCCGCAACTCTTCCCGTCGGCCGCGATGACCGACGTCTACTACGACGTCACCGTGGTCGTCACCGCCCTGGTCGTGCTCGGCATGGCGATGGAGGTCAAGGCCCGCGGCCGGACCAGCGAGGCGATTGAGAAGCTGATCGGCCTGGCGCCCAAGACGGCGCGCGTCATTCGCGACCGGGTCGAGGTCGAGATCGCGGTCGACGAGGTGGTCGTCGGCGACGTGGTCGTCGTGCGGCCGGGGGCCAAGATCCCGGTCGATGGCGTGATCGTCGAGGGTGCCTCGGCGGTCGACGAGTCGATGGTCACCGGCGAATCGATGCCGGTCGACAAGCGGCCAGGCGACGAGGTCATCGGGGCCACCACCAATACGACCGGGGCCTTCCGCTTCCGCGCCACCAGGGTGGGCGCCGAGACGGCGCTGGCGACCATCGTGCGCATGGTTGGCGACGCCCAGGCCTCCAAGGTGCCGATCCAGCGCATCGTCGACGTCGTCTCGGGCTACTTCACACCCGCGGTCCTGATCGCGGCGGTGGCGGGCTTCGTCATCTGGTACGACTTCGGTCCGGCCCCGGCCTTCGCCTACGCCACCATCGTGGCCGTCACCACCCTGATCATCGCCTGCCCCTGCGCGCTGGGCATGGCCACCCCGATGGCGTTGACCACCGGCGTCGGGGTGGCCGCCACGCATGGGATCCTGATCCGCTCGGGCGACGCCCTTCAGGCGGCCAAGCGGATCGACACCATCGTGCTCGACAAGACCGGCACCATCACCCTCGGCAAGCCGGCCGTCACCGACGTCCTGGCGGCGCTGGGCTTTGGGGCCGATGCGGTCCTCGCCCTGGCCGCTGCCGCCGAGCGTGACTCAGAGCACCCCCTGGCGGCCGCCATCGTCGGAGGCGCCATGGAGCGCGGCATCACCGTACCTGAGCCGACGAGCTTCGAGGCCGTCCCGGGCCACGGCATCCGGGCTCGCCTTGGCGAGCAGCAGGTGCTGGTCGGCAAGCGCGACTTCCTCGAGATGGAGGGGATCGCCGTCGGCGCGCTGGAGGTTGACGCGGCCCGCCTGGCCGACGAGGGCAAGACCCCGGTCTTCGTAGCCGTCGACGGCTACGCGGCCGGTCTGGTCGCCATAGCCGACCCGGTGAAGCCCGACTCGCAGGCAGCGATCGCTGCACTCCGCAAGCTCGGCCTGACGGTGGTCATGATCACCGGCGACAACCGGCGCACCGCGGACGCCATCGCGCGCCAGGTGGGCGTCGACCGCGTGCTGGCCGAGGTCCTGCCCGGGGACAAGGCGCTCGAGATCCGCAAGCTGCAGCTCGAGCGTCGCGCGGTGGCGATGGTCGGCGACGGCATCAACGACGCGCCGGCGCTGGCACAGGCCGATGTCGGCTTCGCGATCGGCACGGGCACGGACGTGGCCATCGAGGCGTCTGACATCACCCTCATCTCCGGCAGCCTGCGCGGGGTCGTGTCCGCCATCGCCATCAGCCGCGCCACGATGCGCAACGTCTACCAGAACCTGTTGGGGGCCTTCGCCTACAACAGCCTCGGGCTGCCGGTCGCGCTCGGGATCCTCTATCCGTTCATCGGGCTCCTGCTCAGCCCGATCCTCGCCGCGCTGGCCATGAGCTTCAGCTCGGTGACCGTCATCTCGAACGCCAATCGGCTCAAGCGCTTCAAGCTTCAGGAGGTAGCGGCATGACGCCCGCTCAGATCCTCGTCACTGGTGGCGGCCTGGCCGTCATCGGCTTCATCGCCTGGTTCTTCTGGCTCAAGCGGACGGCCGGCGTGAAGGCGACCGTCGTCAGCGACGGTTACCAGGAGCAGTTGATCCTGGTCAGGGGCGGCTATACCCCGGACACCATCCGGGTCGCCGCTGGCCGGCCGGTCCGGCTCCTGTTCCGGCGGGAGGAGACCGCCGTCTGCTCGGAGCATGTCCTCCTGCCGGACTTCGGCAAGTCCGCCGCGCTCCCGACCGGACAGGTGGTGCCGCTCGAGTTCATGCCCGCCGAGGCTGGCACCCACGAGTTCACCTGCCAGATGGGCATGCTGCGCGGGCAGATCGTGGTGGAGGCAGCCTGATGACCGAACTGACGTTGATCGACTCGCGGCAGGCGCCAGCCGCGCGCTGCCTGGTGTGCGGCAATGACATCCGGGCGGGAGAAGGCGTGATGGCGCAGTACGGCGACCGGGTGCTGCGCTTCAAATGCCAGGGCTGCTACGCCCGCTTCGGGGCGGATCCCGAACCGTACCTCGCGGGGCACACGGGCGGCTGTTGCGGGGACGAGCATGCCGATGCGCGGGCCCGGCTCCGCCGTAGATGGCGATGAGCGTAGTCTGGATGAGTCTCCCTGCACCGAGTGGGCCTTGTACTGACGTGGAGCACGGCCGACGCCTCTGGCTAGGCGCGCAAGGCGCGCGCCCGACTCTCACGCAGTTCTCAGCCGGGATTCAGGACGGTCCGACAGGATTGGCTCGGGCGGGCGAGACCGGGGTAGCGGCGGAATGGGCTGGAGTGAATCGATGAGGACCCTCACCGGGCGGGCGGCACTCCTGTTCACGGCGGCATCGTTGATCCTGGCGGCCTGCTCGACTGCCGGACCACAGGTCAGCGACACCCCGTCCCGGCGGATGGTCGACCTGACGATGACCGAGCGGATGACCTTCGAGCCGGCCCGCATCGACGTGCGCCGCGGTGAGACCGTGGTATTTCGGGTGCGCAACGTGTCGAATGAGGGCCACGAGGCCTACATCGGCACCGAGGCAGAGCAGGTGTTGCACGAGAACAAGCACTACGGGCTGGGCGAAGGAGATCAGACCAAGACCGCCCACATGGGTTACGGGGTCCACGTCGCGGCACTCGGGACCGCCGACCTGGTGGTCAAGTTCGATCAGGCATACCAGTACGTGATTGGCTGCCACTATCCCGGCCACTACGCAGCCGGGATGCGGGCCGTCATCGACATTTCGGAGTGACCAAGTGCCCGATCGCATGGCACCACGAGATTGAGGAGTAGCCAGATGCCCTGGGGAATGCACTACGGAGATTGGTGGATGATGGGCATGGGCCTGCTGTTCTGGCTCGTCCTCATCGGCCTCGCCGTGTGGTTGATCGTTCGGGCCACCGATCGGGAGCGTGCCGAACCGCGTGGCGAGGCAGCTGAGGAGGTCCTGCGCCGGCGCTTCGCGGCTGGCGAGATCGATGCCGAGGAGTACGAGCGGCGACTCGAGGTCCTGCGCCGACGATGAGACCGCCTGCGGTGGCCGTTGGGGATGGTCCAGCACCCGCTGCGACCGCCGGGATTGCCGCCCGAGCCGCCAGGACTCTGGCGACCGGCGCCAGCGGTGCCGTCGCGGCGATTTCCGGCATCGCGCCGCACGTCCTGCATCACGTTGGTCCGCTGGCCGGCGCCGCCCTGCTGGCGGGCGTCGGAGGCACCGTGATCTTCGGCCTGGCGGGGTTCGTCGTGTCGATCCCGATGCTCCTTCGGCTGCGCCGCCGCTTCGGCACGTGGGCTGCGCCGGCGGTGGCCAGCGCCATCTTCACCGGCGTCTACCTGTTCAGCGCCCTGGTGGTAGGGCCGGCCATCACGGCCGCGCCGGCCGGGGCCGAGGCGCCCGCTGCCAGCCCATCGCCTTTGGATCATGCCGAACACCACTGAACGGCAGTCGATCCAGTTGCATGCGGGACGTTAGGCGGATCGGTCAGCAGCCTCGCACTCACGTCGCCCAACGATCGGTATGGTTGCTAATAGGGCCCGACACCTGCCGGGGACGCCACCTTCGCCGAACCGATTTCGGCCACGCGCAAACCAGCTCGGACCAACGCGCCACGCGCGGTGTCGCATGCACGCACCAGCGCTTCCTGGACAACGTCAGCGCGGTCCGAAATCGGTCCCAGGCGAGCGGCGATCAGGGCCTTGCCGATGACTTGGGGTGATGCTAACCTCACGCATCATGACTCAGTTGCGGCGGACGACCGTCAGCGCACCGCCGGGCACGATCCGCACCCTCGAAGCCGAGGCGCAACGACGGAGCGTGCCTCTGGCCGCGGTACTGCGCGAGGCGATCGAGGAAAAGGCCAAGGCGTTGCGCAGTTCACGTCGACCGCGAGTCGGAGTCGGGCGCTCGAACGATCGGCGCAGCGCCGCAGAGGTCACGGCCGAGCCCATCGCGGAAGAGCCACGCTGACATGGCGCTCGTCTGCGATACGGGGCCCCTTCTTGCTGCTCTCGACGCCGCCGACCCAGATCACGAGCGCTGTGCCCGACTACTGACCGAATCGGTGGAGGATCTGATCGTCCCTACCCTCGTTCTCGCGGAGCTAGACTATTGGTGTTCGCGTCGCCTGGGGTCCGACGCATGGCTCATCTTCCTCGATGACGTCCTCGCCGGGGTCTATGGTGTTGAGCCGCCGACCGGACCGGATCTCGCGCGCTGCCGCGAACTCCAGAGTCGCTACGCGGATCTGGAGCTCGGGGTCGTGGATGCCAGCGTCGTGGCGCTCGTCGAGCGCCTGACCGAGTCCAAAGTCGCCACCCTCGACCAACGCCATTTCAGGGCCGTGCGGCCAGCTCATGTCGCGGCTCTCGAGCTCCTACCGTGACGGAGCGCTGGACCACGATCCGCTCGATGCCTGGGCGACCTACCAGAGCCGGTACGGGACGAGGACCGAGTCGACGACGTGGATGACGCCGTTTGACGCCTGGATGTCGGTCGTGACGATCTTCGCGTACCAGTTGATGTAGGCCTTGCCATGGCGGACTGACGGGAGGCCTGCTGTTCGTCGGCGTCATCGCCGCGCCGGCGTGCGTGCCGCGACCTCCGGTCATCCGCCTCGCCGGGCGATCCGCGGCGATGCGAGCCATCTCGGTCGCCTCAGCCGGCTGCGTGTGTGCGCTTCGCCAGCGCTCGGGCCATGCCACTGAAGATGAGCGCGTGGATCGGATACAGGAGGTACCAGTAGAACAGACCCGGGAGGCCCTTTGGCTCGAAGAACGCCGTCTGGATGAGCATGCTGCCGGTACCGTCGGGCCTGACTTCGTACTGGAGCCAGGCGCGGCCCGGCAGTTTCATCTCGGCACGTAGTCGCAGCAGCTCCGGCCGCCGGACCTCCTCGACCCGCCAGAAGTCGAGCGCATCCCCGGCGCGGACGCGCTCGGAGTCCCGACGCCCGAGGCGCATCCCCACGCCTCCGACGAGCCGATCGGCAAGGCCGCGGAGCCGCCACAGCGCATTCGCATAGGGCCAGCCCGACGCTCCACCGACTCGTTCGACCTCTGCAAAGACCTGCTCCGGCGACGCGCGAACGTGCGTGACCTGGCGGTCGATGATCATCCCTTCACGTGACGTCATGGAGGAGAGGCCAGCCTTGTCGGGGGCTGCGAGTGCATCGAACCAGGTCGATTCGCCGGCCTGGCGATCGGTGCGCTCGATCGCCAGTCGAAGGGCATCGGCATACGAACGTGGGTCGATCCCGAGTCGCCGAGCCGGTTCCGGGTCGCGGACGACGACCTCGCTGCGAAGGCCTTCGATAAGCGGCCGTGCCATGCTCGCGGGCACCGGGGAGACGAGGCTCACCCAATACGAGCTCAGGCGCGGCGTCAGGACGGGGACAGGGATCATCAGGCGGCGCAGGCCCCGCATCCGGGCGTAGCCGAGCATCATGTCGCCGTAGGAGAGGATGTCG
>JBBQGI010000054.1:0-10259 GCA_038322875.1 Candidatus Limnocylindria bacterium | reverse complement strand
GGCGAGCGGACCGTCGCAGCGTCCACCGCAGGGCCTCGTGAACGGGTTCGCCTCAGCAGACCTGGGTGGGACGGTCGCGACGTGGGTGGCCGCCATCGCCACCATCGGCGTCTGGTCGTACCTGGTCGGCGGACGCCGGCTCTTTGCCGTGCTGCAATACCTGCTCGCCGGACTGGCGACCGGCTACCTCGTCCTGCTGTCGATTCATGACGTCCTGGTGCCGCGGCTCATCACCCCGTTGCTGGAGAGTCCCCGAGACCACCTGCTGCTGGTGCCAGCCCTGGCCCTGGTCGCGCTGCTGGTGGGAGCGCGGTGGCTGCCGCGCACCGTCACCGCCCCCGCGATCGCGGTTCTGGTCGGTGGGGTCGCCGCCTTTGCTCTCGGCGGCGCGGTGATCGGCACGATCCTGCCGCAGATGGCTGCCTCGCTGCCGGTCAGGACCGCCGCCTCGCCGGATCTCGCGGGCGAGGTGCTCTCGCTGGCGATCACCTCCCTCGTGCTCGTTGCCTTCCTGCACGGGACACCCCGAGGCGCGATCACAAGCCGCGCCGCGAACAGCGGCAGATGGCTCCTGATCGGCGGAATCGGCGCCTGGCTTGGCTTCCTGGTCGTCAGCCGGCTCTCGCTCCTCGTCGATCGCATCGCTTTCCTGCTCGGCGATTGGCTTACCGTGCTCCGATGACGATCGAGACGAGCGTGACCGGGAGCGGCCGGGCCACCGCCGAGCTATCGCTGCTGGTCGACATCGGCTCGGCGTGGACGAAGGCGACGGTCGTGGGCCGCACCCTGGGCCGATGGCGAATCGCTGCCCACGCCGCGCAGCCGAGCACCTGGGACGAGGCGGAGCTGATTGCCACCCTGGCGGCGCGGTTGGCCGGCCGCGTCGATCCGCGGGTCGAGGGCCGCATCGCCGCCCTGCTGGCCGATGCTCCCCGGATTGCCGTGCACACGCCGGCCCGACCCGGCCGCATTGCGCTGGCGGCCGTCTCGTCCGAGTTCTCGGGGCGTGCCGCCCGGCGCGCCGCAGAGGCAGCCGGATGGGTCGTGGTGGAAGCCGTCACGGTCGATGATGGGCGGCCGGTGGCAGACCGCCTGACGGCGCTGCAGTCGGCCGAAGTCGACGCCTGGCTCGTGGCCGGTGGCTTCGACGCCGAGGGCGGCGACGGCGCGCTGGAGATGGCTGGCCTCATCGCAGCGGCCCGGGGTGGCGGGCGCTCACCGGTGGTCTGGGCCGGCTCGGCGAGCCTGACCGAGCGTGTGGCAGCCCTCTTCGATCCCGGTGTCGTGCGGGCGGTCGCCAACCCTCGCCCATCGGCCGAGCGCGAGAACCTGCTGCCGCTTCGCCGCTTCCTCGACGCCTTGATCGAACGCCTGGTGGAGCGCGGAGCCGCCCGACAGCTGGCGCCGATCGGCTTTGGACGGGCGGTGGCTGAGCTGGCGAGGGCGACCCAGCTGCGGGTGGTCGGGGTCGATCTCGGGGCGCGCTACGCCACCTGGGCGAGTGCCGACGAGAACGGGATCGCCGAGAGCCGCGTGGTTGCCTCCGGCGGGCTCGCCTCGCCCACGTTGACCGCTCCCGGGGGACCGGCTCGGATCGCGCACAGCCTGGCGGCGGCGATCGATGGGCTCGCGGTGGCCGATGCGCTCCAGAACCTGCGCGCGCGCCCCGGATCGGTGCCGCAGACCGACGAGGAGCTGGCCGTGGTCCATGGTGCCGCGCGAGCGCTCCTGGGCGAGCTGGCGGCAAATGGCTCCGCGCCGCAGGGGATCGATCTGCTGATCGGGTCCGGCCGCACCATCGCCGCGGCTCCGCTGCCCGCGCAGTCCATGCAGCTGCTCCTCGACGGCGTGCGACCGATCGGCGTCATGCAGGTCGCGATCGATCCCGCGGGGGCGCTCGGGCCGCTCGGCGCGCTGCGCGACGACGAGATCGTGGAAGGACTCGGCACCATCCGCGACGACCTGTTGACGCCGCTCGGGGCCGCCGTGGTATGCCTTGGCGGACGCCCGGGCCACGCCTCGATGCGGGTCACCGTGCACCGCGTGGGCTGGCCATCGTTCGGGCCGATCGACGTGCGCTATGGCGAGCTGGAGGTGGTGCCATTGCCGCGCGGCCACGTCGCCGAGCTGGAGATCGAGCTCGACCAGGCGGTCAGCCTGGGGGCGCCGCGGCACACGCGCCGGCTGCGGGCCACCGCCACCGGGGGTGCGGTTGGCCTCGTTCTGGACGCGCGCGACGTGCCGCTCCTCTTGCCGCGGCGCAATGACGATCGCCGCGCCGTGCTCGTTTCGTGGCGAGACGCATTCCTGCGCGAGGCGCGACCGCTTGCCGAGGGGGCGGCATGATCGAAGCCTCGCTGCATCGGATCCACCTCCCGCGCGGAACGGTGGTCAGCGTCCGAGCTGGGGCAGAGATCAAGCCCGACGAGGTGATCGGCCTGCGACGCGGCGCCCTGACCGCCGTTCGCGTCCCCCTGACCCGACCCCTGCACCGCCAGCCGGACGAAGTCGAGGATGTATTGATCGTCCGACCTGGAGAACGGGTCGATGTCGATCAGCCGCTGGCCGTGGTGGAGGGCGGCGGCGCGGTCATCGCCCCGATGGCCGGCCTCGTGTTGGCCGCCTCTCGCCGCGACGGAACGCTGCTGTTGGCACCGCTCGGGCCGGAGGAGCAGGTGATCGGCCACGTGCGCGGGAAGGTGCGCTCCGTCGAGGAGGGCGCCGTGGTGGTGGAGGTGCCGGCGGCGCGACTGCGGGGCGTCGGGGGCAGCGGGGAGGCCGTGCACGGCGAGCTCGTGGTCGGCGTGCCCAGGCCCGAAGACGAGCTGCGCGCCGCGGCGATCGACGCCGGCGCGACCGGCAAGATCCTGGTCGGTGGCTCACGCGCCTCGGCCGAGACGCTGACCAGGGCGCGCGCCATGGGTGTCGCCGGCATCGTCCTGGGCGGCGTGCTCGACAAGGAGCTGCGCGATTTCGAGGCGATCCAGCGCCGCCGGCGCGAGGCAGGCGGCATGACCGGCGCGTTCGGCATCCTGCTGGTCGAGGGCTTCGGGAAGGTCGGGATCGATCCCCAGCTCTTCGCCTGGTTCCGCGCGCACAGCGGCCGCGTGGCAAGCCTCTTCGGCGCCGATGGCCTGCTCTACATCTACGATGCGGCGCCGCTGCCCTGGCGTCGGCCGCTGGCGCGCGTCGGCGAGCGGGTGATCGCGCATCGCCGCCCGTTCCAGGGTCGGGGCGGCGTACTGGTAGCGCTGCTCGACGACCTGCACGCGGCGCAGTCGGGAATTCCCACGCGGATGGCGCTGGTCCGATTCGAAGACGGACGGCTGGCGCCGGTGCCGCTCGCGAACATTGAGGCAACGGTGCTGCCCGGCGCCCGCTGATCGGCCGCTCCCGTATTCTTCGAGCCATGAAGCAGACGCGTGCGGCGGCAGTCGCGACGGCCGGCGCCACCGAGACCCACGCTCCCAGCGAGACGCGAGAGATTGGGCGGGTGATCGGTGCCGCAGCGACGGCGGGCACGGTGCTGGCGCTGATCGGTCCGCTTGGTGCCGGCAAGACGCAGCTGGCAAAGGGGGTCGCCGATGGGCTCGGCGTGACCAGCGTTGTCAACAGCCCGACCTTCGTGCTGATGAACGAGCACGTCGGACGGCTGCGCCTCTTCCACATCGATGCGTATCGGCTCGACGATCCCGACGAGGCGGTCGCGGCCGGCCTCTTCGACGATCAGCAGGCGGCAGGGATCGCGGTGGTCGAGTGGGCCGATCGCCTGGGCGATTGGTTGCCGGCCAACCGGCTGGAGCTGATCATCGAACCGGCGGCCGACGGCAGCGACACGCGTCTCATCAGCTGGCACGCGATGGGGCAGGCCCACCTGCGGCTGGCCGTCGAGGCCCTGGACGACCGATGATCATCGCCCTCGAGAGCGCCTCGAGTGACCCATCGGTCGCGATCGCGACCCCGGACGGCTCCTCGATTGCCGTTGATGGCTGGCGCGGCGAGGGGCGCCAGGCGAGCGAGCTGCTGCCCCACCTGCTGGTGCTGCTGGATTCCGCCGGGCGAGACCTGCACGAGGCGACGGCGCTGGCCGTCGGGACCGGTCCTGGCTCGTTCACGGGACTGCGCGTCTCGATGAGCGTGGCCAAGGGTCTGTCACTGGCGCTCGGCGTGCCGCTGGTCGGCGTGCCGAGCCTTGCGGCCTGGCTGGCCTCGGAGCCCGATGCGAGGGCTGCCGTGGCACGGGCCGGCGCGCAGGAGGCGTACCTGCTGTTCCGCGACGAGTCCGAGCCCAGGATCGTAGCTGCCGCGGAGCTCGCAGACCTGCTCGCAGGATCGATCGCGGTGGTGCCGACGGAGCTCGCCGAGGCGTTCACCCTGATCGACGCCCGATCGCCGCGGCTCGCCGCCGGCGCGGTCGCCTCGATGGCGGCCATTCGCCTCGACGGGGATCCGCGGGGTGATGACCTCGACCGCCTCGAGCCGTGGTACGTCCGGGCGCCGCGCGGGGTAGCGCCGACCGGCGCCGAGGTGCGCTGATGGCGGTCAGCGCCCCGCTCGTGGTCGAAGCGATGCGGCTGGCCGACGTGTCCGCCGTGCTCGAGATCGAACGGTTGAGCTTCAGCGCTCCCTGGCCCGCCTATGCGTTCGAGCAGGAGCTGACCGCGAATCGTCTGGCGCGCTACGTCGTCGCCCGAATCGACGATCGGGTGGTCGGGTTCGGAGGCATCTGGCTGATGGTCGATGAAGCGCACATCACGACCTTCGGCGTGCGCCCCGATCAGCGACGGCGGGGGATCGGCAGACGCCTGCTGCTCCGCCTCGCCGAGCTCGCGATCGAGCTCGGCTCAGCACGCATGACGCTCGAGGTGCGGGTCAGCAACCTGCCGGCCCAGGCGCTCTATCGGTCGTTTGGATTTCGGGTGGCGGGGCGCCGGGTGGCCTACTACAGCGACGACGGCGAGGACGCCATGGTGATGACGACCCCCGAGCTGGGGAGCGCCGCGATGCAGGCGGCGCTCACCCTCGAACGCCTGCGTGCGACGCGGGATGGGTCGGATTGAGCGGTCCGTTGGTGCTGGCCATCGAGACCAGCTGCGACGAGACCGGGGTCGCCGTGGTGAGCGGCGGGCGTCGCATCGCCGCAAACCAGGTCGCCACGCAGATTGCGCTGCACGCGGCAACGGGCGGGATCGTGCCCGAGGTGGCGGCTCGACAGCAGCTGCGCTGGATCGTGCCCACGGTGCGCGCGGCGATGGCAGAGGCACATATCGACTGGGGCGACCTGGATGCCGTGGCGGTGACGAGCGGACCGGGACTGATCGGCTCGCTGCTGGTGGGCGTGAATCTGGCCAAGGCGCTGGCGGTGGGGCACGACCTGCCGCTGGTCGCGGTCAACCACATCGAGGGCCACATCTATGCCAACTGGCTGACCGACGCTCCCGCCCCCGAGCCGCTCCCCACCGAGCCGGCCTTTCCGCTCCTTTGCCTGGTGGTGAGCGGCGGGCACACGCAGCTGGTGCTGATGCAGGGTCATGGACGTTATCGGCTCCTGGGCCAGACGGTCGACGATGCTGCCGGCGAGGCGTTCGACAAGGTCGGTCGTCTGCTCGGCCTGTCGTATCCGGGCGGTCCGGCGATCAGCGCCGCCGCCGAAGGGGCCAAGCCGGCCACGCGCTTCCCGCGGGCGCGCACGGCAGGGAGGTACGACTTCAGCTTCTCCGGGCTCAAGACCGCGGTGCTGCGCGAGGTCGCCGGCTATCGCGAGCGGAGCCAACCGATCCCGGTCGACGGCCTCGCCGCCGCCTTCGAGGAGGCGGTGGTCGATGCCCTGGCGCGCAAGACGGTGGCGGCTGCCGAGGAGCATGCCGTGGCGGCGGTGGCGCTGGGTGGCGGGGTCGCCGCCAACCGCTCGCTGCGCGCCGTCCTGCGAGAGCGCCTCGCAGCGATCGGGTTGCCCCTGCTGACGCCGCGGCCGGCGTGGTGCACCGACAACGGGGCCATGATCGGCGCCGCGGCCGGGTACCGCTTCGCCGCAGGCGAACGAGCCGGACCTGCGCTCGAGGCGATCCCGAATCTTTCCCTCTCCTGGCTCGACGCGTGAGCGGGCCGCTCGCCCCCGAGCGCCTCGTGCCGCCCACGCCGGGGCAGCTGCGGCGACTCCTCGAGGCGGAGCGTCTGCGACCGCGCAAGGCGCTCAGCCAGAACTTCCTGACCGACGTCGCGGCGCTCGACGCCGTCGTCGATGCCGCGGAGCTGCAGGCAGGCGACCGCGTGGTCGAGGTGGGGCCAGGGCTGGGGGTGCTCACCCGGCGGCTGTTGGCCGCGGGCGCATCTGTCCTGGCGGTCGAGCTCGATCCGCGCCTGGCGGCGTACCTGCGTCGAGAGCTGGGCGAGCTGCCCGGCTTCGAATTGATCGAAGCCGATGCGCTCTCCCTCCATCCGCGCGACTGCTTCCCCGGTGAGGACTTCAAGCTCGTCGCGAATATCCCGTACCACATCACCAGCCCGCTGCTGCACGCCTTTCTGGAGGGCGAGCGACCGCCGGAGCTGACCGTGCTGCTGGTGCAGGCCGAGGTCGCCGAGCGCATCTCCGCTGCGCCGGGCCAGACGAGCTATCTGTCGATCTTCGTGCAGAACGTGACCTCGGCCGAGATCGTCGGCCGCGTCCCGGCGGCCGCGTTCGAGCCTGCTCCAGAGGTCGACTCGGCGATCCTGCGGCTTCGTCGCCGCGAGACACCGCAGATCCCGGTGGGGCCACCCCGCGAGCCCTTCTACCGGATCGTGCAGGCCGGGTTCCGGCAACGCCGCAAGCAGCTTCACAACGCCTTGGGCCGAGAGCTGCCGCTGGCTCGGCCGATTTTGGTTGCGGCCTTCGCCGCATGCGCGATTGATTCCGAGCGGCGGGCCCAGACGCTCACGCTCGGCGAATGGGAGTGCCTGACCGAGCGCCTCGCGCCGCTGCTCGGCGACGCTTCGCCGGGGGCGGCGTGACGCCGCTCACCCTCGAGGCTCCAGCCAAGCTCAACCTGTCGCTGCGCGTGGTCGGCCGGCGGCCCGATGGCTACCACCTGCTTGAGACCGAGATCGCCCTCCTCGAGCTCGCCGACCGGCTGCTGCTGTTGCCCGGCGCGACGGGCCTGCGGGTCGAGGCAGCGCCCGAAGATGCGATCCCCCTCGATCGCACCAACCTCGCGTGGCGCGGGCTGGTGGCGGGTCTCGGGGGCGAGCCGGAGCTCGTCTGCCTGGCGCTGGAGAAGCGAATCGCTGCCGGGGCCGGGCTCGGCGGCGGCTCGTCGGACGCCGCGGCCGCGTGGCGTCTCGGCCGGCGTGCATCGGGAGCCGCCGAAGCGGTGACGCCGGACGACCTGGTGTCGCTCGCCACGCTCGGTGCCGATGTCCCCTTTTTTGCGGCCCAGGTTGCAGCGGCGCGGGTGACGGGGATCGGTGAGCGGGTCACGCCCACCGTGGCGTCGGGCGGTGAGTACGTCGTGCTGGCGCATCCGCAGCTCGGCCTCTCGACGGCGGCCGTATTCGCCGAGCTGCGCCAGGGTGACCTCGCGACGGATCGACCGCTCGGCAACGACCTGCTCGCCCCCGCCATGCGGCTCCGGCCGGAGATCGGCGACCTGTTGCGCGAGGTGACTTCGGCGGGTGGCGAGCCGCAGCTCACCGGCTCCGGATCGACGGTCTTCGCGCTCGGCCACGATCCCGAACGGGCAGCAGCGATTGCCGATCGACTGCGGCAAGGCGGGATCCGCGTCACCGAGACTCGCCTGCGGCGCGAGGCGGCCCGGATCGGCGAGTTGGGGGAGGCCGCGGACGACGCTGGCGCCTCGGCGCCGAGCGTGGGATGATCGGACCTCGATGGATGGAGGAGGCATGACCGCACGCAGGCAGGTCCAGACCGATGGTGCCCCGTCGGCGATCGGTCCGTACAGCCAGGCGATCCGGGCCGGCGGGCTGATCTTCACGGCTGGGCAGACGGGCTCCGAGCCGTCCAGCGGCGCGCTCGCCGATGGAGTCGCCGCCCAGGCTGACCGCGCCCTGCGCAACCTGGCCGCGGTCCTGAGCACGGCGGGATCCGGTTTCGACCGCGTCGTGAAGACGACCATCTTCCTGGTCGACATGGGCGACTTCGCGGCAGTGAACGAGGTCTACGCCCAGCACCTGCAGCCGCCATATCCGGCGCGGTCCACGGTCGCGGTCGCGGCCCTCCCGAAGGGAGCGCTGGTCGAGATCGAGATGATCGCGCTGGATGCCGGCGCCGGGGAGCCCACCACATCGTGACCGGCGCCGCAGCGGTGGTGCTGGCCGCCGGCCAGGGAACCCGCATGCGGTCCACCCTGCCGAAGGTGCTCCACCCCCTGGCCGGGAGACCCATGCTCGACCATGTCCTGGCCGCCCTCGCCGAGGCCGGCATCGACCGCACGGTGGTCGTCACCGGGCACGAAGGCGATCAGGTGGAGGCAGCTCTCGACGGCCGTGCTCTGAGCGCCCGCCAGGATACGCAACAGGGAACCGCGGATGCCTTGCGCGTGGGCCTGGCCGCGGTACCGCCCGACGCGCAGCAGGTGGTCGTGGCGATGGGGGACGCGCCGCTGGTGCCAGCGAGCGTGTTCGCGGAGCTTGTCAGGGCTCAGGCAGGGGACGATGCCTGCATCGCCCTTCTCTCCTCGCGACCGGCCGACGCCACCGGCTACGGGCGCGTGGTGCGAGGCGCCGACGGCGCGGTGCAGGCGATCGTCGAGGAGCGCGACGCGGATGTGCCGACTCGCGCCCTGAACGAGGTCAATGCGGGCACCTACTGCTTCGACGCCGGCTGGCTGCGCGCCACGGTTGGCAGCGTGCCGGCCTCGGCATCGGGCGAGCACTACCTCACCGACCTGGTGGCGATGGCGGTGGCTGCCGGCGGGCGGGTCGTGGTCGTCGAGGCGCCGCGTCCCGAGCTGGCGATGGGGATCAACGACCGGGTCGACCTCGCGGCCGCCGAGGGGCTCCTGCGGGTCGAGATCGCGGAGCGCCACATGCGCAACGGAGTCACCATCGTCGATCCGTCGAGCACCTTCATCGACGCCGCGGTGGAGATCGGCCAGGACGCCCGCATCGAGCCGTGGACGGTGCTCTCCGGCGCAACGTCGATCGGAGAGTCAGCGGTGATCGGGCCGCATGCGCAGGTGCTCGACTCGCAGATCGGCCCGCGGACACGCGTCTGGTCGAGCGTGGTCGAGTCATCGAGCGTGGCCGAGGATGTCGAGATCGGGCCGTACAGCCACGTGCGCCCCGGCTGCGAGATCGGTCCGCGCTGCCGGATCGGCAACTTCGCCGAGCTGAAGCAGGCGCGCCTTGGAGCGGGCACCCAGGTCCACCATTTCAGCTACCTGGGCGACGCAGAGCTGGGGGAAGGCGTCAACATCGGGGCAGGAGTGGTGACCGCCAACTTCGACGGGACGGTCAAGCATCGGACCACCATCGGCGACGGCGCCTTTATCGGCGTCGACACCATGCTCCGGGCGCCGATCAACGTCGGTCCCGGCGCCCGAACCGGCGCCGGCGCGGTCGTGACGCGCGACGTGCCCGCCGGCGAGACCGTCGTCGGCATGCCCGCGCGACGGATCGGCACGCGCCGCCCGAGCCCGCAGCCCGGAGGTTCGTCAGCACCCGAAGATGCCTGAATCGAGCGGCGGCGGCACCGGCAATCCGATCCTGGACATCGCCATCGTCCTGACCCTGATCCTCGTCGGTGGGTTTTTCGCGGCCAGTGAGATCGCGCTCATCACGGTCAAGCGCCATCGGCTCAACCAGCTGATCGGGGAGGGGAGTCGGGCGGCGCGCGTGGCACAGCACCTGACCGAGGACCCGAGCCGCTTCCTGGCCACCATCCAGATCGCGCTCACCTTCCTCGGCTTCCTGGCCTCCGCATTTGGAGCGGTCTCGCTCTCGGGCAGCCTCGCCCATCTCGTGCGCCTCGTCCCGCTCTCGTTTGTGCGCGGCGCGGCCAACGAGATCAGCTTCGTGATCGTCACGCTGCTCATCGCGCTGGCCGCGATCATCGTGGGCGAGCTGGTGCCGAAGACGCTGGCGCTCACCTTCGCCGATCGCTTCGCGATCTTCGTGGCCCGCCCCATCGGCTGGTTCGATCGCGCCCTGCGGCCGATCGTCTGGTTCGTTTCGACCGTCTCCAACGTGCTCGTCCGCGCGCTCGGCGGCAAGGACCGGCCGCAGGCGGGCTACCTCTCCACCGAGGAGCTGAAGATGCTGGT
>JBBQGI010000053.1:0-10303 GCA_038322875.1 Candidatus Limnocylindria bacterium | reverse complement strand
CTGGCCGCCGACGCCGAATGGCTCACCTCGCTCCTGGTCCGACTCATGCCCGATGAGTCCGAGCCGCTCGGGCTGTTGGCACTGATGCGGCTGCATCTCGCCCGGGTCGAGGCCAGGTTCGCGCCGGATGGGTCCCTGGTCCTGCTCCCCGACCAGGATCGCGGCCGGTGGGACCACCCCGCCATCGGGGAGGCCGGGGCGCTCGTCGAGCGAGCCCTGCGCATGGGTCGACCTGGCCCGTACCTCCTGCAGGCGGCGATCGTGGCGGTCCACGCGGGCGCCCCCTCCTATGCGAAGACCGATTGGGCCGAGATCGTGGGCCTCTACGATCGCCTGCTGCAATCGCAGCCCACGCCGGTGGTGGCGCTGAACCGGGCCTTGGCGCTCGCCGAGCTGCGCGGCCCGGCCGCGGGGCTCGGCGAGATCGAACCGCTCGCTTCGCGCCTGGACGGCTATCACCTCTTCCACGCGGCACGCGGCGAGCTGCTTCGGCGCCTCGGCAGGACCGGCGAAGCGAGGCAGGCGGTGCGCCGCGCGCTGGCGCTGACCGAGAACCCTGCCGAGCGCCGGCTGCTGGAAGCGAGGCTGGACGAACCGGGGGTCGCGTGACGGCGGGGTAACGAATCGGGTAGGGTCGGCGTCGGAGAGATGGCAGATGCAGCCCGCATCAGCCTCACGAATGGAGCACCGAACCCATGACCCGCTCGCAGATCTCACGTCGAACCATCGGCGCGCTCGCCCTGGTCGCCGCGCTGGCCCTCGCAGCCTGCACGCCTGCCGCTTCCTCTTCCTTGTCGAGCGCCTCCGCGAGCGCGTCGGCCAGCGCTTCGTCCTCGGCGGCAGCATCGATTCTCGCCAGCGAGGCAGCGTCCGCCTCCGGCAGCGCCGCTCCGAGCGAGCCGACCGAGAGCCTCCCTCCCTTCGCATGCACACCGACCGTCACCTTGCCGGCCACCACGGACCGAGCCCAGATCACCGACGTCCGGGTGGCCACGCACGTCGGCTATGACCGCGTCGTCTTTGAATTCGCGTCCGGGATCCCCGACGTGAAGATCGAGGGCGTCCTGCCGCCGATGTACGCCGATCCCAGCGGTCTCCCAATCGAGGTGGCGGGATCCGCCTTCCTGCAGCTCACCCTGCATGGCGGCACCAAGGTGACCCCGTCGGGCGGCGTCTCCTATGCCGGACCGACCAATTTCGAGCCGGGCTTGGATCGGCTCCTCCAGCTGATCGAAGGGGGCGACTTCGAGGCCGTCAGCACGTGGTACCTGGGCCTGAACGGCGGCTCCTGCATCCGCGTCCTGACGCTGTCGGCGCCGAGCCGACTCGTGATCGACGTCGAGCACTGACCGCACCGATGATCTCGGCGCCGGCCGTGGTCCACAACCGCTAGCATCGATCCGTCCCATTCCGCACCTGCAGGATTCGCATGGCTGATCGACCGACGCCGCCGACCGGCGCCCTGGACCTGACCAAGTCGTACTCCGCAAAGCTCAAGACCGAGCGTGGCGAGATCGTCTGCGAGCTCTTCGCAGCCGATGCGCCGCTCACCGTCGAGAACTTCGTCAACCTGGCGCGCGCCGGCTTCTACGACGGCACCACCTTCCACCGCGTGATCCCCGGCTTCATGGCCCAGGGTGGCGATCCGACCGGCACCGGGAGCGGCGGGCCGGGTTACCAGTTCGGGGACGAGGTATCGGCCAAGCGGCGGCACGACGGTCCCGGCATGCTGTCGATGGCGAATGCCGGTCCGAACACGAACGGCTCCCAGTTCTTCCTCACCTTCGCCGCGACGCCGCACCTCGATGGGCGACATACCGTCTTTGGACGCGTGACCTCCGGGATGGATGTCCTGCAGAGCATCCGCGAGCGCGATCCGCAGCGCGATCAGAAGCCGGGCGACCGGATCGAGACGATCGAGGTGGTCGAGAGCTAGGCGCCGCCGACTCCGTCCCGATGGGCTCCCTCCGGCAGCTCACCCTCGACCAGATCGCCTGGCGCCCCGAGCCGGGCATGGACGCTCCGGGCGCCGCGCAATTCGTGCCCGGCGGCGGAGCGATCACCTATCTCTACAGTGCCGAAGCGTCGCTCGTCCGCTCGCTCTGGCACCACGACCTGCTGACCGGCCAGCGGTCCGTCCTCGCGGGGCCGCTGGATCAGACGACCCGCGAGGAGACACTCTCGCGCCAGGAGCAGCTCGCCCGCGAGCGCACCCGAACCAGCGAGCTCGGCGTGACCTCGTACGCCTGGGCCACCGCCTCTGCCGTGCCGACCCTCCTCGTGCCCATCGCCGGTCGCATCTTCATCGCGGTCGATGCCGCGACCACGACCGGGGTACGGCAGATTCCCGGCATCGAGCACGCTGACGGACCGCTTCTCAGCCCCGACGGCACCCTGGTCTCCTACGCGCAGGACGGCGATCTATACGTCGCACGGGTGGCGGGCGGATCGCCCCACCGCCTGACCGATGACGCCGGACAGGGCCTCTTCAACGGTCTCGCCGAATTCGTGGCCGCGGAGGAGCTTGGCCGGTTCGAGGGTGCCTGGTGGAGCGCCGACTCTGGCGCGATCGCCTACGCCCACGTCGACGAGGGTGGCGTTCCGCCGATAAGCATCGCGCGCACGGACGGTTCTGGTCCTGAGTTCCATCACTATCCCTTCGCGGGCGGCCCCAATGCCCGCGTGCGCCTCCGCGTGGCGAAGATCGACAGCTCGGTCAGTCGTGATGTCGGCCTGGGCATGGCGCCCGACGACTACCTGGCCCGCGTCCTGCAGCATCCCAACGGTGGCTGGCTCGCCGCAGTCCTGCCTCGGGACCAGCACACGCTGGTCTGGCACCGGGTCGGCACGGACGGATCGGCAGAGCGGCTGTGGGTCGAGGAGTCGGAGCCCTGGCTGAACCTGGACGACGATACGCGCGTCCTCCCCGACGGCCGCATCCTGCGATCCAGCGAGCGGAGCGGCTTCCGCCATCTCGAGCTGCGGACGTCAAGGGGCGAGCTGCAGCGTGTCCTCACCGCGGGCGAGTGGCTGGTCACCGGCGTCGTGGCGCTTGCGCCCGCTCGTGGGGAGGTGCTCTTCATGGGGACCCGGGACGGCGTGACCGAGCGCCACCTGTATGCCGTCTCGCTGGATGCGCCGGCGCCGGTGATCGATCCCGAGCGGCTCACCGACAAGCCGGGCTGGCATGCCGTGGTGGCCAGCTCCGACGGCGAGCGGTGGGTCGACACCTGGTCCGACCTCGAACATTCGCCGAGCGTGTTGGTTGCGGGCCGCGACCTAGCGAAGACGCTCATCCACGCCTCGAGCCTCACGGCGGCCGAGGCGGGGTTCGATCCACCCGAGCTGGTCGAACTGCTCGCCGCCGACGGCGAGACGACGCTGCATGGCGCCGTATATCGAGCCGGCCGCGATCCGGCGGCCGACGGCGCGCACCGTGGCGTGGTGTGGGTCTACGGCGGTCCCCATTCCCAGTTCGTCAAGCGCAGCTGGGAGATGACCGTCCATGGCCTGCGCCAGCACCTCGCCGCCGCGGGCGCGACGTTGGTCGTGGTCGACAACCGCGGCACCTACTTCCGTGGCAAGGCCTTCGAAGCCCCGATCGAGAGCCGGCTCGGGTGGATCGAGGTTGCCGACCAGGCAGCCGCGGTGCGTCAGCTCGCCGCCCGAGGCGTCCTGGCGGCAGGCGGTGTCGGCGCGGTCGGAGGCAGCTACGGTGGCTTCATGGTGATCCTGGCCATGGCGCTCGAGCCGGAGCTCTTCACGGTGGGGGTGGCGATCGCCCCGGTGACCGAGTGGACCGCGTACGACACCGCCTACACCGAGCGCTACCTGGGAACGCCCGCGGCGAACGCGGCGGCGTACCGCAGCTCATCGGCGTTGTCGCATGCTGCGGCGGTGCGCGGCGACCTGCTGGTCATCCACGGCACCGCCGACGAGAACGTGCATCTGCGTCATTCCCAACGACTCGTGGAAGCGCTCCGGGGGGCCGGCCACCCGGTCGAGCTGGTGGAGCTGCCGGAGCAGCGCCATCGGACTCGAGGCGGCGCCATTCGCGTTCGCGAGGAGCGCACCGTTGCCCACCTGCTGCGCGGGTTGAGCCTTCCCCTCCCCGAGGAGCCGGCCTAGGACCGATCAGGCCGCCGACGCGTACAGCAGCTCGTGGGTGATGCCGGGGTCCGGCGCGAAGTCCATGTGCGTGGCACAGCCGCCGCACACGAGCTCCTCGTCGGCCTCGTCGATGGTGAAGGTGACCTCATCAGTGCACCAGGGGCAGGTAAGTTGAATGGTCATGCGCCGATCCTGAGCACGTGGCGCGACACCTTGGCTGTCGCGGTCCGCGGAGGCGCAGGCGCTCGCGAGCCGCTCGCGTTGACCGAATCAATTGCGTCCTTGCGCAAGTAGTGACACAATGGTGGCGATGGAAGCCACGCTCGCCCAGGATCTGCTTCGCGGCCGCGCCGCGGCGATCGCTCGTGCGCTCTCGGATGCGAAGCGCCTGTGCGTGGTGGAGCGGCTCGCCGACGGCGAGCGATCGGTCAGCGACCTGTCGCGTGACATCGGCTGCCAGGTCCCGAACATGAGCCAGCACCTCTCCGTGCTGCGCGCGGCGGGCATCGTCGCCTCGCGGCGCGAGGGCAGCACCGTCTTCTATCGGCTCGCGCACCCGCAGGTGCTCGAGGTCTACCGAATCCTCAAACAAGTCGCCGGCTGACCGGCGACGCAGAAAGGACCATCCGAGACCGATGTCCAACGTCAGAGAGGCGACCGACGCCAACTGGGAGCAGGAAGTCATCCAGAGCGACAAGCCAGTGATCGTCGACTTCTGGGCTGCATGGTGCGGCCCGTGTCGCCTCGTCGCGCCCGAGATCGAGAAGCTGGCCGAGAAGTACGCGGGCAGCGTCGAGGTGATGAAGCTCGACGTCGACGCGAATCCACACACCGCCATGCATTACGGCGTGATGAGCATTCCGACGGTCGCCTACTTTGCGCCGGGACAGCCACCCAAGGCCGCGGTCGGGTTCCGCCCAGCCGAGCAGCTGGAGACCGCGTTCGGCCTGACGGAGCTCGCCAAGAGCACCTGACCGTCGACTCCCATATCCTGCGGGGGACATGCGCCGCGCTACGCGTCGGATCGCCATCCTGGCCTCTCTGGGCGCGCTTGCCGTGCTTGCAGTTTCGCCGGCAGCCACGCCGATGGATATCGCATACGCCGCGGACCGCGGCCTGGTGGTGGTGGCCCAGGCCATCTACACGGCGCTCCCCGACCAGCGCGTCATCCACGTGCGGATCGACGCCGTGGCGACCTCGTACACGCCGAACTCCGCCGATGGCCTCTCGTATTACCCCGATGTGAGCTTCGCGGTGCAGGCGGGAGCGACGCACGTCGCCGCCACATCGAATGGCCAGTCGCTCGGGGTAAAGCTCGACGCCGACGATCCGGACTTCCTCGGAGTGATCGTGACCTTCGCGGATGGCGTCTTCTTCCAGGAGACCGAGGCCTATCGGGTCGACTACGACCTTCCCGATCCGGGCGGGGCGCCTGATCGCAACCTGCGCATCAGCCCCAGCATCGTCGCCTTCCCGATCTGGGCCTTCGGCAGCGACGGAGAGGCGGGCAGTGGCGTCACGGTGGTCCTGCCAGCGGGATTTCGCCCGAGCCTGGAGGGCGACGACATGGCCACCTCGGCCGGAGCCGATGGCGAGATCATCCTCTCGAAGACCGGGCTGCCGGATCCATTCGCGTTCTTCGCCTATCTGTCGGCCGACCGACCCGGGGCGTTCACCGATACGCAGCTCAGCGTCGCCGTCGGTGACAAGACGGCCCCCCTGCGGGTGCGCGCGTGGCAGGACGACCCCGAGTGGGGAGCGACCATGCGCAGCTTGATGACGGCCGGCCTGCCCGCGCTGCAGAGCCTGATCGGGCTCCCCTATCCAGCCGCTGGCACGCTGGTGGTCGAGGAGGCCGCGACGAGCCGGCTCGGCGGGTATGCGGGCGTCTACAACGACCTCACCAGCTCCATCCGCGTCAGGTATGACGCCGATGCCTTCGTCGCGCTGCACGAGGCGGCACACATCTGGTTCAACGGCAATCTCTTCCGCGATCGGTGGATCGGCGAAGCCTATGCCGAGTTCTACGGGGTGCAGGCCGCCACCGCGATCGGGGCCACGGGGAGCACCATCGACCTGAGCGACGATCTTCTGGCGAACAAGATCGCACTCAATGACTGGGGCGAATTCGGAGTGGTCGACATTGGCATCGAGGAGTACGCCTACGCTGCCACGTACCACCTGGCGCAGCTCATCTACGGACGGACCAACCTCACCGCCCTGCAGCGGGTCTGGCAGGGCGTTGCCAACGGCGAGATGGCCTACCAGCCGGCGCACGACGACGGGTCGCCCGACAAGGGCGTGGCCCTGCATCTGGAGGGCTGGCAGCAGCTCCTCGACCTGCTCGACGAGCGGGCCGGTGCCAATTTCGACGACCTGTGGACGGAATGGGTCGTCAATGACACGGAGCAGCTAGTGGTCAAGCAGCGAACGGAGGCGCGCCGGGACTTCGCGGCGGCGGTCGAAGCGGCTGGGGCCTGGGACCTGCCCTTCGACCTGCGCTACGCGATGGGATCGTGGCTCTTCGACGACGCGGAGGCGGACCTCGCCCTGGTCGACGACGTGCTGACGGCCCGCGATCAGATCGTCGACCAGGCGGACGGGCTGCACCTCACCCCGCCGGGCCGGCTGTGGGAGCTCTTCGAAGGGAGGGGAACGCTGCCGGAGGCCAGGGAGGAGGGCACGACCGAGCTCGAGGTCCTGACGGCGATCGCGACGGCGACCGATCGCCTCGATGACCAGGCGAACCTCCTCGAGTCGATCGGCCTGCTCGGCGCCGATCCCCAGGCCGATCTCGCCGCCGCGCGGTCGGACTTCGAGGCCGACGATCTTGCCGATGCTGCGACCGAGGCCGCGCGGGCGGTCGCCGTCCGGCAGGGAGCCGAGGACGCCGGGCAGACCCGGGCGGTGCTCGGCGGCGGCGGCCTGGTCGTGCTGGCCGGTGGCTCGCTGGTCGGCATCCAGGTCGGGCGCCGCCGCCGACGCCTGGCTCAGGCCGCCATCGCCCCTGCCTCTCCCCCGCCCGTCACGGAAGCGCCAGCTGCCGACGTGGCCACTACGCAGGATCCGTCCACCTGGCCGATGGATCCACCGGCATGATCGCCCCGTGAGCCGTTCGATTAACGCCGTCCTGTTCGGCACCTTCAGCCTGCGCTTCAGCACCGGGCTCACGGGCGGCCTCCTCGTCTTCTACCTCGATGCTCTGCCGCAGTTCGGTGGTCCGCACGTCACGAGCACCACTGTCGGCCTGCTGACCGCGGGCTACTACGCGGCGGAGCTCGCCCTGTCGCCGATGTTCGGGTACCTCTCCGACCGGTTTGGCGCGCATCGGATCATGCAGATCGGTCCGCTGTTCGGGCTCGTGGCTGCTCTCATCACGGCGTTCGCCGTCGACCTCTGGATCCTGGGCGGAACCCGGATCCTGGAAGGCGGAGCCGCCGCGGCCTCCATTCCCTCGATCCTGGGCTACCTCGCGCTGGCGACCTCCGGCGACCAGGCGATGCGCGGCCGGGCGGTCTCCCGCTTCGAAGCGGCGACGCTCGCCGGCATCGGGCTCGGCATCGTCGCTGGCGGGCCCATCTTCGACTGGCTCGGCCGGGGCGGCTTCCTGCTGAATGCCGGCATCTACATCGGGTCATTCGCGGTCTACCGCTGGGGCGTCGCGGAAATTCATCACGAGCCGACGGAGGCGGAGATCGCCGCCGGCGACCATCCTCTGCGGCCGACAACCTTGGACTTCGGACGATATCGGCGCATCCTGGCCTCATCAGGCGTCTGGCTCCTGGCCCCGACCTGGATCGCGCTCAACGCCGTGCTCGGCTCGTGGGCCACCCAATCGGTCTTCCAGCTCGTACGCGAGCCCCCGGTCGGATTCCGCGACCAGCTGCTGATGCAGGGCTTCACGCCCACCAGCGTCAGCATCGGATTCGCGGGAATCGGGCTGATCTTCACCGCCGGACTGTGGTTCTGGGGCAACCGCTTCCGCGTCTTCCGCCGCACGACGATCATCGCCATCGGCCTGGGCGGAGCCCTTGTGATGCTGGCGGCGGTGCTGGCGCTCAACCACTCGAGCAGCCTTTCGATCGTCATCCAGGCGCCGCTCGGCGCGGTTGCCGCCGCTGGCCTCTTCGTCATGGCCGGAGCCACGCCCGCGGCGCTCGGCCTCCTCGCCGACATCAGCGAGGCGCACCCTGCCGACCGCGGCGCGATCATGGGCCTCTACTCGGTCTTCCTCGGCCTCGGTCAGATCGTGGGCGCGGTGGCCAGCGGGTTTGCCGGCGACTGGGCGGGCATTGACGGTCTCCTCTACGCGTCGCTGCTGCTCATCGCGGTCGCGATCCTGCCGGTGCATCGCTTGCGAGCCTCCGAACATCTCGTCGGGCAGCGGGCCGAACAGCCGGGCGCGCCAGTGCCGTAACGGATCCGGCCCGGGGCTTCCGCCCGTGGTCGCTCCGCTATCCTTCACCACCCATGCGCCTCTCCAAGCTCTTCTTCACCTCGTTGCGCGACAACCCCGCGGAGGCCGAGATGGCCTCCCATCGGCTCCTGGTGCGGGCGGGCTACATCCGCCAGCTGGGGGCCGGGATCTACACCCTCCTGCCGCTCGGCTTCCGGGTCAGCCAGCGCATCGAGCAGGTGATCCGCGAGGAGATGAACGCGATCGGCGGCCAGGAGATGGAGATGCCGGTGGTGCATCCCGCGGACCTCTGGCGGGAGTCGGGCCGCTACGCGAAGATCGGGCCGGAGATGGTCCGCTTCAAGGACCGTGGCGGCAGCGACATGGTCCTGGCCATGACCCATGAGGAGGTCGTCACCGACCTGCTGCGCGGCATCGTCAAAAGCTACCGCCAGCTGCCGGCGATCGTCTACCACTTCCAGACCAAGTTCCGCGACGAGCCGCGGGCGCGCGGTGGCCTGATCCGCGTCCGTGAGTTCGTGATGAAGGACTCCTACACGCTCGATCCCGACGACGCGGCGCTGGATGTGTCGTACCAGGCGCACTATCGGGCGTACGAGAAGATCTTCGGGCGCCTGGGGCTGGACACGGTTGTCGTCGGCGCCGATGTGGGGATCATGGGCGGCAGCCTGGCGCACGAGTTCATGGCCCTCAACGATGCCGGCGAGGACACGCTGGTCATCTGCGAGGCGTGCGGCTACGCGGCCAACCAGCAGATCGCGATGGTCGCCAAGGCGGAGCCTCCCACCGAGGAGCTGCGGCCGACCGAGGAAGTGGCGACCCCCGAGACGCCGACCATCGCCGCGCTGGCCGCCCAGCTCGGCGTCGGTGAGGATCGGACCGCAAAGGCGATCTTCTTCGTGGCCGGCGACGGGCGCCTGCTGACCGCCATCGTGCGGGGCGACTTCGAGGTCAACGAGACGAAGCTGAGCAACGCGGTGAAGGCCATCGGCGGGCTGCGCCCCGCGAAGGCTGAGGAGATCGCCGCGGCCGGGATGGTGCCCGGCTATGCGTCGCCGATCGGCGCGACCGGCAGCACGGTGGTGGTCGACGACCTGGTGGCGCGCTCGCCCAACCTGGTCGCGGGTGCGAACCGGCTTGGGTATCACCTCCTGAACGTCAATGTCGGACGCGACTTCACGCCCGACCTGGTGGCCGATATCACCAACGCCCGTTCCGACGACGCCTGCCCCACGTGCGGAGCGCCGGTGGTGCTGCGCCAGGGCATCGAGGTCGGCAACATCTTCAAGCTCGGCACCGACTTCACCGAGAAGCTGGGTGCCACCTACCTCGCCGAGGACGGCAGCCGCCGCTTGATCGTGATGGGCAGCTACGGGATCGGGCTGGGGAGGGCGATGGCGTGCATCGTCGAAGCGCATCACGACGATAAGGGGATCATCTGGCCGGCATCCGTTGCCCCGTACGCCGCCCAGCTGGTGACCCTGAGCGCCTCGCGCGACCCGGCCGTGGGCGAGGCGGCGGAGGCGCTCTACCAGCGACTCACGGATGCCGGCGTGGAGCTCCTCTACGACGACCGCGACGAGTCGCCCGGTGTGAAGCTGACCGACGCCGAGCTGCTCGGCATGCCCCTGATCATCACCATCTCGCCCCGATCCCTGGCGGCTGGTGGCGCGGAGGTGACCGATCGGGCGAGCGGCGAGCGCTCGGTGCGTCCCATCGCCGACGTCGAGGCCGAGCTGCTCGCCACCTAGCGCAGCTGCGGCAGAACCTCGGCGC
>JBBQGI010000052.1:0-10360 GCA_038322875.1 Candidatus Limnocylindria bacterium | reverse complement strand
GCGACCTTCCTGCTCGATCTTGGAAAGGGCGTGGCCGCCGTCCTGCTGGCGCGATGGCTCTACCACGCGGATCCGGCAGGCTCGCCGGAGTGGGTCGCAGCCGGCGCGGGAGTTGCCGCCATCGCCGGCCACATTCGCTCGGTCTTCATCGGCTTTCGGGGAGGGCGCGGGGCCGCGACCTTCGTCGGTGCCATGCTGGCCACCGCTCCATGGGTGGTGGGGATCGTCGTCCCGCTGGTGGCCCTCGTCGTCTGGCGCTGGCGGTATGTTTCGCTCGGCTCGCTGTTCGGTTCCGGGTTGGCACCCGTCGCCGCCGCGGCGCTCATCCCGTTTGGGCAGGCGACCTGGGCAGCGGTGGCGCTCGGGCTCGGCGGAGCGGCGCTGGTAACGGGTGCGCACGCCGACAACATCGCCCGCCTCCGCGCCGGCACCGAGCGGAGGATCGGCCGATGAGCTCGTCGCCGCCGCGCCTCACCTCGCTGCCGAACATCCTGGGCCTGTCGCGGATCGCCGCCACGCCCATCGTGGTCCTGCTCCTGCTGCTCCCGTTCCCCGGGGCGGGCCTGATCGGCTTCGCGGTCTTCACCGTTGCCGCCAGCACCGATTACTTCGACGGTCGCATCGCCCGGGCGCGCGACCAGGTCTCGCCGCTCGGCGTGTTCCTGGACCTGACCGCGGACAAGGTGCTGGTCGCCGGCGTGCTGATCGCCATGGTCGAGGTGGGCCTGCTGCCGACCTGGATCGTCGCCACGCTGTTGATCCGTGAGCTGGTCGTGCAGGGCGTGCGACAGGTTGCCGCGTCCGCGAGCGTGGTGATCGCCGCCCGGGGGATCGGCAAGTGGAAGGCATTCAGCACGAACGTGGCCGTCGGGGCGCTGCTGCTGGCATTCGACGCGCAGACGGGTGGGCCGGTCGCGCGAGTCATCGAGGCCGGAACCATCCAGACGATTGGCTTCTGGCTGGCGGTGCTGGCGACCGCCCTGGCGGTCGTCTCGGGGATCGTCTACCTGCGCGGGGCGTTGCCGATCCTGCTCGGGCACGAGAGTTAGGCAGGCTGCATTCGGGGAGGGTCGTCATTGTCAAGCTGGCTCGTGCAGTCGTGCAGTCGTGCAGTCGTGCCGCACGAATGCACGAAGCACGCTGACGGACGAGGCGGCGACGCGCGCGCGTCTCCCGACCCTACTTGATCAGGCGCTGCTCCAGGCGATTGAGCGCGATCCACATCGCGATCGCGCCAAAGGCGACGATGTACACGAGGTCCCACAGCTCATGCAGGCCGACCAGTCCGGTGGCCAGGCCACGCAGCAGCCCAACCGCGTGGAAGAGCGGCGTCGCCTCCATGGCGAACTGAATGGGGATCGGATAGACGCTGATCGGGAAGAAGGTGCCCGAGAACAGGAACATCGGCATCACCACCAGGCCCATCGGCAGGTCGAAGTCCTGCACCGTGCGCAGGTATGCCGTCGTCGCCAGGCAGGCCGCGCTGAAGGAGGCGCCGATCAGGATCGAGGCCGGGATGACGAAGAAGAGCATCGGTGAGATGACCAGCCCCATGAAGATCATGACCACGATGAAGGCGAACACGTAGAGCGTCCCGCGGAAGAGCGACCAGAGCATCTCGCCGACTGCAATCTCGCGGATGCCGAGCGGCGTGGCCAGGATGGCGTCGTACGTCTTGCTGAAGTTGAGCTTGAAGAAGACGTTGAAGATCGACTCGGCGATCGCCCCGTTCATGCTCGCCGTGGCGAGCAGCGCCGGCGCCACGAAGGCCGCGTAGGGGATCGTCCGGCCGTCGGCCAGCGGCAGCGTCGGGATGAACTGTCCGAGCCCGTACCCGATCCCGAGCAGGTAGAAGAGCGGCTCGAAGAACCCGGAGAAGATCACCATCCAGCCGCGCTTGTAGACGAGCAGGTTGCGCTGCACCAGCCGGCGCGAGCGCAACAGCGAGGCGACCAGGCCGGAGGTGGGCGCCGGACTCGGAGCCCGACGCGCGATGGCGGTCACTTCACCAGCCTCCGGCGCAGGAGGCGGAATGCCACATACCCGGTCGCCGCCAGGAAGACCAGCAGGTAGCCCAGGTGGAGCGGCCAGTCGGCCGGCATGCTGTCGAGGATCGCTCCGCGCACCAGCGCGACGCCGTGATAGAGCGGGGTGGCGGCGGCGATCCCCTCGATCGCGTCAGGCAGCGACGAGACCGGGAAGAAGGTGCCGGAGAAGAGGAAGAGCGGGTTGATGACGAAGCGGAAGAGCGCCGCGAAGCCCGAGTCGTTGTGGCGCGTGGAGGCGAAGGCGATGATCGGCGCGGCGAAGGCCAGGCCGGTGAGCATGGCGAACGGGATCGCGAGCAGCGCCAGCGGGCTGCGCGGAATGCCGAACAGGGTGAGCACGATCAGAAAGACGGTCGACATGGTCATCAGCCGGAAGCCGATCCAGCCCAGCTCACCGATGAGCAGGTGATGGACCTCCATTGGCGTGGCCAGGATCGCCTCGTAGTTTCGGCGCCAGCTGATCTTGCCCATGATGGGGTAGGTCGACTCGAAGCTGGCCGTCTGCATGCAGGTGCTGGCCAGGATGCCCGGTCCCAGGAAGTGCAGGTAGTCGACCCCGCCCGGCAGGGCGGTGCCGCCCTTTCCGACCAGCTGGCCGAGGCCGATCCCCATCGCGGTCAGGTAGAGGAGCGGGGTCAGGAACGAGCCGAAGAGGCTGCCGTGCCACGTGCGCCGGTAGACCAGCAGGTTGCGCTGCAGGACGCGGGCCGCGCCGCCGATCGCGCCAATCAGCCCATGGCGGCCGAGGCCGCCGGGCAGGGGTCGGGGAGCGGTGATGGATGCCATTACTCCACCAACGATCTGCCGGTCAGGCGCAGGAAGACGTCCTCGAGCGTGGCACGCCGCACGAGCGCCGACTCGATGGGGATCTCGCGGGCGTGTACGCCCTCGAGCGCGTGTTCGCCGTCGTCGGCGTAGAGCAGGAAGCGGTCCGGCAGCTCCTCGATCCGATCGGCCAGGCCGTCGAGCTTCCCGTCCAGGTTCGAGCGGGCTCCGTCGGGGATGCGCAGCTCGAGCACCTCCTTGGTGGCGTACTGCTCGATCAGCTCGCGCGGCGTCCCTGCCGCGACGATCTCGGCCTTGTCCATCACCACCAGCCGATCGCAGAGCTGCTCGGCCTCGTCCATGTAGTGCGTCGTGATGATGAGCGTGGCGCCACGCTGCTTGAGGCGGTAGAGGCGCTCCCACAGGAGGTGCCGCGCCTGGGGGTCGAGCCCTGTGGTCGGCTCGTCGAGGATGAGCAGCTCGGGGTCGTTGATGAGCGCCCGCGCGATGGTGAGGCGCCGCTTCATCCCGCCGGAGAGCGGCTCGACCTGGTCGTTGGCACGCTCGGAGAGCTGCATGAACTCGAGCAGCTCCATGGCCCGCGGGCGCGCCACCGATGACGGCATGTCGAAGTAGCGCGCGTACATCAGCAGGTTCTCGAGGACCGTCAGCTCGGCGTCGAGGTTGTCGATCTGCGGGACGACGCCCAGCCGGGCCTTGATCTGCGCTGCCTGCGTGCGTGGATCCATGCCGATCACCGTCAGATCGCCGTCGGTCACGGGGCTGGCACAGGCGATCATGCGCATGGTCGAGGTCTTGCCCGCCCCATTCGGACCCAGGAAGCCGAACGCCTCTGCGGTGCGCACGTCGAAGTCGACGCCGTTCACCGCGGTGAAGGTGTCGAAGCGCTTGGTCAGTCCACGGGCATGGACAAGGACCTCGTCGGTCGGGGGCATGGGAGGGACATTCTAGACGTGCCGATCGACCAGGATCGTGTTGCCGACGGGATCGGCGACCGTGAAGCTGGCCGGGCCGGTGGAGCCTTCTGGAATCAAGCCATTCGGCACTGGCCGGGCACTCCTCGCGTGTCTAGCGTGCGCCCATGACCGAGACCGCCGACGCCATCATTGTCGGGGCGGGGGTGCAGGGGGCGTCCCTTGCCTTCCACCTGGCCGAGCGCGGGATGCGGCCGCTCATCCTCGAGAAGAGCACAGTCGCGGCGGGAGCCACCGGGCGCTCGAGCGGGCTGGTTCGGATGCACTACGACCTTGAGGTGGAGGCGCGTCTGGCACAGCGCTCGCTCGCCTACTTCATCGACTGGGTGGCGCGCGTCGGGGGCGAGTGTGGCTTCACCACAGTCGGCTTCCTTCAGCTGGTGCCCCATGACGAGCTCCCGGCCCTCTACGCCAACACCGCCATGCAGCAGCGGGTCGGGATCAACACCAGCGTGATCACCGCCGAGACGGTGCGTCGCCTGCTGCCGGGGATCGATGTCGAGGATGACCAGGCGGCGGCCTTCGAGCCCGCCTCCGGCTATGCCGATCCCACCCAGACCTGCAGCTCCCTGATCGCCGCGGCGATCGCGCGGGGCGCGCGCCTGATCCAGGGCTGCGCCGTGACGGCCGTGCGCGTGGTGGGGAACCGCGTGGTGGGCGTCGACACGTCGCGCGGCTCCTTCGACGCCCCCATCGTGGTCGACGCAGCCGGTGCCTGGGCGGGGCGCGTGGCGGCGCTGGCCGAGGTGGAGGTGCCGATCACCGTCTGGCGCCACGACGTCGCGTACGTGCAGCGCCCGCCGGACATCCATCGGCATCCGGCCTTCATTGACTTCGAAAACTCGTTCTACGCCCGCCCCGAGGGGGACTCGCTCACGCTCGTGGCACTCGAGGACGGCAACCCCTTCGATGTCGATGCCGATGCCTCGGTCGACACTGCCGCACCCGGCTTCATCGAGAAGGCGGCGGAGCGGCTTGTGCGGCGGCTTCCCGAATTCGCCCGCGCGGGACTCCACTCCGCCCACTCGGGCCAGGACGGGATCACGCCCGACCAGCATCCGATCATTGGTCCGGCCGGACCCGACGGCTTCTGGCTCGACTGCGGCTTCTCGGGCACTGGCTTCAAGACCGCCCCCGCGGTGGGCGCCAGCCTGGCGCAGCTGATCACCGAGGGGATCGGCTCGAACCGGGACCTCGTCACGTACCGGCTTGAGCGCTTCGCAGCGGGGGAGCCGATCGTGGGTGAGCACCCGTACGCCTCGATGTGGAGATAGTCCGTCCGAGGTGTCGCACAACCATCGGTTCTGCGCGGCGGTGACCCGCTAGCCTCTCCCGCATGAGTGGCGACGGCGGCCGTTTCCTGGTCGACGGCGAGCGGCTGTCATACGAGCCCGGCGACTCGGTCGCCGTCGCGGTTCTGCGTGCCGGTCAGCATCCCTTCCACGGCGGCACGCTCTGCCTTGCCGGCGACTGCGGCAACTGTGTCGCCGAGGTTGACGGAATCGCCTACGTCCGTACCTGCCTGACCCCGGCCGAGGCCGACCTGGAGGTGCGCCGTCACCCGGCGGTCGGGCCGCCGCCCTGGCGTACGCCGGAAGAGCACCCGCGGCACATCAAGGTGCGCCATGAAGTGGCGGACGTAGTCGTGGTCGGTGGCGGCAGGAGCGGCCGGGCCGCGGCGGGCGAGGCAGGCGCCGCCGGCCGGCAGGCGACGCGCCTGAATTCCGGCGACGGGACCGATGTGGTCGCGATCTACGCCGGCCCTACGGTGATCGCCCGCACGCCGGAGGGGATGCTGCACGTGCGCGCGAGGGAGGTCGTGCTGGCGACCGGGGCAGCAGAGATCCATCCGGTGTGCGCAGGCAGTCGCCTGGCCGGCCTCCTGACGGCTCGCGCGGCCGAACGCCTGCACCAGGCCGGCGTGAACCTCGGGGCTGCCGTGGCGGTCGGCGAGGCGCCGGATGGCGTGCCGGGCATGCGGGCGGGCGGCGACCTGGTGCGGATCGAGGGCGAGGGCCGCGTGACCGCGGTCGTCACGGTGGAGGGCGGCGTGGAGCACACCACCCCGTGCGACACGCTGATCCTGGGCCTCGGGCGCTCACCGCGCGACATCCTGGCCCGCATGGCCGGGGACCTGGTGAGCGTCGTCGGCTCGGCCGCGGAGACGTTCCCGCTTCCCCCGGCACCGACCGAGGGGATCGTGTGTCCCTGCGCCGGGGTCACCGTCGAGGACCTCGAGGGCGTCTGGGCGCGTGGCTTCAACGAGCTCGAGCTGGTGAAGCGGGCCAGCCTGGCGGGCACGGGCACCTGCCAGGGGAGCGTCTGCCTGCCGCATGTCCGCGCCTGGATCGCCGCGAAGTCGGGGACGGCGCCGGAGCCGTTCACCGCGCGGCCGGCGTCACGGCAGATCACGCTCGGCGAAGCGGCGGCGGACTACCAGATCGATGCGTTCCGCCGCACCGCCCTCCACGACGAGCACGTCGCAGCCGGCGCCCGCATGGACCGCTTCGGCGGCTGGTGGCGCCCGTGGCACTACGGCGATCACCTGGCCGAGTACCGCGCTGTCCGCGAGGCGGTCTCGCTGGGCGACGTCAGCACGCTCGGCAAGTTCGTGGTGACCGGGCCCGATGCGCTCGAGTTCCTGCAGCGCCTCTACCCGACCGACGTGTCCACCATCCGCGCGGGTCGTTCCCGCTATGCGCTGCTCCTCAACGAGCGCGGCCACGTTATCGACGACGGCTTGATCTGCCGCGAGGCTCCTGACCGCTTCGTCCTCACCTTCACGACCGGTGGCGCGGGCAACGCCGAGATGTGGATGCGCGACTGGATCGAGACCTGGAGCCTCAACGTGCTCCTCCTCGATCGCACCATGTCGCTCGCCGCCATCAATGTCACCGGCCCTCGCGCAGCGGAGCTGCTGGCCCGCGTCGGCCTGGGGGAGCCGCCGCGCTTCCTGCAGCATGTGCGGGCCGCTGTCGCCGGCATCCCGACCCACGTCATGCGCCTCAGCTTCACCGGCGAGGCCTCGTTCGAGCTGCATCACCCGGTCGACCGATCGGTTGAGCTGTGGCGCGGCCTGATGGCCGCCGGCAAGGATCTCGGCATCCAGCCGCACGGCCTGCAGGCGCTCTTTGCACTCCGCCTCGAAAAGGGGCACGTGATCATTGGCATGGACACCGAGATGGACACGACCGCCCGACGGCTGGGCATGAACTGGGCGGTGAACATGGAGAAGCCCGACTTCATCGGCCGCGAGGCGCTCGCACGGACAAGCGTCCTGCCCGACCATCGGCGCCTGGTCGGCCTGACCATGGCCGGCAACGCGCCCACCGAGGGCAGCCCCATCTGGTCCGACGGTGATGTCATCGGCCATGTCACCTCGAGCTTCACATCGCCGACGCTGGGCCACGCCGTCATGCTCGGCTGGCTGAAGCGCAGCCCGTTCCCGGAGCAGGTCGAGGTCGACGGACGCACCGCGGTCGTCGTCGCCCCGCCCTTCTACGACCCGGAGGGGCTCCGTGCGCGCGCCTGAGGCCCTGCGCGGCATCCGGGTGGTGGCGGATCCATCGGTCCTGGACGCCCTGGCCTGGCCCGATGACGTGGCTCCCCTGCGCCTGGCGCCCGATGACCTCTTCGCGCTGGGCGCTGCCTCGACCGACGTGGTCGGGGCGCTGGTCGAGGAGGAGACCGGGTTCGTCGGCTGGTGGCTGAGCTTCGAGGAGCTTCATGAGCCGCTGCTCGAGCACGTCGACTGGCCGCTTCCGGAAACGCTGCCCGCTCTCGCCCAGGGCTTGATCGCCGGTGTGCCCGCCAAGCTGTGGCTCACCCCTGATCGGGCCTTGCTGTTCTGCAATGCCGCCTACGCGCACGAGCTGGAAGAGCGGCTGGCATGAACGAGTTCGTCGAGACCCTGCTCGACCTCGAGTGGCATGCGCCGAAGAAGGCGTATGACGTCGTGATCATCGGTGCCGGAGGTCATGGGCTGGCGACCGCCTACTACCTCGCCACGCGGCACGGGATCACGAATGTGGCGGTGCTCGAGGCGGGCTATATCGGTTCGGGCAACAGCGGACGGAACACGACCATCATCCGGGCCAACTACGGGATCGCTGAATCGGTTCGCTTCTACCAGCACAGCGTCGAGCTGTACGCGACCCTGGAGGAGGAGACCGGGGCCTCGATCATGCATTCCACCAAGGGACTGCTCTGGCTGGCGCACACCGAGATGGCGATGCGCGCCGAGCGCTCGCGGGCGCTGATGAACCAGGCGTGCGGCGCTGAGACGGTGATCATCACGCCTGAGGAAGCCAAGCGGCTGTGTCCAGAGCTCGACCTGGCCGGCGGAGGCCGATACCCGGTGCTGGGAGGCTCCTACCACCCCGGCGGGGCCACCGCTCGGCACGATCGGGTGGTGTGGGCCTACGCCCGAGGCGCCATGCGGCTCGGCATCGACGTGATTCCGCACATGCCGGTGGTTGCGTTGCTGCGCGACGGCGAGCGCGTGGTCGGGGTCCAGACCGATTCCGGACCGATATCCGCGGGCGTGGTGCTCTCGGCGGTGGGCGGTTCCGTGACCACGGTTGCCGCGATGGCCGACCTGCGTCTGCCGATTCGAACGCATCCCTTGCAGGCACTCGTGACCAACGCCTACGCGCAGGCCTTCGGCCCCATCGTCGCGTCATCCGAGCTGCTCTGCTACGTCTCGCAGACGGCGCGTGGCCAGATGCTGATGGGCGCCGAGTTCGACTCGCAGCCGTCGTACTCGCTGCAGTCGTCCTTTGAATTCCTGCAGAGCGTCTCGGCCAAGGTGACGCACCTGCTGCCGTTCCTGCGCGACCTGCGGGTGCTACGCCAGTGGGCCGGCATCTGCGATATCAGCCCCGACTACTCGCCGATCATGGGCTTCACCGGCGTCGACGGCTTCCTGATCACCACCGGCTGGGGCACCTGGGGCTTCAAGGCGATCCCCGCCGGGGGAGAGGCGATGGCCGAGCTGATCGCGACGAATGCCACACCAACGCTGATCGCGGCGTTCGGCCTGGGGCGCTTCGCCGCAGACCACGCCATGGCCGACCAGGGATCGGCGGGCACGCGCTGATGCTGTGGCTCACCTGTCCGATCTGTGGCGAGCGCCCGGCCAGCGAGTTCCGCTTTGGCGGCGAGCTGCCGCATGTGCCGGATTCCATCATTGACCCGGTCGCACGCAACGTCGACTATGTCTGGATGGTCAACAACGTGCGTGGCGTGACCACCGAGCGCTGGTTCCACGCCGCCGGCTGTCGTCGCTGGGTGACGGTTCAGCGCGACACGATCACGGACCAAGTGGTCGCAGGCTAGGCCGCGTGCGCCGCTCGGTTTCGCCGATCCCCTTCATCGTGGTGGCCGTGTTGGCCGTTGGGTTGTGGAGGCTCAGCCCCCTGTGGCCCGGTCCGCCACTCCCGCCGGGCGCAACTCGCCTGCACATCGACACCGCGGCTCTGCATCTGGTGCCAAACCTCGGGTGCCCGACCGCACTCCTCGGGCCGGTGCGGCCCGCGACGAGCAACGGGGGGCTGATCTTCATCGCGGTTCCAAACGGGGAGCCGGTTCGAGTGGCCTGGCCAAGTGGCTGGGTGGCCTGGCTGATCAACGGCCGCGGGGTGCTCGTCGATCGCGACGGATCAATCGTTGGGTGGGAGGGGGACGTGATCGAGGCCCGTTTCGGCGGAGGTGAGGGCGGGGACGGGGCATTCAACGTCTGCGAGATCGGCTGGTAGCCGCCAATGGAGGCCAGCCGGCGGACCGTTAGTACCCACGGTGCTACATGCGCACGTCTGGCTCGGCTACCTCGCATTCCTAGCACCCACCGTGCTACTTGCGCACGTCTGGCTCGGCCACCGCGCACCCCTAACACTCACCGTGCTAGGCGGAAGCAGTTCGAGCGCTGCACGGGGCGTTCGCGTTCCCACGTAGCACCCCCGCGACTAAGACGCCCTTCGACGCCTCTTGACACGCACGGGCACAAGCTCGATACTACGCGCCACGTAGTAAGCAGCGCGTAGCAAGGCAAGGGGAGCCACCCAATGGCAGACCGATCACCCAGCTCCGACCCCGGCTTCCTGCTCCTGATCAGTCTCTCCGGTGGCCCGAAGCACGGCCACGCGATGCTTCTCGATGTCGCGGCATTCGCCGGCGTGCGGATGGGTCCGGGCACGCTTTACGGCGCTCTGTCGCGGCTCGAGGACGACGGGCTCGTCGAAGCGCTGGCACCGGAGGGTCGCCGCCGCCCCTACCGCCTGACCGATGCCGGCCTCGCCGCATTGCGCGCACGCCTCACCGGGCTGAGCGTGGCCGTCAGCACCGGCCTGGCAAGGATGGGAAACCGATGAAGCTGATCCTCCGCCTCTACCCGAGTGCCTGGCGCCGACGATATGGCGACGAGCTGAGCGACCTGCTCGACGAGCTGCCAGCCACCCCGTCGGTGACGCTCGACCTCGTGCGTGGCGCCATCGCGCTGCATTTCCGGGGCCTCACCGAGCGGTTCGCCCCACATCTGGTCTCTGCCGGAGGTCC
>JBBQGI010000051.1:0-10375 GCA_038322875.1 Candidatus Limnocylindria bacterium | reverse complement strand
GCCGCCGGAACGAGCCTCCCACCCGACCTGATCCTCACATCGATGAGGCGATAGAGAGATGAGCGCCGCTCGCGAACCACACCTTCCACGTCCACCACCAGCCGCTTGACGCCCGAGGTCTCTTCATAGAGATACATCGGCGATCCGCAGCGCCGACCATCACTCAGGTCGCCAATCGACGACACATCGGCTCGCAGGTGACAGGAGCATCGTGCCCAGGCGGACGGCACGCTCGGTGGCTGCCGGTGTATCGGTGATTCGTGGCCTGAACCACGGCCCGGGTCGCATTGCGCCGATGAATCGGCGACGGATCTAGGCGGACTCTTCCTCGGGCTCGTCGTCGCGGGCCGAGGGCCGCGCGCGGCCGCGTCGGCGCGGCTCGGCGTCATCGGTCTCGGTCACGAGCATCGGGGGCTGGCCGTGCTCGATCGTCTCGGCGGTGATGACGACCTTGGTGACGTCGGTGCGCTCGGGGATGTCATACATCACATCGAGCAGAGCCTCCTCGACGATCGTGCGCAGCGCACGCGCGCCGGTCTTGCGATCAATGGCCAACCGGGCGGTCGCCTCCAACGCATCGGGCGTGAAAACGAGCTCGACCTTATCGAGGCTCAAGAACTTCGTGAACTGGCGCGTGACCGCGTTCTTCGGCTCGGTCAGGACGCGGACGAGGTCCTCCTGGGCAAGCGCCGCCAGGCTGACCACGACCGGAAGACGGCCGACGAACTCGGGGATCAACCCGTACTTCAGCAGGTCCTCCGGCATGAGCTTGTCGAACAGGGCGTGGCGGCGTTCATCGCGCGATTGGCGCGCGGTCGATCCGAAGCCGATTGCCCGCTTACCCACCCGCTCCTCGATGATCTTTTCGAGCCCCTCGAACGCTCCGCCACAGATGAACAGGATGTTGGTGGTGTCGATCTGGATGAAATCCTGATGCGGATGCTTGCGCCCGCCTTGCGGCGGCACATTGGCGACCGTCCCCTCGAGGATCTTCAGGAGCGCCTGCTGTACGCCTTCGCCCGACACGTCGCGGGTGATGGAGGGGTTATCGGTCTTGCGCGCGATCTTGTCGATCTCGTCGATATAGATGATGCCGCGCTGGGCGCGCTGGACGTCGAAATCGGCCGATTGGATCAGGCGCAGGAGGATGTTCTCCACATCCTCCCCGACATAGCCCGCCTCGGTCAGCGAGGTTGCATCGGCGATGCAGAAGGGCACGTCGAGCACCTTGGCGAGCGTCTGGGCCAGCAGGGTCTTACCGGAGCCGGTGGGGCCGACCAGCAGGACGTTGGACTTGCCGAGCTCGACATCGTCGACCATCTGTCCGGCGTCGACGCGCTTGTAGTGGTTGTAGACCGCCACGGAGAGGACCTTCTTGGCCTGCTCCTGGCTGATGACGTACGCATCAAGCTTCTCCTTGATGCGACGCGGCGACGGGAGGGCTGCCGGCGTGGTCTTGGCACGCGGCGTCTCGAGCATCTCCTCTTCGATGATCTCCTGGCAGAGGTTGATGCACTCGTCGCAGATGTACACGCCCTGGCCGGCGATGAGCTTGCGGACCTGCTCCTGGCTCTTGCCACAGAAGGAGCATCGGTATGGGACTTTCGTCTTGCCGGTCATCGGTTGCCTGGCATCCTCGTGGCCGATTTGGGGTCGGTCCGAGGAGGATAGCACGGCACAAAGCCACGGCCGGAATGGATAGATGGTCCCGCTAGGATGATCTGGTGCGTCCTGTCATCACCTATGCGCCGCTCGAGACGCCGATCGGTCGGCTCTGGCTGGCGGCCAGCGAGGCCGGGCTCATCTCGATCACTCGCGCCGACGGGGCAGACGCGCTGTTCCGCGACGTGGCACGGCGAGGACCGGTCGCGATGGAGATGGCCCCGGATCGCCTGGCCGAGCCGATGCGCCAGCTATCCGCCTTCCTGGCAGGCGAGCGTCGCTCATTCGAGCTGACCCTCGACCTTGCCGGGATCCCGCGGTTCCACGCCGCGGTCTACCGAGCGACGATGGCCATTCCCTACGGGACGACGACGTCCTATGGCGACGTGGCCGCGATGGCTGGATCGCCGCGCGCCGCGCGGGCGGCGGGGGACGCCATGGCGCGCTGCCCGCTCTTCCCGGTCGTGCCGTGCCACCGCGTCATCCACGCTGACGGATCGATCGGTGGCTGGGGTCCCGACCCGTGGATCAAGCGTTGGCTGCTCGCCCTCGAGGTCGCAACTACCGGATGGGCGAAGCCAGAGATCTAACCAGGCAGGAACTAGTTCAGGGACGGACCGCGCCGGGCCGAAGCGCGTAGCGAAGCCGCGCGAGGCCGGGTGCGGGCCGGCCATCAACTACTTCTACTTCTTGGGCTTCGCCTCGGCCTTCGCGGCCGCGTCGGCGGCTGCCGCTTCCTTGGCGGTGGGCATGGTGCCGCCCGCAGCCTGGGCCAGGCTGATCAGCGACTCGCCGGAGCCGGCGAACACCTCGTCGATCAGTCCATACGCCTTCGCCTCATCGGCGCTCATGTAGAAGTCGCGATCGGAATCGGCCTTGACCTTCTCAGGCGTTTGACGGGTATGGCTGGCCAGGATCCGCGTCAGGCGATCGGTGAGGTGCATCACCTCGCGCATCTGGATCTCGACGTCGGGAGTGTTGCCGCGGAATCCGGCGGAGCCCTGGTGGATCATGATCCGGGTGTTCGGCAGCGCGAAGCGCTTGCCCTGGGCGCCGGCCGCCAGCAGGACCGATGCCATGCTGGCCGCCTGGCCGATGCAGATGGTGCTGACCGGCGCCTTGAGGTACTGCATCGTGTCGTAGATCGCCAGGCCGCTGGTCACGACGCCGCCCGGTGAGTTGATGTACAGGCTGATGTCCTTGGTCGGATCCTCGCTCTCCAGGAAGAGGAGCTGCGCGATCACCAGGTTGGCAATGTGATCCTCGATCGGCTCGCCCAGGAAGATGATTCGCTCCTTGAGCAGCCGCGAGTAGATGTCGAAGGCCCGCTCGCCGCGAGCGCTCGACTCGATGACCATCGGGACCAGCATGCGTCTACTCCGTGGTGTCGTCTTGATCCGGGGCCGATGCCTCGAACGCTCCGGTGGGCGCTTCGGGACCCAGCGCGCGGTCGATCAGCGTGTCGACCAGTGTACGGTTGCGCAGCGTCATGCGCAGGTACGAGCGACCACGCCGCGAGGTGAGGTACTCGCGCAGGCGGGCCTCCTCGGGATAGCGCTCCAGCTGGTCGGCGATCTCCGTCTCGATCTGCTCGGGCGAGGCGTCGATCCCCTCCTTCTCGGCGATGGCGGAGAGGACCAGCAGCGACTTCACCCGCCGGCTCGCTGGCTCGCGCATCTCGACCGCCAGCTCCTCGGGCGTCTGGCGTGCCATCTCCAGGTACTTCTCCATGCCGATCGCCTGGGCCGCGAGCCGATTGCGCAGCTCGTCGCGCATGATCTCGATCTCGTTGGCGATCATCACCTCGGGCAGCTCGACGGTGGCGTTGGCGGTGGCGAAGTCGATGATTCGGTCGGCGAAGTGGTGGCGGGCCTCATCAGCGCCGCGTCGGGCCAGGGCATCGCGGACCTCGGCCCTCAGCTCCTCGACCGTCGAGAGCTCGCCGACGCTCTTGGCGAACTCGTCGTCGAGCTCGGGCAGGATCCGTTCGCGCAGATCGAGCAGCGTCACCTCGAAATGTGCCTGCTTGGCGCGCAGCGCCTCGACCCGGTAGTCGTCCGGGAATCCGATGTCGAAGCCACGCGTCTGGTCGATCGCCATGCCGACCAGGTTCTCCTCCCAGCCGGGAATCATCCGCTCCTCCCCGATCACCAGCGGGAGCCGATCGGCCGATCCCCCGTCGAATGGCTCGCCGTCGATGGTGCCGACGAACTTGACCGCCGCGATGTCGCCATTGGCCGCGCCCCGGCCATCGACCGGCCGGAGCGTGCCCTGCTGCTCCCGCAGGTCGGTGATGACGGCCTCCACCTGCTCATCGGTCACGTCGACCGGCTCGAGGCTGAACGGGTAGTCGGCGTAGGCACCCAGCGTCACCTCCGGCCGCACCGGCACCGTGGCGGTGAAGTGCACGGTCGCCCCCTCGACCACGGCGTCGCTGTCCAGGTCGAGCTGGGGCTGGTCGAGTGGGATGATGGCCGACTGGTCGAGCGCGGCGTCATAGCTCTCGTTGAGGAGGTGGTCGACCGCCTCGGCGATCACGGTCGCCCTGCCAACGAACCGATCGATCACGTGCCGCGGCGCCTTGCCGGGACGGAAGCCGGGGACCTTGGTGCGCTCGGCGACGTGCCGGTAGGCGGTGGCGAAGTGGCGATCGACCTCGCTCGCCGAGACCTCGATCTCCAGGACCATGCGGGAACCCGACTCGGCGCGAGTGGAGACGGTGACCAAGGCTGCTCCTGATTGTGTGGGCGAGGCGAGATTCGAACTCGCACGTCTTGCGACACCGGCTCCTAAAGCCGGCGCGTCTGCCGTTCCGCCACTCGCCCGCCGATGCGTGGACGGCCGAAGCTGTCCAGCGAGTCTAGCAGGGGCGGATGACCGGATCCGCACGGGGCGCGATGGTCCCCCACCGGCTATGGTGGGGGCATGAGATCACCGATTCGAAGAGCCGCCGCGCTGGCAGGGACGGCCTTCGTCCTCGCGGCGTGCAGCTCGGCCGCTTCCCCTTCGCCGAGCGACTCGCCCAGCCCGAGTGCGGAGCCGACGGCGACCGCCTCGCCCACCCCGAGCCCGAGCCCCGAGCCGACCGCCACTCCTGCACCGACCGCCACGCCGGCGCCGACCGCAATCGCGCCCCAGAGCCTGACCGTCCAGCTGTCGATGACGACCCAGCGTGGCCTGATCGAGGGTCCGGGGCGCTGTGACATCGGCGGGAACGAGACGTCGCTCTACCTCGAGCACCGCCAGGGCCTCGTCCTGGACGCCTACATCACGCTAGGCCCCTCGGCGGGCGGATTGAGCGGGCCAGGCGTGCCACCCGGCGGCGGGACCTACGGGCCGGAGGTCCTGCAGATCTTCGTCGTGGATGCAACGGTCGGCTCGTTCCTGAAGGCGACGGATCCGCAGATGATCGTGGCGGCCGGCCTGAAGTCCGGCACCTTCAGCGGCACCTGGAAGGGCGAACCGCTCACGGGCGACTTCACCTGCAGCTAAGTCAGTTCCCCGGCGGCTTGTCGCGCCCCGCCCAGCCGGAGAGTCTGCTGGCGGTCCGCCCACCGACGTCGCCGCGTGGCTTCGCCGCCGACGACTGCGGCGCGGCTCCTCGCGGCGACGCATCGGTCAGGAATCGGTCGATCGCCCTCTTGGTGAGGGCCGCGGCGACCAGGCCCAACGCCGCCTCGGCCGCCGTCCAGGCTGCTCGGCCCGGACCGGGAGGTCCCTCGACCATCTGACGGGCCAGCTCCTTGCGCGCCTTCTTGTCCTTGACCGGGTCCCGCCGCCAGCGCTGCAACTCCGACACCAGCTCGTCGCGGATCTGCCCTGCCTTCGGTCCAGCCTCGCCGGCCAGGGTGCTGACCCAGGCTTGCATGGTGGCCGGCAGCGCGTCGTAGGCCCTTTCCGCGGTGTTCGGGGACATCCGGCGCCGCAGAACGCGGGCCAGGCGGCGCGGGCCACCGGCGACGAGGAAGGCCAGCGTCGCCCCGATCCCGATCACCGCAGCGGGGTTCTCGCGCACGCGCTTGCCGATGTCGAGCGAGTCGCGCAGGTGGGCGGCGGTCGCCTCCAGCTCGGCGCGCTGAGCGGTGATCTCTACCCGCGTCTCATCAAGCGTTTCGCCCACGCGACCTCCTCCTTGACCGATGCGATTGTCTCCTCCGGCGGGCCGATCTTGATGCGGCGTATCCCCCGCCAGACCAGGAGCCCGGCACCGAACAGGAACAGCAGAGTCACGATCAGCGAGACGACCCAACCCGGCCAGCCGAGCAGCGCGGCGATCCCCAGGATCACGAATACGGTGAGCGCGATGATCGCTGCGAACACCAGGGCGATCCCGATCGCGATCAGGATCACACCGCCCCGCACGGTCACGAGCATGGCCCCGATCTCCTGGCGGCCGTGCTGGACCTCCAGCTTCGCCAGGCCGACGAAACCGCCGACCAGCCGACGAACGAGCGCGAACGCGCTCAGCCTGGGACCAGCCGTCTCCTCGTCAGCCATTGCCGCCCGATTCTAGCAAGGGACCAGCCCGAGCCCCTGACCCCGGCTGCCTCGCGCTCCGGTATCCTTCGCCGCCAATGGCCAAGCGACGCACCTCCGGCATCCAACGCCGCTCCCGCGCCTCCGACGAGGCCCTGACCCGGCGCCTCGGCACGGGTCGCGCGCGTGTCCTCGACTGGCGGCTGCTGGCGATCGGCGGGATCCTGGTCCTGGGCCTCGTCGTGCTGCTGCTCTTCTTCCTGTTCGGTGCCCCGAGCGGCGACCCGAGCTCGATCGGTCTGCGCCAGGCCGATGCCGGCGGCCAGCACATCGCCGCGGGTCAGCAGGGAACCGGGTACACATCGGTGCCGGCCACATCGGGCCCGCACTGGTCGTCGGCCGATTCGCCCGCGCCCTGGGGGGTCTATCCAAGCGCTCAACCCCAGGAGCGCATGATCCACAACCTGGAGCACGGCGGGATCGTGGTCTGGTACCAGCCGTCGCGGCTCGACGCCGCTGGTCTGGCGACACTCACCGAGTTCATCACGCAGCAGGTCACCACCGAGCGCTTCAAGGTGATCCTGGTGCCATGGGGCGGCGCCGACTTCGGCCACCCGATCGCGGTCACCGCCTGGAACTGGCTGCTCTACCTGGACACCGCCGATATTGATGCGGTGCGCGGCTTCCTCGACGAGCACTATGGCAAGGCGCCCGAGCCGTTCGGCGGTCCCGCCCAGCCGGGCAGCTGATGGCGGGTCGACCCTAGTAGTCGATCTCCGAGGCCTGCCAGATGCGCTCGAGGACGTACTGACCGTCGCCCTCCGGGTCGGTGAGGCTCGGGCGGGCGTTGAGGAGCATGGCGTATGGGTGGAAGCGGATGTTCACGAGGGTCTTCCCACGGAATGACAGGTCGAGGATGACGCCCTCCTGCGTCTCCTGCCACCAGGGCTGTCCGTACATGTAATTGCCCGGACCGGCGTCGATGAGGCTGACGCCATTCGGGCGATCGCGGAGGAACAGGCCGCCGGTGACGTGGAGCCCACCACCGATGACCTGGTCGCAGCCGGCCGCGTCCATCCAGTCGACGGCGTCCAGCTGCGACCCCCGCAGGTCGGGGTGGTATTCGTCACCGCCCCACCATTGCGGGTCGCAGATGATCAGGTCGGCGCCGGCGGCCTGCGCGCGACCCACCGCCGCATCGACGTTCGCCTGGTTGAGCCACGCGACACCAGGCGTGCTCGGACCGGCATGTACGGGGCCCGTCACCTCGTTCCAGGACACGAACGCCACCTTCAGCCCGGCGACCTCGACGTAGGCGGGCTCGAGGGCCTCATCGAGGTCCAACCCGAGGCCCGTGTGCGGGAGTCCGTGCTGGTCGAGGATCTCGAGCGTCGAGCGGATGCCCTTGACGCCCCGGTCGCTCTGGTGGTCGGCCGCCAGGTACACCGCATCGAGGCCGAGGAAGTCCTCCCATCGGGTCACGACGGCCTCCGGCACCGACAGGCTCGGCGGGCCGGTCTTGTTCTGCACCCAGTTCTCGTTGCGGACGATCGGGCATTTGTGATCTGCCAGGGCGAGGTCGGATCGCTTGCTGATGCTGGCGGTGAGCCCGTCATTGCCGGTCTCGGCCGGCTTGACGATCGGGAATGCGGAGATGCCGGCCGGCGGGTTCGGGTTGATGAACGGCTTGCCGGTCGTCGCGGTCCCGCCGTTGAAGGGCCAGTCCCAGCCCTTGCCCAGCGTCACGGCCTGATAGGCGGCCACACGATCCGCACAGAGGCTTCCGATCGCGGTCAGGTTCCACGTCTGAGACGCGTCATACCCGGTCCAGGCCGGGTCGAGTGCACCGGGGCCCTCCGCCGGCGCCGAAGCCATGATCGGGTACGGCAGTGCGCGAGCCTCGGGGTCGCCGAACAGATCCGGCCCAAAGAGTCCGTACGGCCCGTCGCCGGCTATCGCGAGGACCTTGGTGGCGGGCTCGACGAGGCCCGGCGGCAGGAGCGCCACGAGCTCCTGATTGGTGTGGAGGTCGGCGCCGATCTGATCAGCGGCGACGCAGGGAGCGCTCGCCGTCAGCTGCGGCTGGTCGATCGTCACTCCGCATGGCACCTCGAGCTGGCCACCACTGGCGAGCGTGCCAAGCTCCTCGAGGGTGATCGTGGCCTTGAGATTCGTGAGGCCGGTGACCACGGCCAGCGGGAAGGTGAGCGGAGGGATTGGCGTTGCCGTCGGAGTCGGCTGTGCAGTCGGGGTGGCGGTTGGGGACGGCAGGACGCTGGGGCTGGGGCTGGAGTTCGCGCACCCGACGAGCAGCAGCACGACCGCCACGGCGGTGACTCCTCGGAGCGTCGCCGGGTGCCTCACGGCGCTATCGTAGCCACCCGCAGGCAGCCATGAACAAACGCAAGGACCCCTCCTCACCGCTCGACGCACTTCGCGTGCCCGTCATCGGCCTTCTCATCGGCGCCGGACTGCTGGCCCTTCCGGCGACCAACCCGCCCCCCGCCGCCGCCATCGGGCCGCTCCCGGCATGCCGCCTCGCCGAGATCCCGACGTTCCCGAACGACTACGACAGCTGGAGCACCACGCTGGTGGACTGGCTCCTGACGGTCGGGGAGGATTACGTGCCACCCGATCTCGTGCCGGTGAGTGATGCAGGGATCTCCGGTCCCGGACTCATCCGGCAGGTTGCGATCCACGACCTCGGGGCCATGGCCGACGCTGCCGCCGCCGCCGGCACGCCCATTGGCGTCAACAGCCCCTACCGGAGCTACGCCGAACAGGTCGCCAGCTTCAACGGATGGGTTGCAGTGGACAGCTACGACCACGCGATCACGTACTCGCAGCGACCGGGCCACTCGGAGCATCAGCTCGGCCTGACGATCGACTTCATGACCAAGGGGGGCGGCAGCGCGCTGCAGGGCGATTGGGCGACGACACCGGCAGGGGGGTGGATGGCGGAGAACGCCTGGAAGTACGGATGGGTCGTGAGCTATCCGAAGAGCGCGGATGGCGCTCTCTTCTCCAACGCCACCTGCTTCCACTATGAGCCTTGGCACTACCGCTACCTCGGACGCGAGATCGCGGCGAAGGTCCACGAGTCGGGCCTGAGCATCCGGGAGTACCTCTGGACCCACTTCACCATGGTCGACCCGATCACCGGCCTGCCACTTCCAACCCCGACGCCGATTCCCTCGCCCGGCCCAACCGCGACACCCGCCCCGACCGCCACATCGACGCCAGAGGCGACCAGGGCATCGGCGGCCCCGAGCGCTGAGCCGGAGCCCGGTGGCACATGGTTCGGAGTCGATCGGCCGGTGGTGATCGGAGGCCTGGCATTCATCGTGGTGGCGTCCATCGGTTTCGTCGCCTGGCGCGGCTTCTCACGACGCCGACCTGGTTCGGGTTGACCCTCTCCCCCGCCTCCGCCATCATGCCCGAGGGCGGCTAGCTCAACGGCAGAGCAAGTGACTCTTAATCACTAGGTTCAGGGTTCGAATCCCTGGCCGCTCACCATCCAGAACAAGCACGAAAACCGGGCTTACTAAGGCCCGGCTGGCGGCGAGTGTCATGGGGACATCCAGCCCCGGCCTACGGCGGCCCCCGCGCCCTGCGGTCTTGCTGGTCGGCCGTCATATGGACGCGAGGGCTGATAGACGCCCCGGGTGACAACTCCTCACCCATGGCACCCGGGCGAGACGCCCACCTCGGACGCCTCGCCCGCGGATGCGACTACATCGCGACCAGCGCCTCCGCGGCCGCGCCATCTTCGGCCGCCATCGCAGCGATCGGCATGCCGTCTTCGCGGTGGCGGCGACCGCCTGCGCTTCCTTGGCGTACTCCTTCTTGCCGCGCCCCGACAGCATCTCCAGGCCGCCTATCACCACCTCGGCCTTCCACCGGCACACGGGACACTGTCAGGTTGCTCCCGACACCTGCGGAGCGAGAACCGCCATCCCGAACCACCATCACGACTACCTAGTCGTTATCCGTCACCTGTGCCGAATCCACCACCCCGTCCGGTGGCACGAGACGCCAGCACTCGGTGAGTCCGTGGTGTCTCTCATGGTGAGTATTCTCCAGCACATGGGCAGGAGGAATTATCTGATCGAAGGCCTTTCCAGCACCGGCAAGACTTCCGTTTGCGATGAACTGCAGCGGCGCGGCCACCACGCCATTCATGGCGACCGCGAGCTGGCTTACCAGGGCGATCCGGAAAGTGGTGAACCGACGGAGG
>JBBQGI010000050.1:0-10534 GCA_038322875.1 Candidatus Limnocylindria bacterium | reverse complement strand
ATCCGCGGCTTCAGAAGCGAGGCGTGGCGGTCATCGGCGTGACCACTGACAACGAGCAGCAGCAGACCGCCTACGTTGCGGAGCTCGAGCTCCCGTACCTGCTCTTCTCAGACGAGCGGCGCATCGCCGTCTCCCAGCTTGGCATCCCGACCACCGAGCTGCGCGCCAACTTCAACGCCGAGCCGACCGCCTTCGCGATCGGCGTGGACGGCACCAACCTGGATATCGTCGAGCAGGCCACGCCGAAGGGCCTCGTCGCTCGCCTGCTCGAAGCGATCTTCCCGCCAGGCTAGGCCGATGCTCGCCGTCCGAAGTCACGTCGCGGGCGAGCCGTTGCACATCGAGGAGGTGCCGCTGCCCGAGCCCATCGGCACCGAGATCCGGATCAAGGTCGGCGGCTGCGGGGTGTGCCACACCGACCTGCATATCGCGCGGAGCGATCGGATCAAGGTCGAGCGACCGCTGACGCTGGGTCACGAGGTCGCCGGCTGGATCGATGCCTCCGGCCCCCAGGCCGCCACGGAGCTGCGCCACGAGCGTCTGCACAACGGCGAGCCGGTGATCGTCTTCGGTGGCTGGGGCTGTGGCGCCTGCACCCAGTGCGCGGCAGGCCAGGAGCAGCGCTGCGAGCGGTCTGCCTCGCCTGGCTTCCAGCGCGACGGCGGTTATGCCGAGTACATGATCGTCCCGCACGCCCGCCACCTGGTGGCGCTGGGCGACCTGCATCCATGGCACGCCGCCCCGCTGGCCGATGCGGGCGTCACCCCATGGCGCGCCGTGAAGCGCGCCTCCGCCTGGCTGCAGCCGGGCGCCCGCGTGCTGCTCATCGGCCTGGGTGGCCTCGGCCAGTTCGCGCTCCAGTACCTGCGTCGCCTGCCCGACCTGACGATCGCGGTCCGCGAGCTGAATGCCGACAAGCTGCTGCTCGCCGATGAGCTGGGCGCCGACCTGGGCCTGCTGATGGGCGACGAGGCGCTGGTGGAGCTGGGCCTGGGCGGACCGGCGGACGTGGTCTTCGACTTCGTCGGCGACAGCCCGAGCCTCGAGTACGCGGTTCGGAACGTCGCGCCGGGTGGCCTCGTGTCGCTGGTAGGCGAGGGCGGCGGCCACCACGAGTTCAGCTTCTCCCGCATCCCTGTCGAGGCCAGCCTCACCACCACCGCATGGGGCTCGCTCGCCGACCTGAAGGAGGTCGTACGGCTCGCGCGGCGTGGCCGGATGAAATGGACCGTCGAGCGCATGCCCCTCGCTGACGCTGCCGCTGCCCATGACCGCCTGGCAGAGGGGAGCGTATCGGGTCGGATCGTCCTGGTGCCAGGCGCCTGAAAGCTGCCTTAGGCGCTCCACTCGTCGATCAGGCGCTGTGCCCTCTCCACGAAGAAGGTCGCCCCCTTCCGGTCGTAGAGCGTGATGGCCTCTCGAGCCGCCGCGACCGCCTCTTCACGATTTCCCGACTCGTGGAGAACATGCGCGAGGTGAACGAGGATGTCGGCATGACGGTCGAGGTAGTCGGTGCGGCTAATGATCGCGACAGCGTCACGGGCCAGTTTCTCCGCTCCCTGGTGATCCCCACGCCGTGAGAGCACCCGTGCCTGCACCGCGCGGCCACCGGCCTGGGAGATGACGTCATCGGTCGACGAGGTGTCGCACGCGATCCTGCCGTAGTCACCGGCCTGATCGTCCTCCGGGAGATCAAGCAGGACCTCCCCAAGCGTCACCGCCACGGTGGAGGCAAAGGAACGATCACCGGTCGCGGTCAGGCCCTCGTAGCACTCCCTGAGGAGGCGTGCACCTTCAGCAAGGTTGCCCGCGTGGTACTCCGCCTCACCATCGTCCTGACGTAATGAGATGAGCTGGTGGCGGTTCCCAAGCTCCTCGAACCGGGCCCGTGCCTTCGCGTGGAGCTCGCGCGCATCGTCGACGCGTCCCTGTAGCATTCGCATGCGCGCGACGCCTCGATAGAAGCCGGGCTCTCCGAGATTGGCCTGGGCCTCAACCGTGGCGATGGCCTCCTCGACGGGCGTGGGCCCCCAGACCAGCGACACGCCACGCGATATGCGAGCCTGGCGTCGCCAGATCTCGTCGCCGGGGCCGAGGTCAACCAGGGCGCCGGCTCGTCGTGCTGCCTCGCCTGCCCTGCCCATGGCGAACAGGGTGAAGGCTGCCCAGGCCTCCGCCAGGTTCGCACCCGCCTCGTCGCCGACACGCTCCAGGATCGCCTTGAGCCGCTCCGCCTCCTCGAGTGATTCCGACATTTCGGTGGAACGTGTCGATGAATACACGAAGCTGCGGACAAGCCCCGCGTGCGCAGCGGCACCCTCGTCGCCTGCGCGATCTGCATCGGCGATCGCGTCCGCCAGGATTTGCTCGGCCCGAGCCGAGTCGCCGGCCTCGTAGACACGATCCGCCAGTCGGGGAAGGAGCCGGCGCCGGCGCGGCGCGTCCGGCAGCAGCTCGGCGGCGCGGCCCAGCAGATCCACCGTCGCAGACACGTCGTTGCGCGCATCCGCCCGCTCGCCCGCATCGGCCAGCAGCGCCCCTGCCCGTTCAGCCAACGTCCTGGCCTGAGCATCGGGCGGGGCCAGCTCGATCCGATAGCGGTAGGCCTGCTCAAGGTGGTAGGCGATGATCTCCTCGTATTCGGCCAGGCGCTCGACGGCAACTCGCTCAAGCCAACCAGCGAATCGCTCATGCAGCTCAGATCGGGTCTGCTTGGCAAGCGCCTGGTAGGCGGCGTCCCGGATCAGCAGATGCCGGAACCGATACGCCTCGTCGCCGGCAAACGATGCCTGGTCTGGCCGCACCAGCTCCATCCGCATCAGGCTCGCCAGCCGATCGCGAACCTGCCCACGCATCGGCTCCGGTGCCAGCTCCATCACCGCACCGCGGTGGAACACCTTGCCCTCGACTGACGCTCGCTCGATGACGGTTCGTTCCTCGCTGCCCAGCCCATCCAGCCTCGCCGCCAGCAGTGCCTGGATGGTCGGCGGCAGGGAGAGCTCGCGCAGGTCGCCCGGAGCCGCCCAGCCATCCCCCGCGTGTACCAGGAATCCGTCATCGATCAGCTTTGCCAGCAGCTCTTCCACGAAGAGCGGATTGCCTTCGGCAGCGTGGCTGATATGGGTCCTGAACTCCGCCGGGAGGTCGGCGCGACCCAGCAGGCTCGCGACCAGCTCCTCGCTCTCGACGTCTGAGAGGGGCTCGAGCTGCATGGTGGTGACCCATCGCTTGCCACCACCCCAGGTCGGCCGTTTCTCGAGCAGATCCGCCCGCGCGATGGCGATGAGGAGGATCGGCGCGTCGCGCGTCCAGTCCGCCATGTGCTCGATCAGGTCGAGGAAGGTCGGCTCGCCCCAGTGGATGTCATCGAGCACCAGGATCAGCGGCTTCCGTCGGGCCACCGCCTCGAACGTCTTGCGGATGGCTGAGAAGATCTCATCGGGGGCGGTGGGGCTGTCCTCGATCCCCAGCAGACCGCCCACGATGGCACCGGCCCGCTCCGCCTCCGGCCCCGAGCCGAGCACCTCCCGCAGGCGTGCGACAACCGTCTCGGGGCCATCACCGTCCGCGAGGCCGACGGCGTCCCGGATTGCCTCGGCCACCGGCCAGTAGGTGATCCCCTGCCCGTATGCCAGGCAGCGACCGGAGGCGACTTGAGCCTGGTCACCCAAGGAGGCGATGAACTCCTCGACGACGCGCGACTTCCCGACCCCGGCCGCCCCGACGATGGTGAAGAGGTGGCAGATGCGTTCCTCGACCGCCTCGCTGAACGCGTCGGCCAGGTTCCTCAGCGGCCGGCGGCGCCCGACCAAGGCCGCATCGGACGGCCGCGACTGCCTGCCCGCGGACTCGGACACGCCCGTAAGACGCCAGGCCGGAACCGGCTCCGTCTTGCCCTTCAGCGTCAGCGGCTCAACCGCTTCGGTCGAGACCGCGTTGCGGACGAGGGCGTACGTCTCGGCTCCGAGAAGTATCTCGCCCGGAGCAGCGGCTGCCTCCAGGCGAGCCGCGACGTTGACCGCGTCACCCGTGACAATCCGCTGACCGGCCGCCACGTCTCCAGCGACCACCGGACCGGTGTTGATTCCCGCGCGCCACTCGATCGCCACGCCCCGGTCTGCACGGATCTGCGGCTCCAGCTCCGCCAGGCGGCTGCGGATCTCGATTGCCGCGCGGCAGGCGCGCAGCGCATCGTCTTCGTGCACGACGGGCACACCGAAGATGGCCATCACCGCATCGCCGATGAACTTCTCGACGGCGCCGCCATGCGCCTCGATCGCGTCACGCATCACGTCGAAGTAACGGGTCATCACGGCGCGCAACGACTCAGGATCCATCCGCTCGCCCAGCGCCGTTGATGAGACGGCATCGATGAACAGAACGGTCACCGTCTTGAGCGACTCGCGGGCGGACTCCACCAGAACGCCAATGGCGCCTCCGCACGAGTAGCAGAACCTCGCCCCCTCCGGATTCTCGGTCTGGCAGCTGGCGCAGGTCGACACCTCAGCCTCCGAGCCGCGCGATCGCGGCGTCGATCCGCGAGACGGTGCGATCGCGTCCCAGCAACTCCATCGAGCCGAAAAGGGGCGGCGAGATGGCGCGACCGGTGATCGCCACGCGGAGCGGCCGGAAGAAGTCGCCCGGCTTCCAGCCGTGGGCCTCAGCTGCCGCTCGGCAGATCGCCTCGAGCTCACCGGAAGCGAAATCGGCCTCGGCGACAGCCTCCAGCGCATCTCGAGCCAAGCCGAGCGCGGCAGCGGTCTCGGCTGCCGTGCGACCCTTCGGCACCGGCTGATCGGGCTCGTGGAGCGCGGCGACCTGCTCATCGGTCTCGGTCAGGAAGGCGGCTAGCTCGGTGGCATCCGCCAGGCGCACCAGTCGCTCCTTCAGCAGCGGCGCCAGCCGCATGACGATGTCGTCGTCGAGCTCGACCGGCAGGAACGGACGCAGGCGGAGCGCCAGCTGCCCATCCGCCAGCGATCGGATGTAGACCCCGTTGAGGTAGTCCAGGCGGTCCTTGTCGAAGACCGCCCCGGCCTTGTGCACCTCCGCGATTTCGAAACGAGCGGCCAGCTCTTCGAGCGAGAAGATCTCCTCTTCGGTCCCGGGCGACCAGCCCAGGAAGGCCAGGAAGTTGACCATCGCCTCGGGCAGGTAGCCCTGCTCGCGGTAGGCGGCGATCGCGGTCTGCGACTTGCGCTTGCTCATCTTCGAGCGATCCGGGTTCAGGATCAGAGGGATGTGGCCGAAGCGCGGCTCGCGGTAGCCGAGCGCCCGGATCAGCGCGATGTGCTTGGGCGTGTTCGACAGGTGGTCCTCGCCGCGCACGACGTAAGTGATCGCCATCGCCTCGTCGTCGACCACCACCACGAAGTGGTAGAGCGGCATCCCGTCGCCGCGTACGATCACGAAGTCCCCGAGCAGACCGTTGTCGAACTCGACCTCGCCGCGAATGAGGTCGTCGAAGCCGATCTTTTCCGGGGGGACCTTGAAGCGCAGCGCCGGACGGCGGCCCTCGGCCTTGAATGAGGCACGCTCGGCATCGGTCAGGCGCAGGCAGCGGCCGTTGTAGCGCGGCGCCTCGTGGTTGCGCTCCTGTTCCTTACGTACCACGTCGAGCTCGTCGGGGGTGCAGTAGCAGTGATATGCCGCGCCACTGGCCAGGAGCCGATCGGCCTCGCCTGCGTACAGCTCCATCCGCTGGCTCTGCCGGTAGGGGGCATACGGGCCGATATCCTCGCCGCCCGCGACCTGCGGCCCCTCGTCCCAGGAGATGCCGAGCCAGTGCAGGTTGTCGATGATGTCGCTCTCGAAGGCCTCGGTGCCACGCTCGAAATCGGTGTCCTCCACGCGCAGGACATACGTGCCGCCCACGTGGCGGGCGAACAGGAAGTTGTAGAGGCTGGTGCGCGCCGTCCCGAGGTGCAGCGGGCCGGTGGGGCTCGGCGCCATGCGCACGCGAATCGGGGTCGGATCAGGGGTGCTCATCGGTCGCCCGATGGTAGCAGGGGCGTATCCTCGCGCCCATGCCCCGGCTCAGCCTCGACGACATGCTTCCGCTCCTCGAGGCGCCGTCCCCCGCGGCACTGGCCGTCCATCGCGCTGATGGCAGCGTGCACCTCTCCCCGGTCTGGTACCGATGGACCGCGGACCGCGCTTTCGAGGTGGTGATTGCCCCGGGCGACGGGAAGCTGACGCACCTCGATTCCGACCGCCGCGTGTCGCTCCTGATCTTCGAGGCGGTCCCGCCGTTCCGTGGCGTGGAGGCTCGCGGCGTCGCCGACCTGCGAACCGATGGCGTCGGCGAGGCTCGGCTGGCCATCTCCTCCCGCTACTTGGGAGCCGCCGGTGGCCAGGCCCTGGCCGCGCGGCGCGGCGATCGGGGAGTCGTGCTCAGCCTGCGCCCCGACAGCGTTCGCGCCTGGGACCTCTCCGAGCTCACGCCGACTCTTCGGGACGGCTAGGATCGGCTAGGGCTCTCCCGCCAGCAGCGTTTCGACGACCGGCTGAATCGCATCGACCCAGGTGGCGTACTGGGCGCCAGAGGGATGCAATCCGTCCCCTGCCACCAGCGACGGATCGAAGGCCGCCAGCTTCGACGCCTCGAAGATCTCGGGCACAAACGAGATGCCGCGCGCTGCGCATGCCGCCCCCAGCAGCTCGTTGTTGCGCGCGATCGCTGCGCGCTGCTGCTCAGGCGACCCGAAGGCCGATCCCTGCGGCGTGACGGTGTAGTCGGGCGTCGCCACGCACACGACACGGTTCGCTGGGACCGATCCCAGGACGGCGTCCAGGATCTCCTCCAGGTTGGCCGCGTAGGTCCCTTCGGGGACCCCCTGCACTACGTCATTGACGCCGATCAAGAGCGTCACGAACTCCGGTTGCAGCCCGGGCAGCGCCGGCAGCTGGTCGCTGATCAGGTCGCGCGAGGTGTAGCCGTTTACCCCCAGGTTGGCCACCAGTTTTAGGTGCGGCACGCGCGCCTCAAGCTGGCTCGGCCAGCTCTCCGCGGAGCTGACGGATGTGCCGATCGTGTAGGAATCACCCAGCGCCACGTACCGCAACGCACCCTCCCGCACCGATACCGTCGCCTGCCCGCAACCGACCAGTACCAGGCCGATGACAGCGGCGCCGAGCCAGGACCTCACCGCCCGAGGGTCGGGTTGCCCTTCGATGTGTTCAGCTTCACCGCCTGCTTGACCAGCTCGCGCAGCGCATCGGCCGGGATCTCCTCGACCGAGGTGAGCTTGATGTGGCGCATCCGCTCGCCGTCGCCGGTCAGCACCTTCTTCGGATCGTCGAGCTCGGTGCCGCGCCAGAAGCCGATGTTGACGTGCTTCGGGTAGGCCTTCATCCAGATCATCGGTCCGTTCCATTCCCAGACCGGCTGGGCCCACTTGATCCCCACCGCTGAGTGCGGCGCCCCCTCCTTGACCACCTCGCGCAGGCGCTTCATGGCATCGGTGCGCCAGTCGTCGAAGGCGGCAATGTATTCGTCAACGGTCTTCTGCCCGTTCATCGGTCCAGTTGGTCCTCGTGCGTATGCGCACAATAGCCCGTGTTCCTGATCCGCACCCTGCTGAACGTCGCGACCGTGCTCATCGGGACCATGTTGCCGGCTCTCGTGCTGGTGCCTCGCTTAATTCGCCGCGCGGATGCGATCCGCGGCTGGTTGAGCTAGCCCAACGCGAAGACGGGCCGGACCACCCCGGATAGCTCGCCCCGTGGATCGAGGGAGACCGGGGACGCGTATTCGCTGAGCCGATCCAATGCGGCAGCGTTGAGCGTCCCCAGCTGCCGCAGCGCGTCGCAGCTGGCGACCTGGCGCGCACGCCGCGAACGGTCGCCATCCTCGATCTTGAGGGCGAGCCCCGCCGGAGCGCTTCCCTCGCCTCGCGCACCTGCCAGAGCGGCAACTCCCTGGACCCCCTCCGCGCCCCACTTGGAGACGAGCCGACCCGGCGCGACGCGCATCAGCGCCGTGTCGAATTCGTGCCGATCCCCGGCGACCAGCTCGGGGTGCGCCATCATCGCGTCACGGATGCGCAGGATGGATGCGCTCATCGCGGTGTCGGTCACCGCTGAGGGATCCGCCAGGCGGGCAAATGCCAGGGCCAGGGCACGCAGCGGAACCGCGAAGGTCAGCGCTCCGCAGCCGTCGATACCGATCGCGATCTCAGCTATGGGGGTATCGGTCATCATCGAGATCGACTGCAGGGCCAGCTGCTGGACAGGGTGATCGGCTTGCCAGTAGGTCTCGATCGGCCAACCGGCGGCCTTCGCGTGCAGGGCCATCCCGGCGTGCTTGCCCGAGCAGTTGTGACGCAGTGCAGTTGGGGGCTCGCCATCGCGCAGAAGCCGCTCGGCGGTCTCGGCATCGGTCGGAACTGCCGTCCCGCAGGCAAGCACCTCGCGGGTCAGCCCGCCGGCCCGCAGGACAGCCTGCACCGTGCGCACGTGCCTGTCCTCGCCCGAATGCGATCCGGACATCACTGCCAGCGCCTCGGTCGGCGACGGCAGATCGTAAGCGTCGAAGCGCCCCGAGGCCACGAATGGCGCCAGCTGGAATGGCTTCGCCGCGGACCGGAAGAAGGTGAGCTCGTCGGGGTCGCCAACTGAGGCGATCAGTTCGCCGGACGGCGACACGACCGCAATTGAGCCGCGATGACGCGACTCGACGCGATCGCCGCGGGTGACCTCGACCAGCAGGCGGGCCACGCCGGCGCGTGACCTACCTGATCAGGAGTTGCCGGCGGAGCCGGGGTTGGCGGCGGCGCGCTCCGGGGCTTGGCCCGAATCGCGATCCTTGCTGAAGATGCTGCCCTGTCCCGCGGCGGATGCTGGCGTGGGCACGGGGCCTTTGGCCGCATTGCCGCTGGAGGCCTGGGGCTGGGCGGGGGCCGGTGCCGGCGCGGCGGAAACACGGCCCTCCGGTGTCATCAGGACCGCGCCCTCGAAATGAGCGCCCTCCTTGACGACCAGGACCTGCGCCTTGACCTTGCCCTTGACCCGGCCGGTCGAGCCGATCTCGAAGCGGCCACCGCAGTCGACGTCGCCCTCGTAGTCACCGTTGATGATCACGTTCGCCGCGGTGATCGAGCTGCGCACCTTGGCCTGCGGGCTGATGATCAGCGTGCCGGAGCACTCAATCTCGCCGCTCGCCTCGCCTTCGATTCGCAGGTCGCGGTCCGACACGTACTTGCCGTTGAAGCGGGCATGCGGATCGATGACGCTCTCGTTGCCGGGATCCGGCCGGCGATATTCCATCGGGCTGGGCGTCATCTCTGCCTCATCGGTAAAGCTATCTGGATACAGGTTGCCGACCACGTCCTCGCGGAGGCCAGAGTCGGCCTTTGTGTCTCGTTTGGTTCCAAAGACCACAGCTGGCTCCTTCCTCTGCGTCGCGGGCCAATTAAACATTGCCGGCACAGGCGCGACGAATCGGCGTTAAGGACCGATAGCCTAGCAGCACAATAGAAATCGAGGTAGTGGGTAGTCAAGAGGCCGCCTAGAATTCCGCTCATGGACCCCGCGCGCTTCCCCAACCTCCACGTTTCGCATCACCCGCTGGTGGAGCATAAGCTCTCGCTCCTGCGAGATCGCACCACCGAGCCGAAGAAGTTTCGGGAGCTCGTGCGCGAGCTTTCGTGGCTGCTCGGCTACGAGGCGATGGCGGATCTGACCACCCAGCCGATCACCGTCGAGACTCCGCTCGAGCCGATGGCAGGGGCGGAGCTCGCCCCGAAGGTCGGCCTGGTCCCCGTGTTGCGGGCCGGCCTGGGCATGGTGGATGCGATGCTCGAGCTGATGCCGACCGCGGAGGTGTGGCATATCGGCCTGTATCGCGACGAGCGCAGCCTGAAGCCGGTCGAGTACTACAACAAGCTGCCGGACGCCGCCACCGTGCAGGTCTGCCTGATCCTGGACCCGATGCTGGCGACCGGCGGCTCATCATCGGCCACCGTCGACATCCTCAAGGCGTGGGGCGCGGCGCGCATCAAGCAGGTATCGCTGATCGCGGCGCCCGAGGGCATCGGCAGGCTCTCACACGACCACCCCGACGTCGACATCCACGTGGCCGCCGTCGATCGAGCTCTGAACGAGCGCGGCTACATCGTGCCAGGGCTGGGCGATGCGGGGGATCGACAGTTCGGCACGTTCGCCGGGCCGTCATCCGAGCCGGGGCACGGTCCCGCCGACGAGACCGCAGAGGTGGTGCGGCGGCTGCAGCGGAACCTGGCCGGCGACCAATAGCGGGATCACGCTCCGCCTGCGCGAAGGATAGGAAATTCGGGGCAAAGAAATGCCCCGAAGGAACCGCCGCCGGTCCGTTGATGCAATCTCGGGTGCCCTTGGCTGCCCCTTCGGGACAACCGAAGAGTAAGGCCGGACACCACGAGCCACAACCCCACTTATCCCCGAACTTCAATGATCTTTCACAACTTGTCCACAGCTCATCCCCGAGAAGCCCGCTAGGCTGGTCGCATGGACAAGCGACGGGTGCTGTTCGTGTGCGTCCACAACAGCGCGCGCT
>JBBQGI010000049.1:0-10862 GCA_038322875.1 Candidatus Limnocylindria bacterium | reverse complement strand
ATCAAGCCGATCTACACCTTCGAGCAGACCCGGGACTGGGTCGAGTCGCTCTCGCGAGCGGTGGGCCAGATGGTGCCCGAGCTGGTCAGCTGGCAGTGGTCGAAACGGGACCGCGGCGGCAAGGCGCGCCTCGACTTCACCCAGAACGCCATCAACCGGACACTGGTCGGGCCATATTCGGCGCGGCCGTCACCCGGCGCGCCGGTGTCGGCGCCGATCCGCTGGGAGGAGCTCGACGATACCGCGGTCACGCCGGATCGGTGGACGATCCGGACCCTGTCGGAGCGCCTCGCTCAAGTCGGCGACCTCTTCTCGCCGGCCCTCAGCGTGGTCCAGGAGCTGCCGCCACTGTGACGTGCGGACATGGAGCCGCGGGCTGGTCACCTTCCCCTGGGAGTCACAGGAGGGGCGCCGCCCGCGGCGATTTGCGAACGTTGGGGGGCGGGACTGACCTAGCTCGGCCAGCCGCCGCCGGTGTGAGCGCTGCGCATATGCGTCTCCCTGGTGCAGCCGCCCCGGAAAGGGACGTGACCGCACGAAGAAGGTCGTATCCGGAGGTCGCCTCTTCAATCACCCAACGGTACCGGGGGGCATATCGGCGCCCAGTACTTCCGACTGAGCCGCCGGTCAAATGGGGCTTGCCAAGGTCGTTATACTTCCCGCCAATGCCGCGCACTCGCACGCCCGCCCACAGCATCGAACGCGACAGCGCATTGGCCCTGCAGATCGGTGCTCGCATCCGCGAGGCGCGCAAGCGCAGCGGCCTGACGCAGCAGCAGCTCGCCGGCGATCGCTACACCAAGGCCTATGTCAGCGCGCTCGAGACCGGCATCGCCCGACCCTCGATGGTCGCGCTCAGCTACCTGGCCGAGCGACTCTCGCTGCCGGCGAGCCACTTCCTCGACGAGCAGAATCCGGCCTGGAGCCGGCTGGCAGTCGACATGACCCTGGCTGCCGGCGACTGGCAGGCGGCAGCTGACGGGTACCTGTCGCTGCTCGACGCGCCGATCGACGACCAGGGACGCGCCGAGATCCTGCGCGGTCGCGCAGAGGCGCTGGCGCGACTTGACAACGGCAAGGAGACGGTCGGCGCTGCCTCAGAGGCGGCCCGCATCTTCCGTTCGCTCGGCCGCGTCGCGGACGAGGCGCAGGCACGCTATTGGCTGGCCTATGGCCTCTACCTCGCGGACCAGGAGGCCGACGCACAGAGCCTCCTCTCCTCGCTCCTCGAACGGGTGCGGGGTGGATTGAAGGTCGAGCCCGACTTCGAGATGCGGCTGCTGATGGCTCTCGCGGCGGTCGCGTCGCGCAGCGGCGACTACGCTCGGTCGCTCACCCACCTGGAGACCGCGCGCGGCCTGTCCGAGGACCTCGACGACCGGCGCCGCGCGATGTTTCTCTTCAACCTGGCGATCAGCTACCAGGAGACCGGTGACCTCGAGGCAGCCATTCGGACCGGCACGCAGGGGCTGGCTCTGCTTCGCTCGGCCGGGGCCACCTTCGAATCTGCCCAGATCGAGAACACGCTCGCGCTGGCTTACCTGGCCACCGGCAACATCGAGCGTGCGGTGGAGTTGGCCGACGAGGCGCGTGCCGCCTTCGAAGAGGTCGGTGACGAGCGATTCCTGTGCGCGGTGCTCGATACCGATGCGCAGGTGGCCCTCGCGCAGGGTCACATGCAGGAGGCCGCGAGCCTGGCGCGCCGGGCCATCGTGATGGCCAGCGCCACCGGCAACCGCGCCGTGGAGCTGACCGCCATGCTCACCGAGGCCCGTGCGCTGCGGGGACAGGACGACGCTTCCGGCGCCGAAGCTCGGTACGGCGAGGCCGCCGACCTGGCTCGAGCTGGGCACTCCGCCGGCCGCACCCGCGAGGTCCTGCGCGAATGGGCCGAACTGCGGGCGACGCTCGACGACCACCGTGGCGCATACGAGCTGACCAGGGAGGCTCTTTCGGTCAAGTAAGGGTTGACATGTGCGGTCCGGTGGGCTTAGGCTGGGCCGCAGAGGGGTTGGTCTTGGTAACCGCCCAGGTGCAACGCCGGCGGGTCCAACCCTGACGCCGGGGGAATCGGGATCGGAGATCGGGCACAGCTCCGATCCCAATGCCCGGCTCACGGTCCATATTCCCCGTCTAACGCTCCTGCGGGGGTCTCCACCAGCGTGAACTGACCGGTCGCGATCGGTGCGGCCGAGGTCGGCAGAAAGATCCGCATCGAGTAGTCGCCGGGACCCCATGCCACGAGCAGTTCGTCGGTGGACACGGCGAACGTGAAGGCAATGGTCAGCGACGCCGCCGAGATGCCCTGCTCCGCCGGCGGCTGCACCACCGTCTCCGCGCCGCCGTCGACGCGGACGATCTCGACCAGCACCTTGTCGGCGCCGGCCGCGGTGCCAAGCGTGACCGAGTATGCGATCGGGTCGCCGGCCCGGAAGCGGTTGGTCAGCTGGATGGCCTCGCCAGTCGAACGGTCGAGCGCCGTGCCGAAGGTGACCGTCAACGGGGCGACACTGGCCAGGGGAGTCGGAGACGGGACCTCGATCTCGGATCCAGCGCGACCGACGATGAATGCGACCGCCGCCACGGCGATTGCGGCCGCGCCCCAGCTCAGCCACGACCTGGCTCGAGGACCGGGTCCACCGCGCCGCTGGGCTGCCATCGGAGCCGCATGGACTCGGCCCGCCCGACGGAGGCCGAATCGCGAGCCGCGTATCCGGTTCGCCATGTCGCGCTCAACTGTAGCGACGTGATTCCAGATACGATGGCGCCATGGTGCGTCGCGTCTTCGACTTCGATACTCCCGACCGATTCGTCGCCGGAGCGGTCGGCGAGCCGGGCGCTCGCGCCTTCTTCCTGCAGGCGCGCCAGGGCGGCGCGCTGGTCAGCGTGGGACTTGAAAAGACGCAGGTGGCCGCGCTCGCCGGTCGCATCTCTGAGCTGCTCGACGCGGTGGAGGGGCTCGCCGGAGAGCTGCCGGCGCAGGTGGCCCACGACGACCGGCCCCTTGAGCAGCCAACCAGGGAGCTGTTCCGGGTGGGAGCCATGGCACTTGCCTGGGATGCCACCGCGAGTCAGATCGTGATCGAGGCGCAACCGGTGAGCGAGGACGGTGGCTTTGCCGAGGTGCCCGACCAGGCGCCCGACGGACCCGACCTGCTGCGGGTGCGCGTCGAACCGGCTCGTGCGCGCGATTTCATCCGCCGCGCTGCCTCGCTGGTGGCTGCGGGGCGTCCGGCCTGTCCGTTCTGCGGGCAGCCGCTCGAGCCGACCGGCCATTTCTGCCCGAAGACGAGTTTGAACTGATGGCCGGGGGCCTGGCCGAAAATGCCGACCACGCTGGCTTCGACCCTCCCCTCCGGATCGATTGGCTCGACGCCGCCCAGCTCGGCGATCGGCTCCCTGGCAGGCTTGGCCTGACGATCCTGCCGGGCAAGCACGGGGTCTCGTTCCGCTATCCCGGTCGCGTCTACGCCCGCAACCTCGAGGTGGACCTGGCATCGTTGGTCGAGGCGGGGGTTCGTCGACTGGAGCTGCTGGTCGAGGACGCAGAGCTGGCTCGATGGGGCGATCCTGGGATCGTGGCGGCGGCCGCGGCGGCCGGTGTCGAGATCCTCCGCCATGCCATGCCCGACGGCAGTCCACCGGCATCGGTGTACGAGATGCTCACGATCCTGTCCGAGATCCGCGACGGGCGTGCCAACGGCGATGTCGCGGTTGCCTGCATGGGCGGCGTCGGACGGAGCGGCACGGTGGCAGCCTGCGCCGTGGTCGCCGGGGGGACGAGCCCTGCCGCCGCGATCGCCCTGGTGCGTGCTGTGCGCCACCCGTCAGCCGTCGAGACGGTCGCCCAGGAGCGCTTCGTCAGTTCCTTCGCGGCCGCTCAAGCCTCCGAGCGCGCGTAGACCGACACCTTCCAGTACCGGCTCCCGCCCCGGTGGCGCGGTGCGAAGCCGGACTGGCCGAGCAGCGAGTCGATCGTGCTCCGGCGGTGAACATAGAACGAGTGATGGCGCCGGAGGACCCGGTCGACGACGTTGAAGGCAGCCGCCGAAGAGCGGCTCCACCAGGCGTCGTTCGGATGCACGAGCCCGATTAACCGTGGCCCGGTCATCAGCGCGGCCCCGAGCAAGGTCGGCAGATCGGGATAGCAGCAGATCACGCGATCCAGCGTGACCACGTCCGACGGCGGCAATGCGGCGGCCAGCTCGACAACATCGCCGTACCGATGCTCGACCCGGTCGCCCAGGCCACGACGTTGGGCTTCAGCGCGGGCCGTCGCCAGGTAGGCCGTGGACGCATCGACGTCGACCGCGGTCGCCGCTCCCGCCTCGAGCAGCTCGAGGTGCACGATGCCGACCCCGGCGCCGATGTCCAGCAGCGCGGCGCCCTCGACGCCCTCGACGCGCAGCACATCGATCAGCTCCTGGGTCGCCTCCGGAGGTCCGAGGCGGCGCCACTCGTCCAGGTCATCCTCCGCCTGCTCTTCGTCGAAGAGCCGCTCGAAGTCCTGGTCGCAGAAACAGCGTCGGGGGGTCTGACCTGGCATTCGCCGATCATGCCCCGATCGTCAACCGCGCGGCCGCCTGTTCCGCCGCCATCTCGACGAAGCGGCAAAGCGCGTTGGCGAGGCGCATCTGAACCGGTGTATGGACGCGGACCTTGAGGAGCTCGGGCGACCCCACCACGATCGCAAGGCAGCGCCCGCGCGAGGTGGCGACGTTCAGCCGATTGAGGGAGTACAGGAATTCGATCGACCGTGGCATCTCGTCCTGTGACGACGTGGCCATCGAGTAGATCGCGACGGCTCCCTGCTGACCCTGGATCTTGTCGACGGTGGCAACCCAGGGCTCACGTGGCGCAACCGGAGCTGCGGTGGCAAGCGTGCGCAGGCGCTCATCGAGGAGATCGACCTGGGCGTTGTACGGCGCGATCACCAGAAGGTCTGCCGGCGTGATCGGGCGATCCTTGCCATCGGCATCGGTCCATCTGCCTGCCAGGAGGTCCTGGTACATCTCGAGGATGGCGCCTGCCTCCTCGTCGGAGGAGTTGTGGTTGCCGGCGTGTACAACCGGTGCCCAGCGGATGCCAGTGCCGGTCATCGGCCCCGGTGCCGTCAGCGACTGATGAGCTGCGCTGGGCGCCGATCGGAGCTCACCCCGATAGAAGGCCGCCGACGTGAAGGCATTGACGTCCGGATGCAATCTCCAGGTCTCTGCCAGGAAGATGCCACGGGTCGGGTCGATCACCGGCTCGCCAGCGAGCACCTGCTCGAGCGACGATGCGTCGGCGCCAGGGGGGTGCGCTCCCTTCCTGACCTGGGAGAGCTGCTGAGGATCGCCGAGCAGCACGAGGTTGCGTGCCGCACCGGATACGGCGAGCACATTCGCGAGGGACATCTGGCCCGCCTCGTCGACGAAGAGGGTGTCGATGGAGCGGTCGAACTCCGGCCGCGCCCACAGCCAGGCCGTGCCCGCTGCAACCTGCGCGGTTCCGGACGTGAGCGCCTGTGCAACATCCTCGTTCTGAGTGGTGCATGCATAGCCGCAGTTCTCTGGCGGTGTCTCGTCGGCTTCGACCTTGCGGATTGCAGAGACCGATACGCCTGCCTTTGCGGCGTGTGCGAGCACTTCTGCCAGCAGGTTCTCGACGGCGCGGTGCGTGAAGGCCACGATCCCGACCCGACGGCCGTCGGCCACCAGCCCGAGGATCATCTCCGCCCCGGTCCACGTCTTTCCAGATCCGGGCGGGCCCTGGACGGGGAGCACCGATTCGTCGAGCGAGAGGACCAGCCGCGCTGCGGCATCACCGCTCGACTCGCCTGCTCCTGCCAATCGCGCGCCCAGTGGCTGCCCGGCGCGCGGTGCAGTCCCGAGCAGGAAATCCCGCGCAGACCGCCAGGGACCGGGACCGCGCAGCCCATTCAGCTCCACCCAGGACCCCATCCGCTCGAGCGCCCCCTTCTGCATGGTGGCGGTGATCGGACCTTTGGGGATGAGCGAGGTCGGGTGTGCCCTCTCCAGACTGGCGGCCCACTGCAGGTCCAGGGTGCCGTGGAGGGCGTCGATCGCCACGATCGAGCCGGCGGGGCGCTTCGTAGCGGGATTGACCGGATCATCACCCTCCTTGAGCCTATATGGCTGCTCCGGGTCGAAGCGATAGCGGTGTCGCACCGACTTCTTGGGCCGGTCGATTTCGGCGAGCCATTCGAGCTGGCCGATCGCGTCGTCGTCTTTGGCAAGCTGCTCGTCGGACTGCTGGCAGCGGTCGAAGAAGGCCCACCACTCGACGTTCTCCTCGCGTCGATGCCATTCCAGCAGGTCGGCGAGCAGTCGCGTGACGGGGGCATCGGGATTCGAGGCAGGGGTCGCCCGCAGCCGATCCGCCAGATCGCGACGCCGACGATCTTCGGGCGTCAGCGTGCGTTCGAGCTCCTCCACCTTTGGACTCCGCCGCGGGACCTCCTCTCCCGAGCGGACCTCCAGCTCCGCGCGACGCGCATCGAGCCAGTCGCGCAGCTCGAAATTCGAGCGGCAGTCGTCCTGGTTGTAGTCGCGGATCTGGTCGAGGATCTCCTGGATCGGCTCGCCCGCGGTGAGCGACGCGATGTACTGCTCGTACGCCACGACCGACGAGCCCGCGTCCTTGAGTGGCACCAGACGTACGAAGTCGTAGCTGGGCTCCAGCGACTTGATCGAATAGTTGCCCACGCCGATGCGGAGCGCCTGGCGAACGACGGCGAAGAGGTCGACGAAAAGCTCCCCGCGCAGGATGCGATCGACCTCGATCTCGCGAGTGGCATGGCGAGTCGCCAGCATCCCGATCCTCCCGCGCTCATACGCGGCGTAGTGATAGACATGCATCGCGGGCGCGGCGCGCCAGCGGCCCATGACGAAGTCGATGAAGCCTTCGAAGGCGACCTTTTCCGCGGCTCGACTGTGGCCCCACCATGCGTGGAAGGTCGGGTCTCCGGCATCGGTTCGCGTCGATGGGTCCCAGACCCCGAAGAGGTACTCGAGGCCCTCCTCTTCGGCGAATGGGTCGCCCTCCATGTCGAAGAAGAGGTCACCGGCGGTTGGTCGAGGCAGGGCGGCCAGCCCGCGATTCTCCTCGAGCGGCAGGAACTCGTAGCGCGGCTTGGGGAGGTCGCGCGACTCGTACTGCAGGCGGGCCTGCTGGTGGAGGTTGCCAAGCACCGCCTCGCCCACCTTCGGCACGATGGGGAGCGGCTGCGGAAGTGCGGCGAGTGCGCCGAAGGTGCCGATGCCAGCGTTGGTCAGGCGGCGCGCGACATCCGAGCGCATCCCGGCCACCAGGCTCAAGTGGTCGGCGTCCCGTCGCAGACCCGCGCAATGACCCTGCCAGCGACAGACGCCGCAGTGGCTGACCGGCTCGGGTGGAACCGGGAGCGGGTAGACCAGGGGCTGGCCGGTCGCCACCGCCCCGGTGAATCGACCCTTGACGCTGCGGAAGTAGGCCAGGTAGTCGTCGAGCCGAAACGATTCGACTCGGTGGCCGCTGCCGCCGAGCGCGACATGCATCCTCTCGGGCATCCGCCCCTGGCTCCGGGCCAGCAGGTCGGAGTAGACGCACATCTGAAGGAGTGCGCCACCCTTGACGTGGCGTGCCAGCTTCGTATCCGCCACCTCGTAGTGGTACGTTCCGAGCCCGCTCGCGGCGCCCGAGCCGTCGACGCGCAACAGAAAGTCGGCGTAGCCGAGCCAGGTCCCGTCGAAGAGGGTCGCCTGGTAGATGACGTCGGCGCCCTCGCGCATGCGCTGCAGCGTCAGTCCGGCGTCCAGCTCGATCAGCTGGCGCTTGCTGCGGGTTGGGTCATCGCCGGCTGGATGGCGCCCGTCGACGACGGTCCGGCCCTGGTCGCGAAGGTAGGCGAGATACTTCTTCTCGTGCTCGAGGCCACGGCGCTGCAGGACGTCCAGCTCGGGGTCGAGACGGTTCGGCCGCTCCAGATCGGTCACGAAGACGGCCCGTTCCAGAGTCGTGAGGTGCTCGCATTCGAGGTAGCCGACCAGGTCGCTGGCGCTATAGACGACCCCGCCGTCGAGATCCTGCATGGTGCCTCGAAGCCTAGCCTGCCCCGGGCCGGCGGGGGCAGGACGGTGGCGGATCGCTCAGATTCATGTGGCCAGCGTGGCGTCGGTCAGCGACAGGTCACCTGTCTCGCAGACGCGCCCTACGGACCGACCGTCCCGGTACGAACGAAGGTGAGCGCCCAGCTGCAATCGGAGGTGACCTGCACGAAGAGGTCGCCGATCAGCTCGGGATGGGCCGCGAAGTAGTCTCCATACAGGTTTCCCGGCGCGGGGGCCGATCCGACGGTGGCGCGGATCGCCGGCAGGGCGGTCCCGCTGCCCGGCACGAAATCAGCGGAGAAGGAGCAGCCTCCGGAGCCGGGCAGCACGGTGGCGATCCAGCGCACCGCGTAGTTCGCATCGGCGATCGGGACCGGGCCGAACTCGCCGTTTCCCTCGTGGGCGAAGCCGGTCACGATCGGGTTGAAGGGGAGGTCGAAGTTCGCGGGGACGAGGTAGGGCTCCGGCATGAACCCGGCCGCGACCCAGCCCTCTTCGAACGTTGGAGCGGCGGCATCGGCGTCGCGAACCAGGTACCAGCCGTGGCTGTCGAGGCGAACCGGGCCGAGCTCGATCACCAGGTTGCTGCCCGCCGGCAGGGACGCCACCACACCCTGGCTGGTGCCGGGGCCTGACCGGACGCGCAGGCCGGTGGCGTTGGTCGACACCTTGGTGCCGGCGGTGAAGGTCGGGATGGCATCGGGTCCAGGGGTGGGGGCCAGGGCCGCAGATGGTGGCGGGACGGAGCCTGAGGGTGCCGCGCTGACCGATGCCGAAGGGCTAGGACTGGTCGAGGGCGAGGGGCTCGTCGAGCCGAAGAGGCAGCCGCCCAGAAGGAGAGCGGGAAGCAGCGCGGCGATCGAAAAGAAGCGACGCATGATGGCCAGCCTAGCGTGGGAACGCATCTGACGCACGGTTTGGGTACGATGCCCGCATGAGCACGAAGATCACCAAGCCCGATGCCGACTGGGCGCGCGAGCTGACCCCTCAGCAATTCCACATCCTGCGCGAGAAGGGCACCGAACAGGCCTTCACCGGAGCGTATTGGGACGAGCATCGCCCGGGCGTCTACCGCTGCGCCGGCTGCGGAGCTGACCTCTTCACCTCGGACACCAAGTTCGACTCGCGGACCGGCTGGCCGAGCTTCTTTGCGCCGGCAGACGAGTCTGCGGTCCAGGTCGAATCTGACCGCTCGTTCTTCATGGTCCGCAACGAGGTCCATTGCTCCAGCTGCGGTGGACACCTCGGGCATCTCTTCGACGATGGCCCTGATCCAACGGGGCTGCGCTACTGCATCAACTCTGCGTCCCTGAAGCTCGAGCCGAAGGGGGAGGAGCAGGACGCCTAGCGCTCCAGCCTGTCGGTGACATCGATCAGGTTGTAGATGTCCGACTGATTCGGCCAGATGTAGTTGCGGTCGGGCAGCAGCGGCAGGTCAAGGCCGAAATAGGCGTTGAAGAGAACGCGGAACTCGTTCACCGGGGTGATCGACGGATAGAAGCCGGCCTCTTCCGCTGACTTCCCCGGCAGGTAGACCGCGTTGAGGATTCCGAACTTCTGCGCAAGCTCCGTCGGTGTTGCCGAGGTCCAGTCATAGGTCCGCTCGTTGTACCGGTAGCCGTTGGGCCATGGCCCCTCGTCCGCCAGCAACATGATGATTGGGCGTTGGTCCTCGGGTGCATCGAGGAGCTGGTCGACCCAGGCAAGCATCTGGGTATTGGTGTACTGCAGCTGGCCCACGTACTGCTGCTCGTGCGACATCTCGCGCTCCTCGTCCTCGGTCACGAAGCTGCCGTCGGGATGAAAGACATACGGCTCGTGGTCGAGCGCCAGCTGGGCATGCACGAACTTCGGCCCGCCGAGGTCGGATGCGTGCTCCAGTGAGCGCAGCTCGTAGAGGGTCTGATTCCATCGGTTGCGGCGCCAGTCGTATGGAGCCTGTGGCCCAAGGTCGCGGAGGGCGCGCAGGATTGTCGCCTGCTGGAGCGTCTCCAGGAATTCCGAGGTGAGTCCCTCGTACACGTAGTTGATCTCGGCCGACGGGTGCGTCGCCATCGGGCCCCAGAAGGTGCCGGCATAGACAAACCGATAGTCGAGCGCGCCGAGGAACTGCTGCACCTCGAATGGCGATTGCAGGCCGTTGTAGATCGGCCCCCAGTCGCTGGGCGACTTCGCCTGCGATCGGAGGGTTGGCGCGTCGAGATACTCCAGGTTGCGTGCCGATTGGATCGATGGCGCCGTCTTCAGGTAATTGGCGGTTGACTCGTCGGCGATGTAGAAGCCTCGATCGCGCAGCGCGTTCAGGAACGGCGAGTTGTCGAAATGGAAGTCCTCGCTGAGCACGCGCTGGGATCCGTACTCTTCCACGACGATCCAGTAGATGTCAGGCGTCGGGGCCGAAGGGTCGGCTTCGCCGATCGCCGTCACACCCGATCCCGTGCTGGCCGCGATCGGGCGGATGTTGAGGACGAATCCGGCGATCACGATGAGATTGACCAGCAGCGCGATCGCCACGAAGATGTTCAGGGGCAGCGTGACGTGGCGGGCATACGCTCGGAACAGCCAGATCAGAACGAGCCCGAGGATGGCGATGACTGCCCAGCCCACGAGCAGCTCCCACTCTCCCAGCAGGTACGGCCCGATCCCGTCCCACGCCATGCCGTAGGTGAAGAACAGCGCGAGCAGGAGCGAGCTCATCAGGGCAGCCGGGGCCCACTGCCCGATCAGGCCCCGCAGCAGGATCACGACCGCCAGGGTGGCTGCCGCGGAGAC
>JBBQGI010000048.1:0-11007 GCA_038322875.1 Candidatus Limnocylindria bacterium | reverse complement strand
ACCGCCTGCCTCGCTTCGCCGGTCCTGCCGAGGCGCCGAAGCAGCTCGCCGCGTGCCGCGTGGAAGAGGTGATAGCCGTCCAGGCGCGAAGCGAGCGGCTCGATCTCCTCGAGCCCCGCGGCCGGGCCGCGCAGCTCAGCGAGCGCCAAGGCCCGATTCAGCGCCACCACCGGCGTGGGCTGCGATTGCAGCAGGCGATCGTAGAGGCCCACGATCTCGGCCCAATCGGTCTTCGCATACGAGGGAGCGCCTGCGTGGACCGCCACGATCGCCGCCTGTAGGAGGTACGGGCCGGGTCGACCCATGCGCAGGGCTCGCTCGACGAGCGCCCCGGCCTCCCCGATTGCGGGGTGGTCCCACCGGCCGCGATCCTGGTCGGGGAGCAGGACGAGGGACCCATCCGGCGCGAACCTGGCCTCGACCCGGGCGAGATGCAGCCGCATCAGTGCCAACAGCCCGAGCGGCTCGGACTCATCGGGCATGAGTCGGACCAGGAGCGAGGTGAGCCATTCGGCGTCGGCGGCCAGCTCGCGACGATCGGCGACAGCTCCGTCCGACGCGAGGTAGCCCTCGTTGAAGACGAGATACAGGACCGCCAGCACCTGCTCCAGACGCTGCGGCAGCTCGGCCGCGTCCGGGATCCGGAACGGGATGCCGGCGTCGCGGATCTTGCGCTTCGCCCGAACGAGGCGCTGGGCGATCGTGGCCTCCGGCACGAGGAACGCCCTGGCGACCTGCGCCGAATCAAGGCCGCCGATGGTCCGCAGGGTGAGGGCGACCTGGGCATCGCGAGACAGGGCGGGATGGCAGCAGGTGAAGATGAGGCGCAGCCGGTCGTCGGTGGCCAGCGGGCCACCGGTCGCGATCGGTCGATCCATCTCCTCTGCCTCCTCTCCAAGCTGCGCCAGGCGGTCGCGGAACCTCGCGTCGCGTCGCAGCCGGTCGATCGCCCGGCGACGCGCCGTGGTCATCAGCCAGGCGCCGGGATTTCGGGGCACGCCGTCGCTTGGCCAATGCTCGAGCGCTGCGACCGCAGCCTCCTGCACGAGCTCCTCGGCCAGGTCCCAGTCGCCGAGGATGCGGACCAGCGACGCGATCAGGCGGGATCGCTCCTCCCGGAGTACCCGCTCCAGGGACGCATCGACGGTGCGCCGCTCCGTCAAGCGAGTCCGGCTACGTGGCGGCCCGCTCGACGAGCGGACGAATCTCGAGGGTGTCGGGGCCCGGCCAGGCCGATGCGAGCCGGATCGCGGCGTCCAGGTCGGGCACGTCGATGAGGCCGTAGCCGGCCACCATCTCCTTGCCCTCCACGAACGGTCCATCGGTCACCGTCACATCGCCATCGGGGCCGCGCCTCACCGTGGTTGCCGTGCTCGCCGGCTGGAGCTCCGCGCCGTCCAGGATCTCGCCGGCCGCCGTGCGCTCGCCCCACCATGCGCGGACGCGCTCGTACAGCACCTTCTGCTCGGCCTGGCTCATGTGGTCCCAGCCGTCTTCGGCCCCGGCGATCAGGAGCAGGTACTTCATCGATTGAGTCAACCTCCGCTGCGTCGGTCATGCGCACGCATGACCCTCTCATGATGACGACGAACGGGGAGCGCCGTACGCGACGCAACCCCAGAATCGTCTCGCACCTCTCGCACTGCGACACCGTTGTACAGGCGATGGCCGGTTACTTCAGAATGCGCGAATGACGCCCGCCGCCACCCGTTCCTCGACCTTTGCGGTGGCCACCAACCTCGGCCTCGTGTACGTCGTCTGGGGCTCGACCTACCTGGCGATCGCGTACGTCGTGGAGAGCATGCCGCCGCTGCTCGCCGCCGGGGCCCGATTCGTGGTGGCGGGCAGCCTCCTGATCGCATTCCTGGTCGCCCGTGACCGATGGCAGCGGGCACGCGGCCGTACGTCGTCGGAGAGCCTCCTCAGATGGCCACGCGGCGTCGAGTGGCGCACCGCATTCATCGTCGGCAGCCTGCTCCTGCTCGGCGGCAACGGGATGGTCTCGGTCGCGGAGCAGACGATTCCTTCCGGGATCGCTGCGGTGATCATCGCCACCACGCCGATCTGGCTGAGCGTCTTCGATGCCGTGCTGACACGGCGCATGCCGAGCCCGGTGGCGATCGGCGGCCTGGTGGTCGGACTCGTCGGCGTGGCGATCCTCCTCCTGCCGTCGGGCGGCGGGATCGATGCGCTCAACCCGGTCGGCATCGGCATCCTGGTGGTGGCGACCCTGTGCTGGGCCTCGGGATCGCTCTATGCCCGCCGCGGACCGCTGCCCTCCAACCACCTCCTCGGGACCGGCATGGAGCAGCTCGCCGGCGGCCTGGTCCTGCTCACCGTCGCGGCCGCCACCGGGGACATCGGCGCCTTCCGGCCGGAAGGGGTCACGACTGCGTCGCTCCTGGGACTCGCCTTCCTCGTCGTCTTCGGGTCGCTGGTCGCCTTCACCGCCTACGTGTGGCTGCTCAACCATGTGGCGGTCACCACGGTTGCGACCTACGCTTACGTGAACCCGGTGGTGGCGGTCGCTCTCGGAATCGCATTTCACGGCGAGACGCTCGGCCTGCGCTCACTCCTGGCCGCCGGGCTGATCATCGGTGCGGTGGTCGCCATGGTGAGCGGGAGGCCGCGTGAGGTGGAGGAATCGGGTCCGTCGCCTGATGCGGGCGCCCTCGATGCGGAGCCGGAGGCCGGCTCAGGAGCGCGCAGGTCCTAGCAAGGGCGGTTCGCACCCGGCCGATCGTGCCGGCTGGCCCGCGGCCGCGTAGAATCGCGCTCCCATGACTCGCCAAGGCGCCACGGACCCGATCGGCTTCGGCAGCGGGATCTCGACCGATCACAAGGACGGGATCCGCTGGGTCGACTACAGCAACATCAGCTGGAACCCGGTCTTCTGCAAGCGCTGCGACATCTGCATCGAGATCTGTCCCAAGAACACGCTCGTGCTGCGCAACGACGCGATCATCGAGGAGCAGAACTGCATCCTGTGCGGCCTCTGCGAGCGCTACTGCCCGGACATCGCCATCGAGATGCTCCCCGAGGCCGTGGCCGCGCACGCCGCCGCCGGCACCTCCGCGGACTCGTCATAGCCCGATGCGGAAGCTGACCCAGGGAAACGAGGCAGTCTTCCGTGGGGCGGTGGCTGCCGGCGCCAGCTACTACGCCGGCTACCCGATCTCGCCATCGACCGAGATCCTGAACGTCGCCTCCGGCTGGGCGGCCGAGCACCCCGAGTTCCGCTTCCTGCAGGCGGAAGACGAGATCGCCAGTGCCAACGCCATCATCGGCGCCAGCCTGGCCGGCGCCAAGTCATTCACCGCGACGAGCGGCCCCGGCTTCAGCCTGATGCAGGAGGCGGTCGGGTACGCCCAGAAGGTCGGCGTGCCCTGTGTCTTCGTGAATGTGCAGCGCGTCGGCCCCGCGACCGGCATGCCGACCATGCCTGGCCAGGGCGACATCATGCAGGTGAAATACGGCAGCACTGGCGACTACACGCCGCTTGCCTTCTATCCCAACGGCGTCGAGGAAGCGTTCCGGGTGACGGTGCAGGCCTTCAATGCCGCCGAGGAGTCGCTTTCGCCGGTGGTCGTGCTGTCGGACACGTTCGTCGGCCATCTCAACGAGGTGGTAGACCTGGACGAAGTGGCGGCCGAGGCCGAGGTCGCGCCCCGGTCGCTGGTCCCGCTCGGCAAGCACGAGGTCGGCAAGCCCCGCTTCTTCGCCGGCGTGGTGATGTACGAGCACGGCCCCAATGCCGGCGAGCCGGCCACCGCCGACGCCGATGAATACCTGCGCCAATACTACGAGGCGAAGCATCGACACCTCGAGGTGGCGCAGCGCTATGCCCTCTACGAGCACGGTTGGAACGTGGACGCCAAGGTCCTGATCGTCTGCTACGGGATCGTCAGCCGCGTGGCCTCGCCACTGGCCGAGGAGTACGCCCTCTTCCGCCCGATCCGGATCCACCCGATCCTGGCCGACGAGCTGCGGGCGATCGCCGACCGCTACGAGCAGATCGTGTGCATCGAGGCGAACGACGGACAGTACGCCGACATGGTCGAGGTCGCCCTGCGCCGCGAAGTGAAGCGCGTCCCGCTCCTCGGTGGACGGATCAGCCTCGAGGCGGTGCGTGACGGGCTCGAGCGAGTGCTCGCGGGCGGACCTTCCGAGCCGCCGATCCCGCCTGCCCCGAGCGAGCCCGTCGAACGCTCACCGCTGGGGATCGGCTGATGCCGGAGCTTGCCTTCGCGGAGCTCGGTTTCAAGCAGCGGCTGAAGGTCGACCTCTTCCCGACCATCTGGTGCCCCGGCTGCGGGATCGGCACAATCATGATCCAGCTGGCCATGGTCCTCGACGAGATGGGCCTGGACGAGACGAATACGATCATCGTCACCGGCATCGGCTGCACCGGCCGGATGGGCAGCTACCTGAAGCACGAGAGCGTCTACACCCTGCACGGCCGCACCCTGCCGGTCGCCGAGGCGATCAAGACGGTCCGCCCCGAGATGCGTGTGATCGTGGTGGCGGGGGACGGCGACACCGCCAGCATCGGCGGCAACCACCTGATCCACGCGATCCGGCGCAATGCGCCGCTCACCGTGCTCTGCAACAACAACGAGATCTACGGCCTCACAGGCGGGCAGACGGGTCCCACGACGCCGACCGGCACGAAGACACTCTCCTCCCCGGCGGGCAACCCGAATACGCCGATCAACCTGCAGGGGCTCGTGCGCAGCTCGCCGCACGCCCTCTATGCCAAGACGACCGTCTACCACCAGCTGCACATGCGAAACGTGATCCGCGAGGCGATCGAGCACGACGGCTTCAGCTTCGTGGACATCACGAGCCAGTGCATCGAGAACAACGGACGGCGCATCGGCTTCGCCAGCGCCAACGACATGCTCAACTTCTATCGCAAGACCTACAAGCGCGCCGCCAAGGACGCGGTCCGGCTCAATCCGTTCGAGATCGGCATCCTGCTGCCGCAGGCGGAGGAGGGCGGCGTGGCGGCGAGCGCCAACGGCAACGGCACCACTTCGACGCCCGAGCGACCCGACGCGCTGCCTGACCAGCCATCCGGGCCGTTGGCCTCCGTGACCGAGTCGCCCGGCGCACCGGGAGCCACCGGCGCCACGGGCGCCGCGACCGACGATGCGAAGGTGCGGCGACGGGCGGAGTCGCAGGAGCGAGCGGCCGTCATGGCACAGCTGACGCCGGAGGTGAAGCTCCGCGTCGCCACCAACGAGATCACGCTGGCGGAGGCCCTGTCGCAGGCCGGGATACCCTTGCCCGAGTGGCTGCGGACCGGCGCCAGCGCACCGCCCGGCGCCCCCGTGGCGGCCGGGGAGGTGCAGATCAGCGCCAGCGGCGAGGATCCGCAGACGCAGCATCAGCCGACCGACCTCGCCGCTCAGAAGGCCGAGGCCGCGGCCGAGGATCCGCGTGAGGCGAAGCGGGCCGAGGCGCAGCGGAAGCTGGCAATCATGCAACGCCTGCCAACCGAGGTGAAGCTGCGGATGGTGAAGGGCGAGATCACCCTGGCCGAGGCGTTGCGCGAGGCCGGGATCGACCCGGACACCATCGGGTGACGACCCGGATCGCGCTCGACGGCGTGGGAGGCCAGGGCGTACGGGTGATCGCGGGCGTGCTTGGCGCGTTGCTGGCGCGCATGGGCAAGCAGGTGACCGTCCTCTTCGACTACGACTCGAGCGTGCGCGGCAGCATGTCGGACGCATTCGTGATCTTCGACGACCACCCGATCGCCAACCCGGTGGTCGAGGAGGCGGACATCATGCTGAAGCTCGCCGACAAGGGGCACCTGCGCATCAGCGGACGCAAGGTCGTCACCGATCTCGGCCTCGGCCGTCCAGGCGACGAGCAGATCCCGTTTGCCTCACTCGGTTCCGAGCACTTCGGCAAGGAGCTCTTCGGCAACATGATCGCGCTCGGGCGCCTGCTGCGACTGGCGGAGATCATCCTCGACGATGCCGCGATTCGCGAGTCGCTGCCCCGCCGCTACCAGGACGAGAACGTCGCGGCGATCCGCTTCGGCTACGAGCTCACCGCCGAAGAGATCGCGCGGCTGGCCGCCGCCGCCCCACCGAGCCGGTTCGAAATGAACGACGCGGCGACGGCGCCCCTGCATCGAGCCACCGGCGTCGGACCGGGTGGTGCGGTGGGGATCGGCGACGTCGCCGAATCGGGCTGACCGCTAGGCGAGCGAGATCGCGGGGTCGAGCTCGAAGAGCACCGAGTCGAGTGCGGCGACCTCGGCCTCGCTGAGGCGACGCATCGGCGCCCGCATGTCCGGATTGATCGGGACGCCGCGCTGGGCCAGCACGTGCTTCACCGATGCGATGAACGGGTGCTGCTCCATTGCCCCCCTGAGCTTCTGGAGGCGTGCCTCGGCGACTGCATCGGGAGCGTCCAGGGCCGCACGCACGACATCGGGGAAGGCAGCCGCCAGCCCGGAGACCGCCCCGAGCGCGCCGCGCGCCATCGCGGCCGGGATCAGCGGCTCCGATCCCACGTAGACCGGCAGGCCCAGGTCCAGGAACGGCTCCACCTTTTCGAAGGGAGACTCGCTCACCTTCAGGCCGGCCAGGTTCGCGGCGAGGTCGCGGACGCGGGCTACGACCTCGAGCGGCACCGGGTAGCCGCTGCGCGCGGCGAAGGCGTAAATGTAGAACGGGAGCGGAGCGCAGGCGGCGGCAGCGGCCAGGAAGTGCGCCGTCAGGGCATCGGCATCGAGGGGAAAGTAGGGCGGCGGTATCACCGCCACCGCATCGGCCCCGATCTCAGCCGCGTGGGCGGCCAGCTCGACCGTGTCGGCAGTGGTCTGAGCCCCGCAGTGCACGATCAATCGCCCGCTCAACGCCGCGCGAAAGACGACCGCCGCTCGCTTGCGCTCGTCGATCGTCAGCAGGATCCCCTCGCCGGTCGTCCCGCAGGCGAAGACGCCGTCCGCGCCCTGGTCCACCAGGAAACGCACCATCGGCCAGATGGTGGCCTCATCGAGGGCGTCGCCGCCGGGTGCCAGCGGAGTGGCCGCGGCCACGATGAGCGGGGGTCGGTCGGGCATGGGTGGAAGGGTAGCGGCTTTCCCCTTGTGGCCGCGGGGACGGCGGGCTAGGCTGCCCGGCACAATGGCCGCCGCTGCACTCGACCTTGCCACCATTCGCAGCGCCCCGAAGGTGCTGCTCCACGAGCACCTCGACGGGGGGCTCCGGCCGTCGACCCTTATCGAGCTGGCCGATGAGATTGGCTACGAGGGGCTGCCAACCCGTGATGCCGTTGAGCTTGCGACGTGGTTCAAGCCCGCACCCGGGACCGCCGATCGATCGCTGGTGCGCTACCTCGAGGCGTTCGACCACACCACCGCGGTGATGCAGAGCGCCGCCGCAATCGAGCGCGTCGCGGCAGAATCGGTCGAGGACCTGGCCGTCGACGGGATCGTCTACGCCGAGGTTCGATTCGCGCCGGAGCAGCACCTCCGCGGCGGGCTCACCCTCGACCAGGTGGTCGATGCGGCGGTGGCGGGCGTGCGACGCGCATCCGCGGGCAAGCCGATCGAGGTCGGGCTGCTCCTCAGCGCAATGCGCCAGGCGGCGCGCTCGGTCGAGATCGCCGAGCTGGCGGTTCGGCATCGCGACAACGGCGTGCTGGGGTTCGACGTGGCCGGCCCGGAGGCGGGGTATCCCCCGACCCGTTACCTGGATGCCTTCCAGCTGATCGCCCATGAGAACTTCCATTTCACGATCCACGCCGGCGAGGCGTTCGGGCTGCCGTCGATCTGGGAGGCGCTCCAGTGGTGCGGCGCCGAGCGGCTCGGGCACGGGGTCCGCATTGTCGACGACATCGCGGTCGAGCCGGACGGGCGCGCGACCCTGGGACGACTGGCCGCGTACGTGCGAGATCGGCGCATCCCGCTCGAGATGTGCCCGACCTCGAACGTGGACACCGGCACAGTCGCCAGCATCGAGGAGCACCCGATCGACCTGCTCAAGCGGCTGCGATTCCGGGTGACCCTCAACACGGACAATCGGCTGATGAGCAACATCGCGCTCTCCAGTGAATTCGCCCTGATGACATCGGTCTTCGGTTGGACGCTCGGCGACATGGAGTGGGTCACGCTCAACGCCATCAAGAGCGCCTTCCTGCCGTTCGACGGGCGGCTGCGCATCATCAACGAGCAGGTGAAGCCAGGCTTCGCCCGCCTGCGGACCGGGGCGCCGAGTCCCGAGATCGCGGTCGGCTGAGCGAGCCCCGCGCTCGGTGTATCCTCAGCGCGCCGAATCTGAAGTTCCCGGACGAGGGAGTTCGTCGTCATGACCTACGTCATCACCGAGCCATGCATCGGCGTCAAGGACGCCTCATGCGTCGATGTCTGCCCGGTTGACTGCATCCACACCAGCGATGCGGCTCCGCTCTATTACATCGACCCCGACGAGTGCATCGACTGCGGCGCGTGCGAGCCGGAGTGCCCGGTGACTGCCATCTTCGCGGAGGATGCCGTGCCCGAGCAGTGGACCAACTTCACCCAGATCAACGCCGACTTCTTCAAGACACCGCGCTGACCCAGGCCGTGGTCCGCCTCATCGCCCTCTACAGCGCGCCGGAAGACCCCGCCGCCTTCGATGCCTACTACCGCGAGGTCCATGCGCCGATCGTGCGCCGCTATCCGAAGCTGCGCGGGATGCGCCTGGTGATGGCCGATGGGCTCGGCGGCAGGGCAGCGGCCTACTACGCCATGGCCGAGATGAGCTTCGACTCTCGCGCCGATCTGGACGAGGCACTCGCCTCCGAAGCCGGGCGAGAGAGCGGGCGCGATCTCCGGAATTTCGCGCAGGCGGGGGTCACCCTGTTCGTGGCCGACGACGTCGCAGCCACCGATGGCTGAGCCGAGCGCCCCGCTGGCGGTCGACCCAGCCACCCTGGGCTTCGAGCGGGTGCGCTACGCCAAGGACGCGGTGAGCGGCGTCGCGACGGTCACCATCGACCGGGCGCAGGTCATGAACGCCTTCGACTTCCAGACGCTGCGCGAGCTGGGCCGCGCCTTCGAGGACGCGTCGTGGGACGACACCGTGGCGGTCGTGATGGTCACCGGGGAGGGGGATCGGGCCTTCTGCACCGGTGCCGACCTGGACGAGCAGGCCGCCATGGGAGCCACCAGCGGCCAGTACTGGCGCTGGATGGGCGCCTTCATCGAGATGCACGATCGACTGCGCCACATCGGCAAGCCGACCATCGCCCGCATCAACGGTGTGTGCGTCGGCGGGGGCAACGAGCTGCAGATGGCCTGCGACCTGTCGGTGCTGGTAGACGACGCGTACATCCGCCACGTCGGGCCGGAGCATGGGTCGGTCCCGGCGGGAGGGGCGACCCAATGGCTGCCGATCCTGGTCGGCGATCGCCGCGCCCGCGAGATCCTGATGCTGTGCGAGCCGATTCAACCCGCGCAGGCGCTGGAATGGGGCCTGGTCAACCGGGTCGTGCCGCGCGCCGACCTGGACGAGACGGTCGCGGGGCTGGCGGCCAGCCTGCGGGCCAAGCTGCCGGAGGCGCTGCGCTACACGAAGACGCAGCTCAACTGGTGGCGCGACCTGGTCTGGTCGCAGACGGTGCCGCACGCCCGTGACTGGCTGGCGGTGCATTCGACCGCCGATGAGACCCGCGAGGCGGTCGCCGCCTTCCATGAGAAGCGCGCTCCGCGCTTCGCCGAGCTGCGACGGATGCAGGCCGGCGAAGGACGCGTCTGCCCGGCCTGTGGCGAGAAGGGGCTTTCGGCCTACGCCAAGTTCTGCTCCGGATGTGCCGCGCAGCTGCCCGACGTCTTCGAGGCGATCCCGTGAACGACGAGTCGTTCGTCCTGGTCGAGCGTGACGAGGCGCGCAAGGTCGCCCTGCTGCGATTCAACCGCCCCAAGCAGCTGAACGCCATGAACGGCGCGGTGATGGACCAGCTCTGCGCCGAGCTCGAAGCGCTCGATCGCGACGACGCCATCCGAGTCATGGTGGTGACCGGGAACGAGCGCGCCTTCGCGGCGGGCGCCGACATCGGCGAGATGGCGACCGCGAGCCCCATTGACATGCTCCGCGGCAATCGGATCGCCCAGTGGGATCGCGTGCGGCGGATCTCCAAGCCGGTGATCGCCGCGGTCGCCGGCTGGTGCCTGGGTGGCGGCTGCGAGCTGGCCATGGCGCTCGACCTGATCATCGCCGCCGAGAGCGCCAGGTTCGGGCAGCCGGAGATCAACCTGGGCGTCATCCCGGGCGCCGGCGGGACGCAGCGGCTGACCCGGGCCGTCGGCAAGAGCACGGCGATGGAGATGATCCTGACCGGCGAGCCGATCGACGCGCGCGAGGCGCATCGGCTCGGCCTGGTGGCACGGGTCGTGCCGAACGAGCTGCTGGTCGAGGACGCGCTCGCCCTGGCAGCCGCGATCGCGACGAAGTCACAGGTGGCGGTGCGAGTCGCCAAGGAGGCGGTCAATGCCGCCTACGAGATGAGCCTGACCGATGCGCTCGCCCACGAGCGACGGCTCTTCTACCTGCTCTTCGCGTCCGACGACCAGAAGGAGGGGATGGCGGCCTTCCTCGAGAAGCGGCCGCCCGACTTCAAGGGACGCTAGGCGGGATCCGGCTGCTGGATCCACCACTCGGCGAACGAGCTGGCGCGGCCGTCCGGCGCCAGGCGGATCACCCAGATGTTGCTGTAGACGCCCTCCGGCTGGTCGTCATGCGCCGGATAGGTCGTCAGGCCGCGCAGGACGCCGGTATCGCCCTCCACGGCGAGCCACTGGGACTCGAAGTGCCAGGGGTTCTTCGAGTCGCCGCGACCGATCCACGCCTCGACGATCGTGCTGCGGCCCTCCCACGACTTGCTGAACGGCCACGGCGAGTAGGTCGCGTCCTCGCTGAAGAGGTCGCCGATCTGCGCGGGATCATCGGTGGTCCAGGCAGCCCGGTAGCGGTCCAGCCACTGGTCGAAATCGGCTCGGGTCACGGG
>JBBQGI010000047.1:0-11036 GCA_038322875.1 Candidatus Limnocylindria bacterium | reverse complement strand
CGTCATTCCAGGCCTTCGACAAGCGCGCCGACTATGAGACGTTCGTCGACGGAAAGCCACGGTCTGACGGAGTCCGATCCTTCCTGGCCTCGCGCAACATGAGGCTCCCAGAGGGCGAATCGTCGGATGCCGCATCGGTCGAGAGCGTGTCGGGTCTCGGCAACCGCAAGAACGAGCTGTTCCTGGGGCTGCTCAGGAAGCGCGGCGTGGAGCCGTATCCAGGGTCGCTGAAGTTCGTGCGTCGCGTGCGGGCGAGCGGCCTGCGGACGGCCGTCGTCTCCGCGAGCGCCAACTGTCGCGAGGTGCTGCGGGCTGTCGGCATCGAGGATCTGTTCGAGGTGCGGGTGGATGGCATCACGCTCGAGGAGCAGCACCTCCGCGGCAAGCCCGCACCGGACTCGTTCCTTGCCGCGGCGGCGGCACTCGGCGTGGAGCCCGCCCATGCCGCGGTCGTCGAGGATGCACCGGCCGGGGTCAAGGCAGGCCGGGCCGGAGCGTTTGGGTTCGTCATCGGCGTGGATCGGACCGGCGACGCGGACGCCCTGCGTGCCGAGGGCGCTGACATCGTGGTGCATGACCTCGGGGAGATGCTGGCGTGATCGATCACCCCTGCTTTGCGCCCGAGCCGTGGGCCGTGCGAGAGACCTCGTTCGACGCGGACTTCCTGGCCCAGTCCGAGTCCATCTTCGCGCTGGCCAACGGCCACCTCGGCCTCCGCGGCAACCTCGATGAAGGCGAACCCAGGGGACTGAGCGGCACCTACCTCAACGGGTTCTACGAGTCCTATCCGCTCCAGTACGGCGAGCGCGGCTACGGCTGGCCCGAGGACGGGCAGGAGGTTGTGGCGGTTCCGGACGGCAAGGTCATCCGGCTGCTCGTCGAGGATGAACCGTTCGATGTTCATCATGGCCGGTTGGAACGCCACGAGCGCGTCCTTGATCTGCGAGCCGGAACCCTGCGCCGAAACGTGACGTGGCGATCCGAGTACGGTCGAGCAGTCGTCGTGCGAAGCGAGCGGCTCGTGTCGTTCATTGACCGCAACGTCGCGGCGATCTGCTATGAGGTCGAAGCGCTCGACACACCGCTGCGCGTTGCCATCCAATCGGATCTCATCGCCAACCAGCCGCCCGCGGACCGCTCGGACGATCCACGCGCCGGGCGCCGGCTCGACTCCATCCTCGAGAGCCAGCTCGCGGTCGACCATGGGCTGCGGGTTGTGCTCGCGCATCGCACGCGCCGCAGCGGGCTCGCGCTGGCCGCGGGCATGGAGCACGTCGTCTCGGCGCCGGGAAGCGTGGACACGAGCGTCCAGTCCGAACCAGATCTGGGGCGGGTGACGATCACCGCCGCCCTGGAGCCGGGCAAGCCGCTGCGCCTCGTGAAGCTGCTTGCCTACCACTGGTCGTCGGTCGAGTCAATCGAGTGGCTGCGCGACCAGGTCGATGCGAGCCTGGAGAGTGCCCGCGCCCAGGGGTTCGAGCGTCTGGCGGCACGGCAGCGCGAAGAGCTTGACGCCTATTGGGCGGGCGCGGACATCGAGCTCGACGGCGATCTCGAGATTCAGCAGGCCCTGCGCTTCGCGCTCTTCCATGTGTTCCAGGCTTCCGTGCGGGCGGACGGCCGGGGCATCCCGGCCAAGGGGCTGACTGGGCCCGGCTACAACGGGCATGCGTTCTGGGACACCGAGGCATTCGTGCTCCCGGTGCTCACCTACACCAGGCCGGAGGCGGTCCGATCCGCGCTGCGATGGCGCCACGGGACGCTGCCGACGGCCCGCGAGAGGGCGAAACAGCTCGGGCTGCAGGGAGCGGCGTTCCCGTGGCGCACCATCCACGGAGAGGAGTGCTCCGCGTACTGGCCGGCCGGCGCCGCGGCGTTCCATGTCAACGCGGCGGTCGCCGCCGCCGTGGCGCGCTACGTCGCTGCCACGGACGACATCGAATTCGAGCGAGAGGCCGGCCTCGAGCTCCTCGTCGAGAGCGCCCGCCTCTGGCTCAGCCTCGGCCATCGAGACGATGCCGGCCGCTTCCGGATCGATGGAGTGACCGGGCCGGACGAGTACTCCGCGGTGGTCGACAACAACGTCTATACGAACCTCATGGCACAGTTGAGCCTCCGGGCAGCGGCCGATGCCGTCGCGCGCCATCCCGGCGTGGCCGGCCAGCTCAACGTTGGGGCAAATGAGCCCGGTGCGTGGCGGGCGGCCGCAGACGCCGTATACGTGCCATACGATGAGTCACGCGGAGTGCATCCCCAGGACGAGGACTTCTGCGAGCACGAGCACTGGGACTTCGGGACGACTCCGCCCGACCGCTACCCGCTGCTCCTCCACTATCCGTACCTCCAGCTGTACCGCCGCCAGGTCGTCAAGCAGCCAGACCTGGTGCTTGCGCTGCATCTCCGCGGAGACGCGTTCACGCCTGAACAGAAGCGCCGGAACTTCGACTACTACGAACCGATCACCGTCCGCGACTCATCCCTTTCGGCGTCGACACAGGCGATCATGGCCGCCGAGGTCGGCTACCTCGACCTCGCCTACAACTACCTGGCCGAGGCGGCGCTGATGGACCTGGCCGATCTGGAGCGGAACGCCAGGGACGGGATGCACATCGCATCGCTGGCCGGGGCCGTCCAGGCCGCAATCGCCGGTCTTGCGGGGTTCCGCGACCATCACGGTCGGCTCAGCTTCGCCCCGTGGCTCCCGCCGGAGGTGGAGCGGTTGGCGTTCTCGGTACTCTTCCGCGGCACCCGGTTGCACGTCGAGATCGGTCAGGCCATCGCGCGCTATGAGCTCAGTGAGGGTGCCAGTCTCGAGATCAGCCACCATGGAGAGCCCCTCACGATCACCGCCGAAGGCCCGGTGACCATGCCAATCCCTCCCGTCCCGAAACTTCAACCCCCGCGTCAGCCGTTCGGCCGGGAACCGGCCTCCAGACGGGCCACCAAGCGCGGATCGCGACTGCCGGATGGTTGATGGTCACGGGTACAATCCCAGCCAATCTGACGCCGGAGGAGCGCAATGACCGCAGACCTGCGCGTGCTCGTGGAGCAGGGTCCCAAGGGCAAACGCTGGGTGGCGTTCGCGCCGGACTGGCCGGGGTTGGAACGGGGCGCGAAGGACGAAGAGGGCGCGGTGGCGAAGCTCCGCGACTACATCCCGCGTTACCTCCGGGTCGCCGAGCGTGCGGGACTCGGGGATGAGCTCCGAGGCGACCCGAAGCTCAAGGTGATCGGGCACTACACCGGCCCCGGGTCGACCGATTTCTGGGGCGTTTCGTTCGCCCCCTCCGACCTGGATCGGGTGCCGTTCGACGAGGCGACCTTCAAACGACAGGTACAGTTGCTGCGTGCCGTGTGGGCGGAGTTCGACGGCGTGGCCGATCGTGTGTCCGCGGAGCTGCGCCCCGGCCCGCGTGGAGGTGGGCGGGACCGCGATCGCATCATCCGCCACGTGCTCGGCTGGGAGGGCGGTGACCTCTCGAAGCGGGTCAAGGTGCCCGCGGAGTTCGAGGAGCTGTCGACCCCGACCGGGCTCGCAGCCCACCGGGACCGCTTCGTGGACGCGATGCGCGAGTGGTACGCCGAGGGCCGGCCGCTCGGCAACTGGACGATCCCGTACCTGCTACGCCACACCGCGTACCACGCGCTGGACCACGCGTGGGAGATGGAGGATCGGGACCTGACGAACGCCGGCGGAGGCTGATCCCAGGGCCGGCTATTGGCCTGCTATTGGCCGCCTATTGACCCGCTGCGCCGCAGGGCTGACCGCCGAGGACGGTGATTACCCGCCCGTCCTCTCGCCCGCCCTCGACCAGGCCACCGAGCCCGGTGGCACCCGGATGATCCGGGTCGTAGCCATCGATCCCGAAGACCTCAAGTGGATCGCCGAAGTCGCTCGCCTGCTGGCGGAGCCAGGCGAAGCGATCGCCGTATGCGTCGACCATCTCCTGCCCAGTGGCGTGCGGGCCCACGCCCTCCGTGGTCTTGATCAGCAGCTCCGGGCTATCGGGTGGGAAGTAGATGCCGCTGACGTAGCCGGCGAAACGGCCATCGGGCAGGCTAATCGTCAGGTTCCCCCAGCGGACCCAGCGAACGGGATGCTCGTCCGATGGACAGGGCTGCGGGGCATCCTCCACCGGATCGCCAAGGAGCTCCGTGAGCTTGGCCAGGACCTCATCGGCGGCGTCGCCGAAGGTGACCGGCCCGAGGCCGCTCGGCGCCAGGACCAGCCCCGCTCCCGGAACGCCGGCCGGCTCGGAGAGGAGTGGCGGCACGCTGTCGACCGGGCGGCTGTCCAGGCCTGAGGGCCGCAGCAGCATGAACGCCAAGACGGCGGCAGCTGCGGCGATGACTACCAGGCCGATCGCCAGGTAGCGACTGCGCGGCATCAGGCGGCCCCCGCGAGCACGCGCTGGTGGAGCTGCATGACCACGAATCGGGCCGATTCGAACGCGCCGTGCTGCCAGGAGGTCACGTAGCTCATGTGGTCGTCGGCGAAGTAGAGGCGTCCCTGCGGTGCCAGGAGACGCCCGTAGATGGCGCCGGCAGGCCCGCTGCGGTCGGGCCACAGGACCCAGCCGCCCTCGGAGTGGCGGACGCGGGCCCACTGCGCGGAGAAGGAGGTCTCGAACTCGTCGCGGTACGGGTCGCCGTGCACGGCGCGTCCGACCTCGATCGCCCGACTCGCTCGCTGCTCCGGCGTCAGCGCGTCGAACGCCTGGGCATCCTCGAAATAGTTATAGACGCCGATCAGCACACCACGCTTGGTCAGGTAGCCCGACGACGGATACCAGATCGTGCCGATCTCGGTGTTCGTGTCGGTGATGCCGCCGAAGATCCCCTCATCCTCCTCCCAGAAGCGGCGTCGGAACTCGAGGCCCAGCTTCCCCGTGTGCATCGGCTGGAGCGATGCGACATCGGTCTTGGTCTTGGGCGGGAAGTTGTTCGGGATCTTGGCCAGCACCATGGGCGGGATGGTGCAGATGCAGTAATCGGCGCTGATCTCGCTGCCACTGCGACCGGCGTCATTGGTGACGACCACGCGGACGCCGTCGTCGCCCAGGGCAATGTCGCGCACCTCGGTGTTGTAGCGGATCCGCCCTCGGATCCTCGAGGCCAGGGCATACGGGATGCGATCCATGCCACCGACCGGCTCGAACATCATCATCGCCTGGTCCCATTCCAGCTCGAACGGGAAGTAGTAGCCGAGCCGGGCGGCAAGCAGATCCGAAAGGCGGTACCGGCCGCCGACCACCCCCGGTCGCGGGCCTGCAGACGGCGGATCGTCATAGCCACGCCGTTCCGAGCCGACGTAGCGGTCATTCGGCCCCAGCGCTCCGATGGATCGGAGCAGTTCGACCAGCGCCTCCGCGTCATCCCGCGACAGCTCGTCGGCGAGGGCGCCCTGGTTGACCGCCTTGGCCAGCAGCTCGGAGATGTAGCCGAGCGTGTCTGCCTTGGCTGCGCGATGGCGGATCGGCTTGTCGGTCAGGGGCCCCTGGGCTCCCCGATCCGGCCGATTGAAGTAGTAGCTCGCAGCATTCGCGTTGACGAACGGCTCCACCGGAACGCCCAGCTCGCGGCAGTAGTCGAGCGTGGTGTGGTGCTGGGGGATGCGCGCCGGGCCGCCGTTCATGTAGAGGCCCTGGCTGAATCGGGCGGTCTGGGTGATGCCGTCGAGGTCGGTATCGGTCGTGCCGGCGCGGATCGTCCAATTTCGTCCGCCCGGCCGCGAGCGCGCCTCGACGATCTCGCAGCGATAGCCCGCCTTCTCGAGCTCATAGGCTGCCGTCAGGCCGGCAATGCCCGCACCAAGGACCAGGACCGTCGTGTCGTTCACCCTCCCGCGGAGGGAGAAGTCATCGGTCCGTGGCGGGTCGAAGGGGACCCGGTACTCCTTCGCAGGCGCGACCAGGTTGAGGACCTCCATCGCGGCCAGCACGGCACCTGCGCCGCCCACCACGCCAAGGCCCTGGAGGAAGATTCGTCGGGTGATTGGTCCCTGGAGGGGTCCCATCTACCTGCCGCTGCGGATCTGCACGTACTACTACACCGGGCTCGCCGCGGCGGTTCGGGCTAGATGACCGCTGATCGACCCGGGGGTCTAGCCAGGGCGTCTTCGCCCCACGACATAGACCGCCAACGCCCCGCTCACCAGAGCCAGAGCTCCCACGACAGCCGACTCGCGCAGGACCCAGGGGGCGTATTGCTCGCCTGGGATCCCGATGGCAACCTGGGTAAACCCCGGTGGCCCCTGCTCACCATCAGGAACGGCGACATCGCCGTAGCGGTTGTAGAAGTCATTCATGCTGATCACCTTGCCGGTGGCATCCTCCCGGTAGGCAAAGTCGAAGATGCGAGGCCCGTCGCCAAGCGACTCGATGCGGCTCTCGTCGAAGGGGATCGGCTTGGCCTCTGCGCTCATCCAGGCGTCCATGCCGATTGACAGCCCCACGAACAGCGCCAGCGTTACGGCGCCGGCGAGCAGGAGCGCCGGCAGCTGTCGGGGCACCATGGCACCGACGGCGATCGCCAGCAGCAGGACGGCGATTGCGCGCACCGGCAGCATCCAGCCTCGCGAGGCGTAATCGGCGAAGCCAGGGTTCGTGGCGAGGTCCGCAAAGGGGTTGGTCCGCGTGACGAGCTCGCTGCCGATGCCGACCGCGGCGGCGAGGACAATCACCATCACCACCAGCGGAAGCCCGCGCTGGATCAGCCAGCTGGATCGGGATCGACTGAGCGTCCATGCGATCCCCGCGGTACGACCCTCGATCTCGCGGGACACGACCGGGACACCGAGGAACAGGCCCAGGGCGAAGGGCGTGAGGAAGGCGCCAAGCCTGGCGAAGCCGCCCCACAGCGAGAAGTCATTGAGGCTCGGTGACGTCGCGCAGTTGGCGTCCGACCCCGACGCCTGGTAGCAGGCGTCGAACGAGGACCGCGTCTCGCTTGCGCCCCAGGCGATGAGCACTGAGGCCACCACGAGGAGGATCGCGGCGACGAGGAAGATCAGCAGCTCCAGGCGCTGCATCTTGAAGGCAAGGCGCCAGCCACGGAGACTCATCCAGGCCTCCGCCGCGCGACCACGGCCACGCTCACGAGACCCAGGAGCAGCGCCGTGCCACCGACGACCGCCGACTCGCGCAGCACGATCTGGTGGTAGAGCCGCCCCGGCACGATCAGCTCGCGGTCCCGGCCGATCATGCGCTCGGGATGGCCGATGTCCTCAGGGGTGGCGAAGAGCTGGTCTTCCATGATCACCTGGTACTCGATGCCGCGTCGCTGGAGCTCCGCGTTGTCGATCACCTCGCCGCTGGGGAGCTCGACACGCTGGCCCAGGAATCGGCCGCCGGCCCGATCAATACCGAAGGCCTCCACGATCGCATCGGTCTCCATCCATCGGTCCATGCCGAGGCTGATGGCGGTGAAGACCAGGACCAGGGCAACGATGCCCACCAGCAGCGCCGGCATGACCCTGCCCAGCCAGGCTCCGACCAGGACCCCGATTCCCAGCGACGCGAGCCCGCGCACCACGATCAGCCCACCGCGGCGCCCGTACCAGGCGAAGTCGCGATCAAGGTGCAGATTCGGCATCTGGGCGGAGGCCAGAACCTCACCAGCGACCGCGACGGCGAGCAGCAGGACGACGAGCACCAGCGCCGGGAAGGCGAGTCGACGCACGAGCCATGACGTCCGGGAGCGGCTGAGGGTCCAGGCGACCGCCGCGGTCCGTTGTTCGACCTCGCGCGACACGAGCGGAACGCCCAGGACCAGCCCCATCCCGAACGGAGCGGCCCAGCTGAAGTAGGAGAGCCACTCCGCCTTGCTGCTCAGCTCATAAAAGCGTTGCCCGAGCTGCGTGCAGCCGGGGGCGTAGGCGGCCGGGTCGATGCACCCGGGATCGGTGGCGGCCAGCGTGCGCAACTGCCACGCGAACCACAGCATCGCCGCCGTCAGCAGGGCAACGCCGGCCGCCGAAGCGAGGACCTCCCAGCGGCTCAACCGAAAGGAGAGGACCAGCCACGAGCCGATCCGTCTCACGCAGCCGCCTCACCCGGGCTGGTGCGGCCTGAGGCGAGGTAGCCGAGCACGACCTCCTCGAGCGAGGCGGGGCGCAGGCTCGGTGCCGTGGAGGAGGTGGGTGCCCCCCGCATGAGGGTCAGGCGCTCACCGCCCGGACCACCGAATGAGCCGATGGCCTGGCCATCCGACGGCGCTGCTCCATCAGTCGCGAGGGCGTGGGTGGCCAGCGCGTCGGCCACGGTGTCATGGAGAAGGATCCGGCCGACGCCGAGCACCACCAGACGGTCGCAGGCCTGCTCGACGTCGGTGACGATGTGGCTGGAGAGCAGCGCCGTGGCGCCGTCGCTGCGGACTGCATCGGTCAGGACGTGCAGGAATTCGCGGCGGGCGAGGGGGTCAAGGCTGGCGAGCGGCTCGTCCAGGAGCAGGATCCGGGCTCGCGTCCCAAGGGCGAGGGCCAGGGCCACCTGCGCCTGCTGCCCTCCGGAGAGTGACTTGGCGCCCTGGTTTGCTGGGATGCCAAGCTCATCCAGCCGACGTCGCGCATAGGCCCGGTCGAAGTCGGGGCGCAGCAGGACCGCGAGGTCAAGGTGGTCCTCGACGCTCAGCCCGTCGTACAGGGCCGGCGACTGCGGCACGTACCCGAGCTGCCCAAGCACCGCGGAGCGATCCTTCCACGGATCGATCCCCGCCACCGTGACGCCCCCCCGAGTCGGCCGCTCGAAGCCGACCCAGGTCTTGATCAGCGTCGACTTGCCGGCGGCATTCGGACCCACCAGTGCCGTGATTCCCCCCTGCGGGATGGCGAGGTCGATCCCGGTCAGCGCCCAGGTGCGCCGTCCGTATCGCTTCGCGAGCGCGTGCGCCTCCAGGACCGGCTGCTCGGCGCTCATGCGTCCATGGTCGGGTCTGACCCCTCCTCGGTTCGCGGGCGCGCCGCGAGAACGATCAGCACGCCCAGGCCAATCGCCACCAGCGGCCCTGCCCACTCCAGGCGAAGCCCGTCCAGCCCGCCGGTCAGAAGCAGGAGCCCCATCGCCAGCACCAGCAGTCCGGCGCCGAACGAGAACAGGTCGACCGCGTGACGAGCCATCAACTGCTCCCCCCGATGCCTTCGATGACCAGCACCTCTCCGATGCCGACCTGCAGGTCGAGGACGTAGGTCGTCCCGAACCGGTGGTGGCGGACGTATCGGTCGTCCAGGCTGGTGCCTGTGGTGTACTCATGGAAGAGGGTCACCACCCCAGCCCCTGCCCTGGTGTGGAGCGCGACCGACGCGTCGCGCGGCAGGATGACCACCAGCTTGCCGAGGGAGACGCTGGCGGCGATGTGAAGCGGTTGGTTGCCAATGCTCAGCTCGGAAAGGTCCAGGGTCAGCGTTCCGCCCAGCAGCCGGTACTCGTCGCGTACCTCGGCGGCATTGGCAGGTACGAAGCGCGGAGTGCCGATTCCACCCTCCAGCGGCGCGGTCATGAAGCTTGCCGCGATCGCAACTGGCATGAGCAGGAGTGCCATCAGGATCAGGATCCGTGCGCGTCCCCACCACGCGCCGATGACCAGGCCGACGCCCATGACAGCCAGCGCGGCGCCGAAGAATTGGCCAGGCCCCACCGCGACGCCGGCCACCTGGCTGAAGAGGGCCAGGGCACCGACCCCGATCAGTACAGCGGCGTAGACGTACCACGCCAGCGGCGAAGGGGGACGTCGGACGGCTGGCGCCCGGGGCGGCGCGATCACCGCGGGGGCAGCCGCTACTGCGGACGCGCCGGTGGCTGGTTCACGACGGCGAATCAGCAGGTAGCCGACCACGATCACGGCCACGGCCAGGAGGGCCGCCGGGTCCATGCTCAGCGGTCCGATGTACAGGTAGCCGGAGCCGTCGAACGGGAAGCTTGAGATGAAGATGACCGCCACCACGCCGACTGCGATGGCCGCGAGCCCCAGAGGCACGCCGGTCGTTGCCGAGGAGGTCTCGCGTCGGCGCATCAGCAGGAAGCCGGTCACGATGATGACCGCGGCCCACAACACTCCCTCCCGGCCCGAGAGGCTGAAACCCGTGTTCCACGAGTTGATCAGGAGGAGGAGAGCCACCGCCAGGACGGCGATGGTGATGATGCGCCCGGGGGTCATTCCCATCCGACGGATGACCGCCTCGACGGGAGACAGGTCCTGTCCCTCGGCAGGCATGAGGAGCCAAGCGACGAGATAGAGCACCAGGCCGGCGCCGCCGAAGATGATCAGGCCCACGAAGCCGATGCGGATGAGCAGCGGATCGACATTGAAGTAGTCACCCAGTCCGCCGGCCACGCCACCGATCACCCGGTCGCCGGTGCGACGGCGGAGCTGGCGTCCCGGGGCGGCGGAGCGTTGCGCGTCCTGGCTCGTCATCGCCCAGATCATGGCCCGCCGCCACGTGGCTGGCTATCGGGGAGCACCCTGAAACTACCCTGACCCGCGGGGCCATCGGCTCAGGGTCATCCCGGATCGTCCGAGTCCGAGGCGTGTGCGAACATGCAGCCATGGCACAGGTTGGCGTTCGGCGCGCGCACAACACGGCCGAAGGCGCCCCGCGCCCGCGCCTCGAGCGCAGCCGGGGCAACCGCCTGATCGGCGGCGTGGCGGCCGGCATTGGGCAGCACCTGGGGATCGAGCCGAACATCGTGCGCGTCGCGTTCGTCGTGCTCTCGTTCCCATTTGGCTTCGGAGTGGTGGTCTACCTGCTCACCTGGCTGCTGGCGCCGCAGGAGGCACTCGATCCCACCGTCCGACCCGCGTCGCGGCACGTGCTCCGACCGACAATCTCGCAGGCTCTCGGCGCGGTCCTGCTCGTCGTGGGATTGGTGGTCGTCCTCTACCTCTCGGGATTCTGGTTCGGGCCGGCGCTCGCCTGGCCGGTGACCCTTGCCGCCATCGGCTTCGCCATCCTGTGGGCTCGCAGCGGCGAGGATCGGCGCGGCCGCTCAGCGGTGGACGTGGTGATCAGCGGCCGCCGCTCCATCACACGCGTCGCCATC
>JBBQGI010000046.1:0-11311 GCA_038322875.1 Candidatus Limnocylindria bacterium | reverse complement strand
GTTCAGGTCCGCCAGGATCAGCTTGCCCTTGGCGACGAGCTCGCCGACTACGACGCCCCGATGCGCCGGCTCGTACTTCTCCAGCTTGGCGAGCCCCTCTGCGAGCTTGTTGCGCGCCCCTCGCACGTTGCGGCGCTGCAGGTGCAGCAGCCCGGCGGCGACCTGGATCAATCCCTGGAAGAAGTCGCGCTCCTCGTCGGAGGCGGCGCGCCAGCACGTCTCCCACGCCTCGTGCGCATGCCAGTAGCGGAGCCCGTTGAAGAGCGCCACCCCCTTGTGCAGCAGCTCGTCCTGCTCCTTGGGGTCGAGCGCTGGCGTGCGACCGCGCGGCAGCTTCGGCTCAGGCTCGGTGGCAACCAGTATCGCGCCGGCAGCCGGCTTCGGTGGACGCTTGGCGCGAACCGCCGCGAGCTTCGTCGTCTGGTCGGCCATCGCACCGATGATAGCCGCGCAGCGTCATTCCTCCACGCGACGTTCACATTCTGCGCACACACCGCCGGCAGGCTGACCTCATCGGATCCAGCGAGGATCCACCACAAGGAGAGTCAGGTCCAATGGCCATCTTCAGATTCATCGCGTTCCTGCTCCTGCTGGGGCTCATCGCGACGGTCGGCATCAGTGTCTACAACGCGGGCGTTTCGGCAGGGATCGCCTCCGATGTCGGCCACGCCATCGCCTCCGGAGCACCGATTCCGGCCGGCTATTACGGCCCCTACGTCGGGCAGCCGTGGGGCCACGGCTTCGGCTTCGGCGGGTTCCTGATCGGGATCTTCTTCCTGTTCCTCTTCTTCGGCCTGCTGCGCGCCGTCTTCGGCGGTGGTGGCCGCTGGGGCCACCATGGCGGCAGCGGAGGCTCGAGGTTCGGCCGCCACAGCGGCTGGCAGGACTACATGGGGTCCTGGCACGACGAGCAGCACGGCAAGGCTCCGGAAGCCCCTGCCGCTGACAGGCCCTGACCTACCGGGACCGATTCGGACGGGCGGCCGGTGCCGCTCGTCCGACTACCATGCCGAACGTGGCACGCATCCTCGTCGTCGATGACGAGCCCAAGATCGTCCAGCTCGTCCGCGACTACCTGGAGCGGGCGGGCTTCGCCGTTTCCACCGCCCGGGACGGCAACGAGGCCCTGATGCGGGCGCACGCCGAACGCCCCGACCTGATCGTCCTTGACCTGGGCCTGCCGGGGCTCGACGGTCTCGAGGTCACGCGACGGCTGCGGCGCGACTCGGGCGTGCCGATCATCATGCTCACCGCCCGTCACGAGGAGACCGACAAGGTGGTCGGCCTGGAGCTGGGCGCCGACGACTACGTCACCAAGCCCTTCAGCCCGCGCGAGCTGACGGCGCGGGTCCGCGCTGTCCTCCGTCGCCATACGAGCCCGGCTGACGACGTACTGCGGGCTGGGAACCTGACCCTCGACGTGCCGCGCCTGCGGGCCGAGGTCTCGGGTCGCATCGTCCCGCTGACGGCGACCGAGTTCCAGCTGCTCGCCACACTCGCCGCCCAGCCGGGACGCGTCTTCACCCGCTCGCAGCTGCTCGACGGCATCCACGGCGTCGCCTTCGACTCGTATGAGCGGGCGATCGATGCCCACGTCAAGAACATCCGCCGCAAGATCGAGCCCGATCCCCGGGAGCCACGCTACCTGCTCACCGTCTACGGCGTCGGCTACCGGCTGACCGATGCCTGATCACCGTCGTTGGAATCGGCACGGCCGCAGGCCACCGTGGTGGCCGGAGGGCGAGGGTTGGCCGCCGTCGGGCGCCATGGCGGAGGGGGCCTGGCGCGGTATGCGCGGCCGATTCATGTGGCGCATCGGCTGCTTCTTCACCGTTGCGGTGATCGTCTTCGTGTCGCTCGTGGCGCTCTTCACCTGGGTGATCGGCAACACCCTCGGCGCCGGCCAGCCGCCGTGGGTGACGATCCTCATCGGCCTGCTGGTCCTGTTCGTCATCGCCAGGGTGGGCCGCTCCGTGCGGCAGGCGGCCCGGCCGGTCGGTGACCTGATCGAGGCATCGGGCAAGATCGAGGCGGGCGACTTCAGCGCGCGCGTCTCCGAGGCCGGCCCGCGGGAGGTGCGCGCCCTGGCCCGCGCGTTCAACGCGATGAGCGCGAAGCTCGAGGAGACCGAACAACAGCGCCGCTCCGCCCTGGCCGATGTCTCGCATGAGCTCCGCACTCCGCTGACCGTCATCCAGGGCAACCTCGATGCCCTGCTCGACGGCGTCTATCCCGCCGATGCTGAGCATCTGCAGCCGATCATCGAGGAAACGCGGGTCATGGAGCGGCTGATCGAGGACCTCCGCACCCTTACCCTGATCGAGGCCGGCAGCCTGGTCCTGCATCGCGAGCCAACCGACCTTGGAGGGCTGCTCGGCGACGTCGCCGCCGGGTACCTCAGCCAGGCGGCGGAGGCCGGGGTCACCCTGGCCGTCGACAGCTCGGCGTTGGTGCCGGCCCTGGATATCGATCCCGCCCGGATCCGCGAGGTGGTAGCGAACCTGTTGACGAACGCACTCCGTCACACGCCGCGTGGGGGCAAGGTGGAGACATCAGTCCAACCTGCGGGCGAGGGTGCCGAGGTCACCATCCGCGACACCGGCAGCGGGATGACCGAGGAGCAGCTCGGCCGAGTCTTCGACCGCTTCTACCGCGCTCCCGACTCACCCGGGAGCGGCCTGGGCCTGCCCATCGCCCGTAGCCTGGTCGAGGCGCACGGCGGCACCCTGACCGCGACGTCGCAGGTCGGCAGTGGGACAGTCGTCCGCGTCACCCTGCCGCCCCGGCCAGAGGGCGGCCCAGGCTAGGCCAGCGGGTCACCTGGCCGCGATGGCCAGCACGCTCCGCCATCCCAGGACGTGAGCGTCACCATCGTCCCCGGTGAGCGGCCGAGGTCCGCCGTCGGTCATCGGGCCAGATCCTACAGCCGCGGACCACGGCGGCGGCCTACAGCTCGCCTGACTCCATCATCCGCTTCAGGTTGACGAGGCCCTGGTCCCAGCTCTTCTGGTACCACCGCGTGAACATCCCGCCGAACAGCTTGGCCGGCCCGCGCAGGAAGAGCTCGATCTTCGACTCCACCCGCGTCCCGCCGTCGACCGGCTCGAAGGTGAGCATCGCGTCGAACGGGGCGTTCTTGGACGTGCCCTTCATGCCGGCCCGGTGCGGCGGCTCGTAGACGGTCGTCACGGCATCGTTCTCAGTGGTCATCGGGCCCATCTTCACCCGGGCGCGACGCGTCGATCCCACGCCATGCGGAGGCGGCGATGTCCACCACTCCTTCACCTCGGCAGGGAACCACTTCCCGGTGTTCTCGACATCCGTCAGGACGGCGAAGACGTCCTCGATCGGCCGATAGATGACGGTCGAGCTGCTGATTGCCGTCGCCATGTGTCACTCCGAAGGGCTGTTGGAATGGTCCGGAGGCTAGTATCGACCAGAACATTCCGTTCGAAGAGGTTACACCCATGGATCTGTTCCGCAATCCCGATGAGGTCATCAAAGAGGTCGAGGACAACGAGGAGCGTCGCGAAGAGGACATCGACGTCAAAAAGGAGCTCGACAAGCCCCCGGCGGACCCCGCCGAGGACGACACCGAGGACTGACCCCCAGCCATCAACACTCGTGAGTGCGAGCTAGCGCGCTGAAGTTCAGGGGGTGGGCGGGCCGTCCCGAAGCGCGTTGGGCCAGCCGCGCGAGGGCAGGTCCGGCCGCCCCATCACTAGTCCGCGACCTTGGCCATCAACGTCACATGCAGACGCAGACGCCGCGGGACGCCTGGGGCGTCAGCCGATGCGGATCATCTTCTTGTTCACGAACTCGTCGGCGCCGAAGCGGCCGAGCTCGCGGCCCGAGCCCGAGCGCTTGATGCCGCCGAACGGCAGCTCGGCGCCGTCGGCGAGCACGACGTTCACGAACACCATGCCCGCCTCGATGCCGTCGGCGACGCGGAGCGCCTGCTCCTGGTCGGTGGTGTAGACGTACGAGCCCAGGCCGAACGGGGTGTCGTTCGCGATGCGCACGGCGTCGGCCTCGTCCTTCGCGCGGTACACCTGCGCGACCGGGCCGAAGAACTCCTCCTTGGAGGCGGGGTTCCCGGGAGTGACATCGGTCAGCACGGTCGTCTGGAAGAACGCGCCGTCGCGGGTGCCGCCGTGCACGAGCGTCGCCCCGTGCTCGATCGCGCGTTTGACCTGCTCGTCCATGCCCTCGGCAGCCTTTAGCGAGGACAGCGGGCCGAGCGCTGAGTCGGCCGACGTCGGGTCAGTCGCCTCGATCGCCGCGATCTTCGCGGTGAACTTCTCGAGGAAGGGCTCGTATAGCTCTTCGGCGACGATGAAGCGCTTGGCCGCGTTGCACGACTGGCCGCTGTTGTCGAGGCGGGCGTCGACCGCGTTCTGCACCGTGGCGTCGAGGTCGTCGGTCGAGAGCAGGATGAAGGGGTCCGAGCCGCCCAGCTCGAGCACGACCTTCTTCAGGTGGCGGCCGGCGATCTCGGCGACGGCGGCGCCGGCGCGTTCGGAGCCGGTGAGCGAGACGCCCTGCACGCGCGGGTCCGCGATGACCTGCTCGATCTGGTCGTGCGAGGCGTAGATGTTCACGTAGGCGCCGGCCGGGAAGCCCGCGTCGAGGAAGATCTGCTGCATCGCGGCGGCGGACTCGGGACACTGCTGGGCGTGCTTGAGCAGGATCGGGTTGCCGATGATGAGGTTCGGGCCGGCGAAGCGGGCCACCTGGTAGTACGGGAAGTTCCACGGCATGACGCCCAGCAGCACCCCGAGCGACGAGCGGCGGATGACCGCCGAGCCATCGCCCGCGAGTAGCTGGATCGGCTCGTCCTTCAGGAAGTCCGCCGAATGGTCGGCGTAGTACTCGTAGATCGCCGCCGCAAAGTCGGCCTCGCTGAGCGCCTGTGTGATCGGCTTGCCCATCTCGCGCACCATGAGCTCCGCCAGCTCCTGGCGGCGCTCGGTGTGGAGTTCGCTGACGCGGCGGATGAGGGCCGCGCGCTCCTCGACCGAGGTCGCCTTCGACCAGGTTCGGTGCGCTTCGTCCGCTGCGGCGATCGCGGTCTCGAGCTCGGCGTTGGTGATGGTGTCGTAGGTCTTGACGGTCTCGCCCGTGGCGGGGTTTGTCACGGCGTAGCTCATCGTGCGGATCTCCTTGTCAGTGCGCCACGCCAGAGCCGGTCTACCACGGTGCAGCCCGCCGGGAGGAGGGTTCGTGGGCTGGCGCGATTCTACCCGCGGCTCCGGACGGGGCGAAAGCCCCCATCCGCCGCGCGGGCCATCACGAATAGCAGGTCCGCCAGCCGGTTGAGGTAGGGCACGACCTGCGAGTCAGGGAGGCCGCCGGCGTTGCTCAGCGCAACCGCGCGACGCTCGGCACGTCGCACGGTGGTCCGAGCCAGGTCGATCGCCGCGCCGGCAAGGCTCTCCCCGGGGATCACGAACTCGGCCGGCATCGGATGCGTGGCATCTAGCGCGTCGATCTCGCGCTCGAGCGCAATTGTCATCTGGTCCGTCACGCGGCTGATGGCATCGGTGAGCTTCGCGCGCTTCTCGACATGCGTGGCCAGCTCCGCGCCGACCACGAACAGCTCGCGCTGGAGCCGCAGGATCAGATCGGTCAGGGGAGACCCGGCGAGGGCTGCTCGGGCGAGGCCCAGGGCGGAGACGGCCTCATCGGTCGTGCCGTAGGCATCGGTGCGCAGGTCCGCCTTGCTGATGCGGGCACCGCCGAAGAGGAGGCCCGTGGTGCCGGTGTCGCCCTTGCGGGTGTAGATGCGCATGGGGCAGATGCTAACTCGGCGCCTCACAGCCCGCGGGCTATTGCCCACGGTGCTACAAGGGCGCGCCGAAGCAGCTTGGCGCGACGCGCGAGTACCTCACGTGCTGCAGCGACACGCGGCAGATGCATCCAGGGCCGATTTCAGGGCTCCACGTGCCGTAGTAGCACCATGAGTGCTAGGGGGTCGAGCGACGCGACCCGAACCCTAGAAGAGGCCGGGCGGGGGCTCCCAGCGATCAGCAAGCAGGGTGACCTTGACGGGCGGCCCGACGACCTCCTCCGTCTTCTGCTTGACGGTCTGGATCAGCTCACCAGCCCACGGGCAGAACGGGGTGGTGAGGATCATCTTGATCTCGGTGGGGGCGCCGTCGACGCCGATCTCGACGTTCTTGATCAGGTCCAGGTCCACGATGCTCATCCCGATCTCCGGGTCGTGGATGTCGTAGAGCGCGGTCATCACCTCGTCGACCTTGGCGAGGTTCGAATCTATGGTCATTGCCGACCAGTCTAGCAAGGATTGGCGAGAACCCCTAGACGAGGCGAGAGAAGAAGGTGGGCCGGGCGGCGGGGACGGTGGGTCGGACGCGGGTGTAGCCCTCGTACACGATCCCGTCGCGGTCGAGCGCGGCGCGCAGCTCCGCGATCTCCTCGGCCGTGTCCGACTGGCTGGCGTGACAGGCGAGCGCGGCGAGCTTGCGGCCGGCGACGTCGGTGATGTCGACTCGATGGCTCGCGGCTCCCTCCTCGGCCGAGAGGTCGTAGCGCCGTTGTCCCGGACCGAAGACCGGCGCGACGACGTAGACCGCGTGCGGCGCGATCCCCGACTCGGCCAGCCGCTCGACCGCCCACCGGGTCGCGGCGCCCACCACTACGTGGTCCGCGTCGTTCGTCACGCCGTGCGCGCCGAAGGTGATCACCGCGTCGGGGCGGCGATCGGCGAGCCACAGGGCGATCTCGTCGACAAGGGTCGAGAAGGGAACCTCGGCGAGGCGCCCGTCGGGATGGTCGACCACGGTCACCTCGTCCATCCCGATCTTGGCAGCCGCGCAGCGCATCTCCTCCTCGCGGGTATCGGCCAGGTCGAGGTCCAGTGTGCGGTCGGAATTCCCCGCCTCGCCGCGGGTAAGGAGCAGGAGCCTCACCGTCCGTCCCGCGTCGTGGGCCAGGGCGAGGGCGCCGGCGGCGGTGAAGCTCTCGTCGTCGGGGTGCGCGAAGACGGCCGCCAGGCCGCCGATCGGCTCACGCTGGCGATCGCTCACCGATCCTCCTCGTCGTCGTCACTCAGATTCCTCCAGCCGCGCTGCGCAACGGCGGTTCGCATGGTACGCAGGACGGCCAGCTTGGCGCTCGCCACCTCGGCGATGAAGCGGGAAGTCCCCTCGTCATCGAGGTCCGATCCCGATGGCGCCGAGTCCCGGCCCACGTTCAGCCAGGCGAGATGATATCGGTCCATCCGGCCCCAGACGCGTTCGAGCAGCTCGTCGGAGTTGAGCAGCCAGGCGCGAAACAGGTCCCAGTGCGGCGCGGCGACGAGCGAATCGCCGTCGGCGATGAGCCGATCGGTCTCATCCAGGAAGCGCCGGCGCGACATGACCGCGCGCCTCGGCAGGGGGCTCGCCACGCGGCGGAGGATACGGCAGCCGGAGTGGGCGCGTCCCGTTCGTACTATTGCCGCGCGACGGCGCCGGCTCGGAGACTCGCGGTCCACTCCCGCACTCCGGAACGCCCTTGGACCGATCTCGGACCGCGACCTTCGCCCGCGCCGCAGGCGGCCCCGTGGCTGCCCTCCTGCCGCTGGCCGCGCTGGCCGTCCTGCACGCCATTCCTTCGGTGTCGGACGCCGGGGCGCCGCCATGGCTGGTGCCCGGAATCGCGGCCGTCGCAGTGCTGGCCGCCGGCCTCGCCCTGACGCTGGCCGTCACGGCCTTCATGCACGCCGGTCGGATCCGCGACCTGGGAGATGCGATCGGGCTGGGGATGCTGACGGTCGCCTTCGCGGTGGTCGCGCTCGGTGCAGCCACCGGCCTCGGTATCGCGATTGGGGTCGGCTCCGGCGCGGTCGCCTTCGCCGCCGGCTCGGCGGCCGGCAGCCGCACTGCCGGGACGACTGCCGGCCGGCTGACAGGGATCGTCGTCGCCTTTGTCCTGGTCGACGCCTCCCTGGCGGCAACGCTCTTCGGCGATGGGCTTGCCGCCAACGTTCAGATCTCCCTCATCCTGCTTACGGGCGGGGCCGTCGTGCTCGGCATCGCGGCCCTGGTCGGCCTCGACGAACCGATGCGCGGGACCGCGCTCGGCGTGGCGGCGACCTCGGCACTGGTCGGCGCCATCGCCGGCCCGAATGGAAGCGACCTCTCGATCGCCGGGGTTGGCATGGCGGGCGCCGCAGGGATCCTGGCGTGGTCGCTGGTCGTGCATCGGCCGTCTAGCAGCCCTGCGCTCCTGCTGCCTGTGCCCGTGGCGGCCGGTGCCGGGCCGGAGTTCGAGGATGGCGACCGACTCTCGCGTGAGCTGCGAGGCACGCTCAACGACCTCGCCGTGGCCCGCCGGACGATCGAGCTCCAGCGCGCCGAGATCGAGCGCGCCACCTCCACCGATCCGTTGACCGCTCTCCCGGGCCGGACCTCGACCCTGGAGCGACTGCACGCCGAGGCGGCGGAGGCACGCCGCTACGTCCATCCGGTCACCGTGCTGTTGCTGGATATCGACCACTTCGCCCAGCTGAATCACGAATACGGCCTGCCGGTCGGCGACGCGATCCTGCGCGAGGTGGCGCTCCGGCTACGTCTCCGGGTTCGCGAGGCAGACGGGCTCGGGCGCATCGGCGGTGACCTCTTCCTGGCGATCCTGCCCCACACCGACGAGGGCGGCGCCGCCTCATTCGCCCAGGCGCTGCTCGATCGGCTCAGGTCGCGCCGCTTCCCCACCGAGCGGGGCGAGATGGCGGTGAGCGTCTCGATCGGGATCGCTCTGATGCGACCCGGCATGTCCTTTACCGACGAGGAGCTGCTGACCGCCGCCGAGGAGGCGCTCGCCTCGGCCAAGGCGGCCGGTGGCAACCGGATCGCGTTCGATCGGCTGCATGGACTGGCACGCCTCGACGAGCGCCGCGCACCTGAGCCCGATGCCGATGCCGAGAGGCCAGGTGGATAGCGCACCAGCCCGTCCCTGGCTGACGACACAACATAGCGGGCTTGGACTTGTCCACACCGCTACAGGTTGTGGACAACTGGCCGGGCCCCTGGGCCGGCGGTGGTATCCTCACCGTCCCATGCCGACCACCTCGGACGTCTCCGCCAAGCTCATCTTCCCGACCAAGGAGATCGTCGAGGAGTACTACCTCCCGATCATCTACACCGCCTGCCGGACCTGCTATTCCGAGCAGCTCCCCGACCAGATCTGGGACAGGGCGGTCTCGCGCGGCGTGGCCGACGAGAAGCAGCAGGCGCTCGTTCGCAAGGTGATGGAGTCGGGGCATGGCTCGACCATCGAGCACGTCAACTTCACCTTCGCGATCTCAGGCGTGACCCGGACCCTCTCGCACCAGCTGGTGCGCCATCGGGCCGGTACCGCGTTCGACCAGCAGTCGCAGCGCTATGTCAGCTTCAAGCAGCGCAACAACTACACGATCCCCGACTCGATCGCCAATGGCGACCTGCCCGACGACCTGGCCGGCCAGTTCCAGCGAGCGGTCGACTCCAACCTGGACCTGTACGGGCAGCTCCTCCAGGCCGAGGTGCCGGCCGAGGACGCCAGGTTCATCTTCCCGAACGCGATGCAGACCAACCTGATCATGACCGTCAACCTGCGGCAGCTGATTCACATGTCCGGGCTGCGCCTGTGCACCATGGCCCAGTGGGAGATCCGCCAGCTCTTCAAGCAGATCCGCCACGAGATCTTCCGGGTTTCGCCATTCTTTGGCTCGTTCCTGGCCCCCAAGTGCGTGCCGCTCGGCTACTGCGACGAGATGGGCAACCGCGATGAGCACTGCCGCATTCGCCCCCATCGCGACACGGTGATGGCCGTGTGGGAGGCCTATCGCAGCGGCGAGCTGGCCGAGACCGATGGACCGATCGTGCCCGAGACTTCGCCGTTCCGCCCGCGTCCCCGCCGCGTCCCGGTGGATGGCGGCGAGCCCGAGACGATGCCGATCGGGATTGGGGCGCCCGAGGCTGCCGTCGGCCAGGCCGGAGGCTCCGACCGGGTCTAGCCGCCCGTCAGTTGTCGGTGGTGATTCCGTCCCCCAGCGCAAAGCGGCGCAGCTCGTCGTCGCATGCGCCGCGCAGGCGATCGGCCTGGGCCGCCAGGAAGGGCGTCATCTTGGTGGAGTCGACGATCAGCAGGGTATGCCCACGCTCGTTGCGGTCGAGCGCGATCCGATCCTCGCCGTGGTACGAGATCGACCAGTTGGCCTGCAGCTGGACCAGACCGGCGAGCACGACCTTTTCGGAGAAGTACCAGTCCAGATAGGCGGCGTTGAGGGCCGCCACCACGTCGCGCAATTGGTGCGTCTGGTTCCGTCGCAGGCGCACCACGAAACCGACCAGGCGCAGGCTCGCAAATGGATCGCCGGCGCGGGCGAGCTGCGGTGGGGAGGGCTCGGGCTCAGCCGGCCCGGGGAGCTCGGGATCCAGGATCGGCTGATCGGTGGTCATGCGGGCCCCGTGGAGAATGTATCGATGGCTCCGTCGACTCGGACGATCCGAATACGGTGATTGCCGGCATCGGCGATGTACAGGTTGCCCGTGTCGTCGAGGACAAGGTCCATGGGAGCGCTGAGCGTGGCGGCGGTCGCCGGACCGCCATCTCCCGAGAAGCCAGCCACACCCGTTCCTGCCACGGTGGTGATGATCCCATCGGCGTCGATGCGCCGCACAACGTGCGCAACGTCGTCTACGAAGTACAGGTTGCCTCGCTCGTCGACCACGATCCCGTTCGGGTCGGAGAGCGTCGCGGCGGTCGCCGGGCCGCCGTCGCCGCTGAAGCCGAGCTCGCCGGTGCCGGCAAAGTTCGTGATGATGCCGTCGAGGCCGACCCGGCGGATGACGTGGTTGTCCGAATCGGAGAGGTAGATGTTCCCGAGCGGATCCACCGCGACCGATTGCGGCCGAGACAGATCGGCTTGGGTTGCCGGTCCGCCGTTGCCAGAGAAGCCCCGGTTGCCCGAGCCCGCCACCGTGGCGATCGTGCCGGTCGGATCGACCATGCGGATGGCGTGGTTGTCGCGGTCGGCGATGTACAGGTTGCCTCGGTTGATGACGATCCCCCACGGCTCCTGCAGGGTGGCCGCCAGGGCTGGGCCGCCGTCGCCGGCGAGATTGCCGTCATCGGTGCTGGTGCCGATGGGGCCGCCTCCGACGATCGTGGTGATCATGCCGCCGCTGTCGATGAGCCGGATCCGGTTGTCGGCGTGGTCCACCACCAGCACGTTGTCCGCCACGTCCGCGAGGGCATCGGCCGGGCAGTGGATATCGGCCTGGGTGGCCCGAATCCCCTCGGCGGTGAGGCCGCCCTGCGGTGT
>JBBQGI010000045.1:0-11425 GCA_038322875.1 Candidatus Limnocylindria bacterium | reverse complement strand
GCCACCGGCGACCACCTTCGCGTTCGTGGCGTGGTGACCGCGCAAGCTGGCCTGCTCGAAGCCGGCAGCGCCGTGGTGCAGGACTCGACCGGAGCGATCCTCGTTCGACTGGGGAGCGCGGCCGGCAGCCTCGGCCTCGGGCAGCTGGTGGAGCTGGACGGGACGAGGGCAACGAAGGGCGGGATGCTCAGCCTCCGAGTAACCGCGCCGCCGATACGACTCGGCACCCAGGCCGATCCCGAGGCCCTGCGCCGTGCCACCGGTGCCCTCGGCGAGGCCGATGAGGCGCGCGTCGTGATCGCCCGCGGCGTGGTCAGCACGGCGGTCAGCCACCCGCGAGGCGGGTCGGTCTCCTTCGCGATCGACGACGGGTCTGGCCCGATCCGGGTCACCATCTCGACTGGTTCCGGCATCGCCACCGGCAAGATCGAGCGCGGCGCCTGGCTGGAGCTGCGCGGCGTCCTCGGGCAGGAGACCACCGCCACGGAGCCGTTGAAGGGTTATCGGCTGTGGCCACGGGCATCGGCCGACCTGCGGATCATCGCTGCGCCGGCGACGTCGGCTGCACATGCCCCGGCATGCTGTGCGCCGGTCAAACCACCGAAGCCGCATGCCGGCAACGGGCAGCTCGAGGACGCGCTGCAGGGCGACATCGTGCCCGCTGGCTCGGTGCCTCCGCCCACGCTTACGCGACCGCACCCGACCCGTTCTCCGGTCCCGGCAGCCATGACCGTGCCTGCGCACGCCCCCGGCTCCGGGGACCAGGCGCCGCAGGTGGCAGGGCTGGTCGTGTCCGGGATCGGGCTTGCCGCACTGGCCGGCCTGGCTGCCTGGTTCACCCGGCGCCGTCGCCCCGATGGGAGTACGACGAGCGTAAACCTGGCGCCTGGCGCGATCGAGCCAGACCCATCGGCTCCCGGGCCGCATCTCGCGCTGGTGCGGGACGACCCGCCGGACGCTCAGGAGGAGCGGCGTATACTCCCGCCGACCTGACGATTCACGCTCAAACCGAGGAGATTGCCGAGGCCTTGACCGAGATTTCCAGCGCCGATGCGCCGCACACCGGCAACCGCCAGTACCACATCGCCCTCGAGCGGGGGGAACTCGCGGAGTACATCCTGCTGGTGGGCGACCCCGGACGGGTGGCCAAGGTATCGGCGCGCTGGGAGTCGGTCGAGCTGAACCGGAGCAACCGCGAGATCACCACCGCGACCGGCACGTATCGGGGCATGCGCGTGTCGGCCATGTCGACCGGGATGGGCACCGACAACGTGGAGATCGTGCTCGCCGAGGTGATGGAGATCACTGATCGGCCCACCCTGATCCGCATCGGCTCGAGCGGCGCGCTCCAGCCGGAGATCGCGCTGGGGGACCTGATCGTGTCGATCGGCGCCGTGCGACTGGAGAACACGACCGACTTCTACGTGCACCCTGGCTACCCTGCGATCGCCCATCGGGATGTCGTCTGGGCCCTCGAAGCGGCATGCCGCGAAACGGGTGCTCCGTACCACGTTGGCATGACCGCGACGGCGAGCGGGTTCTACGCTCCGCAGGGAAGAGCGATGCGCACGCTCCCGGTTCGCTATCCTGATCTCGCGGAGGAGCTGCGACGCCAACGCGTGGCCAACCTCGAGATGGAGTCGTCGGCACTCTTTGTGCTGGCAGGTCTCGCGGGGTTGCGATCGGGGACGGTGTGCGCGGCCTACGCACAGCGCGTCGACGGGACGTTTCTGGAAGGAGCGGCGAAGGAGGCCGCAGAAGCACGCTGTATCGATGTCGGACTGGCCGGCATCCACCTGCTCTGGGCGATCGACAACGGAAACGAAGGAGATCCTCACGCTCAATGGTCATCGCTGATCGGTGAGCGGGGCGGGGGGCGTTAAGCAAGACCGGCAACCTGCCGGCACACAAGGAGGCTGTCACTGATGGCGACCAATGCCTATTGCGTCAAGTGCAAGGCCAAGCGCGACATGCGCAGCGAACAGAAGATCACCATGAAGAATGGCAAGCCTGCCACCCAGGGCATCTGTCCGGTGTGCGGCACCAAGATGTTCAAGATCGGCGGCTGAAGCCGAATCTTGTCCTTCTGAGCAGCCGCGCGGGTCGAGCCGCGCAGCTCCATTCACAGCGTACCGGCCGTTCGGTCGCGCGTCGTCGGGAGATCCGATGGGCGCCGCCGAGCGGCCGATTTCCTTTGCTCGGCCGCTACAATGAAGGCCTGTGGATGAGGTAGCCGGCCGGTCGATCCTGGCGATCGACCTCGGCGGGACCCAGATCCGCGCCGCGCATGTCAGCCCGGACCTCACCGTTTCGTGCCGCCGCGCCGTGGAGACCCGTGACGAGGAGGGCGTGGAGGCGGTGATCGATCGGATCTGTGCGCTGGCCGCGACCGTCCGGGACGATGCGCTGGCCGCGGGCCTCGACGTCCCCGTGGGGATCGGCATCTCGTCGCCCGGCCCGCTCGATCCGTGGCGCGGCGTCGTCCTGACCACGCCCAACCTGGTCGGCTGGAGTGGCGTGCCCATCACCGAGCGCGTCGAGGCCGCCCTGGGCCTGCCCGCATTCCTCGAGCGCGACACGAATGTGGCGGTCATGGCGGAGTGGCGCCACGGCGCTGCGCAGGGAGCCGACGACGTGGTGTATGTCACCGTTTCGACGGGGATCGGCGGCGGAATCGTGGTGAACGGCCAACCCCTGATCGGCAAGGACGGCACGGCCGGCGAGATAGGGCATCTCACCGTGGAGCTCGACGGTCCACTCTGCGGCGACGGGATGCCCGGCCACGCCGAGGCGATCGGCTCCGGCACTGCCATCGCCCGCGACGGTCGGGCCCTGTATCAACGTGGCGAGGCTCCCGGCCTGGCCGCCCTCGCCTCGACCATTGACGATGTCGACGCCGAGCTGGTGGCACGCGCCGCCGACGAAGGAGACGTTGCCTGCCAGGCGATCCTGACTCGCGCCTGGGTGGCCATCGGTGCCATGTGTGCCGGGCTGGTCAACGTCCTCAACCCCGAGATGATCGTCTTCGGGGGGAGCATCGCCCTGCATCGACCGGAGCTGCTCGATGCGGTGCGGGCTCAGATCGAAGGGCGCGCCTTCCCCGTCCCCGCGCGCCGCGTGCGCGTTGCCCTGGCCCAGCATGCCGACGACGTGTCGCTGGTCGGTCTGCTGCCGATCGTGAACGACCGACTCACCGATCCGTCATACGCAAAGGAGCTCTCGTGACACGCATCGGCATCAACGGCTTCGGACGCATCGGCCGCCAGAGCCTGAAGGCCATCCTGGAGCGCCATCCGGACGCGCTCGAGGTGGTGGCCGTCAACGACCTGGCGCCAACCGCCACCAACGCCCACCTGTTCAAGTACGACTCGACCTACGGCCGCTTCGACGGCGAGGTGAGCCACACCGACACCGAGATCATCGTGGATGGGCACGTCATCCGGGCCTTCTCCGAGCGGGACCCCGCCGCCCTCCCATGGACGGACCTGGGCGTCGAGATCGTGATCGAGTCAACCGGCATCTTCACCGACGCGACCAAGGCCCACGCGCATATCGACGCCGGTGCCCGCAAGGTGATCATCTCCGCGCCGGCCAAGAACGAGGACGTGACGCTGGTGCTCGGGGTGAACGAGGGGGTCTACGACCCGGAGAGGCACCACATCGTCAGCAATGCATCGTGCACGACCAACGGGCTGGCTTTGCCGGCCAAGGTGATCTGGGACTCGTTTGGCATCGAGCACGGCCTCATGACCACCGTGCACTCCTACACCAACGACCAGAACGTGCTCGATGTCTTCCACAAGGATCTGCGCCGGGCGCGCTCCGCCGGACAGAACATCATCCCGACCTCGACCGGCGCCGCCAAGGCGCTCGCCCTCGTGATCCCGGAGCTCGAGGGCCGCTTCGACGGCTTCTCCCTTCGCGTGCCGACCGCCACGGTGAGCGTGATCGACTTCGTCGCCGTCACGAGCCGCCCGGTGACCGCGGAGAGCGCCAACGCCGCCCTGAAAGCCGCGGCCGACGGCCCGATGGCGGGGCTCATCGGCGTCACCGACGAGCCGCTCGTGAGCATGGACTTCAAGGGGGACGAGCGATCGAGCATCATCGATGCCCTTTCGACGATGGCAGTCGGCGACAACCTGCTCAAGGTGATCGCCTGGTACGACAACGAATGGGGTTACAGCTGCCGGGTGGCGGATCTGGCCACCTTCATTGCCGCTCGGCTGTAGGGCATGAACAAGCAGACGGTCCGGGATATCGACGTCCGCGGCAAGCGCGTCTTCCTGCGCGCCGACCTGAACGTGCCGCTCGACGACGGCCGGATTACCGATGACACCCGCATCCGGGCCAGCCTGCCGACGATCAGGTACCTCCTCGAGCGCGGCGCGGCGGTGATCCTGGCCAGCCACCTTGGCCGCCCCAAGGGGAAGGTCAACGACGCGCTCCGCCTCAAGCCGGTCGCGGATCGTCTTGGTCAGCTCCTCAACCGCAACGTGCGGATGACCGGCGACGCCCTGGGGCCGGGGGTGCAGGTGGCGATCGGCAAGCTGCGCGCCGGGGATCTGCTCCTGCTCGAGAACCTGCGCTTCCACGCGGAGGAGGAGACGAACGATCCGGGCTTCGCCAAGGCGCTCGCCGATATGGCCGAGATCTACGTCGACGACGCCTTCGGGTCAGCGCATCGAGCACACGCCTCGACCGAGGGGATCACCCACTTCCTGCCGAGCGTGGCGGGGCTTCTCCTGGAGCGCGAGGTCGAGTCGCTGTCGCGCCTGCTCGACAAGCCCCCAAAACCGTTCCACACCATCATTGGTGGGGCCAAGATCAGCGGGAAGCTCGAGGTCCTCGAGGTGCTGCTCGCCCGCTGCCAGGCGGTTCTCGTCGGCGGAGGCATGGCCAACACCTTCCTGGCGGCCAAGGGCCTTCCGATGGGCAAGAGCCTGGTCGAGACCGAACAGCTGGGCAACGCGGAGCGGATCATGGCCGAGGCCCGTCGCAAGCGCGTTCGCCTGATGTTGCCCACGGACCTGGTCGTGGCCGCTCAGCTCCATGCGCGCTCCCAGAAGCAGATCGTGCCGGTCAGCGGCGTGCCGAAGGACTGGATGGCGGTCGACATCGGTCCGCAGACAGTCGCGACCTTCACCACGCACCTCGCCAAGGCTCGAACCATCTTCTGGAATGGACCGATGGGCATCTTCGAGATCGCCTCCTTTGCTGAAGGCACCAACGCCATCGCTCGCTACGTCGCTTCGCGCACCGCCGAGGGGGTCGTGACGGTGGTCGGCGGGGGAGACTCGGTGGCCGCGGTGGATCAGCTCGGCCTGACCGATCAGATGAGCCACGTGTCGACCGGCGGTGGCGCCTCACTCGAATTCGTGGAGGGCAAGAAGCTGCCCGGGGTCGAGGCACTGCCCGATCGGGACGCGCCGGCGAAATGAACACGGCGATCGCGCGGATCCACGCCCGCGAGGTGCTCGATTCCCGGGGCAACCCAACGGTCGAGGTCGAGGTGCGGCTCTCCGGGAGAGCTTGGGGCCGAGCGATCGTGCCGTCGGGAGCATCGACCGGAGCCCACGAGGCGGTCGAATTGCGCGACGGCGACGAGGCCCGGTACGGGGGCAAGGGCGTCCTGCGCGCGGTCGCCAACATCAACGGCGAGGTCGCTGCGGCGGTCGCTGGGCGTGATGCGCTCGACCAGGCGGGACTCGACCGGGCGATGATCGAGATGGACGGCTCCCCCAACAAGGGCCGGCTCGGTGCGAATGCGCTGCTTGGCGTGTCGCTGGCAGTCGCGCACGCCGCAGCTGCAGCACAGGGTGAACCGCTGTATCGGTACCTGGGCGGAGCCTCCGCTCACATCCTGCCGGTGCCGCTGGTGAACATCCTCAACGGCGGCAAGCACGCGCTCGACTCGACCGATTTTCAGGAGTTCATGATCGCCCCGGTTGGCGCGCCAACGTTTGCGGAAGCGTTGCGCTGGGCGGCCGAGACGTTTCATGCGCTGGGGGAGCTGCTCCACGAGCGCGGTTTCGCCACCACCGTCGGTGACGAGGGTGGCTACGCCCCGAGCCTCGAGACGAACGAGGCGGCGATCGGCCTGGTGCTGGAGGCGATCCAGCGGGCCGGATACCGGCCCGGCGAGCAGATCGCCATCGCCCTCGATCCCGCGGCCACGGAGCTCTACTCCGGCGGCGCCTACGTCCTGGCACGCGAGGGCCGCACGCTGGCCACCGACGAGCTCATCGGCTTCTGGGAGGACTGGGCCACCCGCTACCCGATCATCAGCCTCGAGGACGGCCTGGCAGAGGACGACTGGGCCGGTTGGACCGCGCTCACCGGGCGGCTCGGCGGCCGGATCCAGGTGATGGGCGACGACCTGCTGGTGACGAACACCGAGCGCCTGGCGCGCGGCATCCGCGAGCGGGCCTGCAACTCGATCCTGATCAAGCTCAACCAGATCGGCACCCTCACCGAGACGCGCGAGGCGGTCGAGATGGCGAGGGCGGCGGGTTGGCGCTCGATCGTGAGCCATCGCTCGGGCGAGACCGAGGACACCACCATCGCGGACCTGGTGGTGGCATTGGGGACCGGCCAGATCAAGACCGGCAGCGTCAGCCGCAGTGAGCGGATCGCCAAGTACAACCGGCTGCTGCGAATCGAGGAGGAGCTGGGGCCGGCCGCCGAGTACGCAGGCCGGAGCGCCTTCGCGGCACTCGCGAGCTGATGGATCGCCTCACCGATCACGCCCGAACCAATCGTGCCTTCTGGAACGAGCTCGCAGACAGCTACCAGGCCGATCACGGCCCCGATCTCGCGCGCCACGGTGCCGGCTGGGGCGTGTGGCAGATCCCCGAGGACGAGATTCACGCCCTGGGTGTCGTGGCCGGCAAGGATGTGCTGGAGTTGGGCTGCGGGGCCGCGCAGTGGTCGATCGAGCTGGCCAAGCGGGGCGCGCGACCAGTTGGCCTCGACCTCTCGGAACGGCAGCTGGAGCATGCCCGCGAGCTGCAGGCTGCGGCAGGGCTCGGCTTCCCGTTGGTCCACGCCAGCGCCGAGGAGGTTCCCTACCCGGATGCGAGCTTCGACATCATCTTCTGCGACCACGGCGCCATGGTCTTCGCCGATCCGCGCCGCACGGTGCCCGAGGCTGCGCGCCTGCTGCGCGACGACGGGCTCCTCGTCTTCAGCATGCATACCCCGATCGCAGACATCAGCTGGCCGCCGGACTCCGAGCAGGTGACTGACCGCCTGCATCTCAACTACTACGAGCTGAACGTCGTCGACGTGGGCGAGTCGGAGCACGTCGAGTTCCAGCTGCCATACGGGGAATGGATCCGGCTCTTCCGGGCCAACGGGTTCGAGATCGAGGATCTGATCGAGCTGCGACCGGAACCCGATGCGATCAGCACCTATCGGACCGTCGAGGACCGCGAATGGGCTCGGAAATGGCCGATGGAGCACATCTGGAAGGTCCGCCGGCGGCCTGCCCCGACCGACTAGCGGACGGCGTCTCCGGGGCGGACCGGCCCCTCGCTGATCACCCGTGCATACCATCGGGCGTCGTTCGGATGGGTCTTGTGGCTGATGCGCGCAAAGCGACCGTCGATGAACCAGTGCGCCTGCGTCTTGCAGGGAGCTGCGTTCCAGGTCATCTCGATGGTCAGCCCACCGTCACCGATGGCCAGCCGATCGCCGGGTGCCAGCGACTCCATCTCGATCCCCTCAAGGGTCAGGTTCTCGCCGTACGAACCCGGGAACGCGGTGTGGCCGTCCGCGGCCACGCGCGCGATCGCCTCGACCGAATAGAGGCACACCGCTTGGTCGACGCCGCCGTGGCTCGGCTCCGGCTCCGTGTGCCGGTCATCGACCAGGCCCATCGGTCCGACCCATTGCTCCTCCACCGGCAGCTTGGGGACGCCACCCCCGTTGACGTTGACGCTGACCACGCGGCCTGACCTGGGCTGGTGCATGTGCCCATTGTCGCCGCGCCATCGGCTACGTGTCATGCGGGGACGCTAGGATGCCGTCGCATGTCCGAGCCTGCGCTGCACCCGCTCTGCGCGCCGGTTGCCTTCCTTCTCGGGGAGTGGCACGGCGACGGTCACGGTGGCTATCCCCAGATGCAGCCCTTCCGCTACGGCGAGGAGATGCGGGGTCTGGCACGTTGGCAAGCCATACGTGGCGTTCGAGCAGCGCACCTGGCAGCTCGACGAGGCCGGCGCAGTTGGCCGCCTCCTGCACGGCGAAGCGGGCTATCTGGCGCTGCCTCGCGGGCGGGTCATTGGAGCTGATCGTGGCCATGGCGCCGGGCCACGCCGAGGTGTCGGTCGGTCGCGTCGAGCGGAGCCGGATCAGTCTGGAGAGCGTCGGCGTAGTCGACGCGCCGAGCGCCGCGAGCGTGGCAAGCGTCAGGCGGGCGTGGTGGCTTGACGGTGACGTGCTGCGTTACGAGGTCGAGATGTCAGCCCTCGACCAGCCGATGACCTGGCACCTGAGCGCCGAGCTCCGCCGCAGCTAGCCCTCGGCGGGAACCTCGGGCTCCGCGTCGCCGCCGGCCTTGGCGCGCTTGCGGGCGGCAGCGGTCTCGCGGCTTGCACGCACGACTGCGACCTTCGCCTTGCCGGCTGCGGTGCGCGGCCGATCGGCGGCCTTCGCCGCAGCGGCCTTCGACGCCTTGGATGCGGCAACCTTCTTGCGCTGGGCGGTCTTGGTGGCGGTCGACTTCTTCTTCGGCGCTCCGACCGCCTCGGTGGCGGCCCCGTCGAGCAGGTGCGCGGCGTTGGCCTTGGCCATCAGCCGGCTCTTGCGACGGGCGGCGTTGTTGGGGTGGATGATCCCCTTCTCGGCGGCCTTGTCGAGCGCGCTCAGCGCGGCGGTCACGGCGGCGGCGCCATCACCTTCCGCGCGGCCGAGTGCGATGTTGCTGGCCTGCAGGACGAGGGTCTTGGCCTGGCTCCGCGTGCGCTGGTTGATGTTGCGACGACGGAGCGACTGGCGGACGCGCTTCAGGGCCTGCGGTGTGCGAGCGCCCTTCCAGGTTCGAGCTTTTCGTGCCACGAGCGAGAATCCTCACCGATGCGAAATGGGGCAAACAAATGCGCCGGCCGGAGGGCGGCGCCACGGGTTCCGAGTATAGCACCGAGCCTCTGGTTATCCTCTTGCGGTGAGGGTTCGCCGCTTGGCGCTGGTTGTTGCGCTCCTGGCCGGTTTGCTTGCGATTGGGTTGGCAGGAATCGCCATTGCCCATGCGACCGCCGATCGATCGCGCGACGCGTCCATCCCTGCGGTTGAGGCGCGGGCGGCCGAGGACGAAGCCCATGTCGTCTGGGACAATCCCTTCCAGCGCCTGGCGTACCTCGACCTCGCCGCTACGGACAGCCCCGCCTCGGAGGATTGCCGCGCAATCGAGGTCACGGCATACACGTTCTTCGGATGGGCGATGGATCGCGTGGTTGTCAGCTGCGAGGGAGTGCATCGGCCCCGCTAGTGGTCCATCGCTAGACTCGCGCTGGTGATCCCTCCGGAGCGAACTCGCAACTTCAGCATCGTGGCGCACATCGACCACGGCAAGAGCACGCTGGCGGATCGACTCCTCGAAGCGACCCACACCATCGACCCGCGCCAGATGACTTCGCAGGTCCTCGACTCCATGGACCTGGAGCGCGAGAAGGGGATCACCATCAAGGCCCGCGCGGTGCGGCTCCAGTACGACGCCAAGGACGGGCAGACCTACGCGCTGAACCTGATCGACACGCCCGGCCATGTCGATTTCACCTACGAGGTGAGCCGCTCCCTGCAGGCCTGTGAGGGAGCGATCCTGGTGGTGGATGCCAGCCAGGGGATCGAGGCACAGACCCTCGCCAATGTCCATCTGGCGATGGAGCAGCACCTGGTGATCATCCCGGTCATCAACAATATCGACCTCGCCTCGGCCGACCCGGAGATGGTCCTGGGCGAGCTGGAGGACACGCTCGCCATCCCGCGTGAGGAGGCGATCCTCGCCTCGGCCAAGGAGGGGATCGGGATCGACGAGATCCTGGAGGCGATCGTCGCCCGCATTCCGCCGCCCAACGGCGTGGCATCGGCGCCGTTGCAGGCGCTCGTCTTCGACTCGCACTACGACCAGTACAAGGGCGTGGTGGCCTACGTCCGCGTCGCGAACGGGACGCTGCACGACCACGAGCGGATCCGCTTCATGGCGACCGGCGTCGAGACCGACATCCTGGAGCTGGGCTACTTCCGGCCACAGCCTGTGCCGACCCGTCGCCTGACCGTGGGCGAGGTGGGCTACGTGGCGTCCGGCCTCAAGAGCATTGCGGATGCTCGCGTGGGCGACACCCTGACCTCGGTCGACCAGCCCGCCGCCGAGCCACTCCCCGGCTACAAGACCGCGCTGCCGCTCGTCTTCGCCGGCATCTACCCGATGCGTGGCGACGAGTACCCCCTCCTGCGTGATGCGCTCGAGAAGCTGCACCTCAACGACGCGTCCTTCGTCTACGAGCCCGAGTCGAGCGTGGCCCTGGGCTTCGGCTATCGCTGTGGCTTCCTGGGGCTCCTGCACATGGAGATCGTGCAGGAGCGGCTCGAACGGGAGTTCGGGCTGGAGCTGATCGCATCGGCGCCGTCGGTCGAATACCACGTCAGGCAGCTGCACCGGGCCGAGGAACTGGTCGTCGACAACCCGGCCCAGTTCCCGCCGGCCGGCGAGGTGGAGCTGATCAGCGAGCCCTGGGTCACCGCGACGGTGATCACGCCGACCGACTACATCGGCGCGATCATGGAGCTGGCGACGACGCGCCGCGGCCAGTTCATCAACATGGAATACCTGGACCCCAAGCGGGTGAACCTGCACTTCGAGATGCCGCTCGCCGAGCTGATCATCGACTTCTACGACCTGCTCAAGAGCCGCTCATCGGGGTATGCCAGCCTCGACTACGCATTCCTGGGCTATCGGCCCGGCGATCTCGTGAAGCTCGACATCATGGTCAGCGGCGAGCCGGTCGACGCGCTCTCCCTGATCGTGCACAAGACGGATGCCTTCCGGGTCGGCAAGGGCCTGGTGGAGAAGCTCAAGGAGCTGATCCCGCGCCAGATGTTCGAAGTGCCTCTCCAGGCGGCAATCGGCTCGCATATCATCAGCCGCGAGACGATCCGGGCGATGCGCAAGAACGTACTGGCCAAGTGCTACGGCGGCGACATCACCCGCAAGCGCAAGCTCCTCGAGAAGCAGAAGGAAGGCAAGCAGCGCATGAAGCGGATCGGCTCCGTCGAGATCCCGCAGGAAGCCTTCCTGGCGATCCTGCGCATGAACGACGGGCAGTGACGTGAACTTCCAGGATTCGCTGCGCCTGTCGATCGCCCTGGGGCTGACGATCTTCCTCGTCCTGCTGCGCTTCGACTCGGACCGCATCATGCGCTCCGACTA
>JBBQGI010000044.1:0-11445 GCA_038322875.1 Candidatus Limnocylindria bacterium | reverse complement strand
CGCATCGAGGTACTGGAGCGCCATCGTCTTCTCATCGATCCCGCTGGCGGCGCCGAAGATGGTCTGAAGGGCGTTGGCATAGCCTTCGGCGCGGAGAATCTGGCTCTGCCGCTCGCCCTCGGCGCGCAGGATCTGCGACTGCCGGTCGCCCTCGGCTTGTAGGATGTTCGACTGCTTGTCGCCCTCGGCGACGTTGATCGTCGCCTGACGGGTGCCCTCGGACTCGGTGATGTTGGCCCGCCGATTGCGCTCGGCGCTCATCTGGCGGTTCATCGCTTCCTGGATGTCGCGCGGCGGCACGATCTCGCGGATCTCGACGCTCGTGATCTTGACGCCCCAGCGCTCGGTCACCTCGTCGAGCTTGGCACGCAGGGTGTGGTTGATCTCCTCGCGCTTGGCCAGCACGTCATCGAGCGGGATGTCGCCGATGACGGCACGCAGGGTGGTCGCCGCGAGCGCCTGCGAGGCGCCGGTGAAGTCGGTCACCGCGGTCACCGTCACCTCGGGATCGAAGACCTTGGAGTAGACCAGGAAGTCGATGCTGATCGGGGCGTTGTCCTTGGTGATGCAGGTCTGCTGCGGCACCTCCAGGAAGCGCTCGCGCAGGTCGACCTTGACGGCCTGCTGGATGAACGGCAGGAGCAGGATCAGGCCAGGGCCACGGGCGCCCTGCAACCGTCCGAGGAAGAAGACGACCAGCCGCTCGTACTCGCGCACGATGTGGACGATGCTGGTCAGGAGGGCGATGAGGATCGCCAACCCGATGAGCAGCACGACCAGTCCGATCAGTTCGCTTGGCATTGCATCCCTTCTCCGGCGGTGCCGGACCAGCGGTCAAGGAAGATCAGCATAGGACAATCAGGCGGAACGGTGGTCGAAGACGACCTTGACCGAAGCGTATCGCCCACTACCGGTGGTCGCGCGCAGCGCCTCCCGCCAGCGGTCGAGGGGGAAGCGGTGCGTCACCAGCTCCCCGAGCGGCAGCTCGGGATGCTCCCCGACCAGCTTGAGCAGGTGGTCGTAGGTGTGCGGCCGCTCCGAGATCGACGGCTCGAGGCCGTACAGGTAGCTGCCGCTGATTCGCAGCTCCCGCGCCCAGGCCAGCGTGAGGTCCAGGTGCTCCACCTCGAAGGCGGTGCCGATCAGCACGAGATGGCCGCGCGGGCCGGCCGTGCCCAATGCCCCCGTCAGGCTGGCACGCGAGCCGACGCAGTCGTAGACGCGCTGGAAGCCCCCGGTCAGGGTCGGGCCGCCGACGAGCGGCCGGTGCGGAGTGGCTCCGGTCGTGGCGATCGCCGCCTGGATGGCGCCATCGCCGGCCCGATCGACGATTGCCCGCGAGGCGCCGAGGCGCTCGGCCAGCCGCGCCTGGAAGGGATGCCGCACCACGATCGTCACGTCGGCGCGCGACCCGGTGAGGCGCAGCACGGCCACCGTCCCGAGGCCAATCGTGCCACCGCCGATGACGAGCACGCGATCGTCGGCGGCGGGAGGATCGAGGAGCACGGCATGCAGCACGATCGAGAGCGGTTCGATCAGGACCCCGACATCGTCGCCGAGGGCATCGGGAATCGGGTGCAGCTGGCTGGCGTGCGCCAGCATCGCCGTGGACCAGCCACCCGGCAGGTCGCGGCAGTAGCCGATCAGCATCCCCGGCGCTAGGTCCCCCTCCGCCATACGCAGGCAGAGCGCGTAGCGCCCCTCGCGACACGACGAGCACGGTTCGAACCCGCGCACGATGCAGGCGATGACCGGATCGACGACAACGCGCTGGCCCCGCGCGAGTTCGACGCCGCTGCCCGCCTCCACGACCTCCGCCAGCACCTCGTGCCCCAGGATCGCCGGGAAGGAGGCGAACGGCGAGAGCGTGGCGCTGGCGCGCCCGGTGAGGAGCGACGTGTCGCTGCCGCAGATGCCGGCCAGCAACGGACGCAGCCGCACCCAGTCCGGTCCGGGGAGCGGCGGCATCGGATACTCCCGCATGCCGAGCCACGGCATCCAGCCGCCGGTCCAGCGCGGGATGCGGCGACCGACCAGCTGCAATACCCGATGGTTCAGGGCGGACGCGCCGAGGCGCAGGCCGACGCCGCGAGCGGGTGCCTCGCCCACGGGCAGGGTCAGGACATCGGAACGCGGCGGACGATGTGCGGCCCGACGCGCTCGAGGATCTCGTCCAGGCTCGATCCGGTGATCGTGACGCCGTGGTTCTTCATGCCGATCACGGCCCGTCCCGGTTCCGGCGCGTCGCGGACCAGGCCAGCGACCTCCCTGGCCAGCTCCTCGGTGCCGCAGGGGTAGACCGCCTCGGTCGAGGTGGCACCGGGCACCCAGCCGTGGACGTGCAGGATGGCGCCCACCTCGGGATGCTCGCGATAGATGGTGAGGTGCTCGATCGCGTCGACCGATACGCGCCGCGGCTTCACCCCAGGCGGCACGCTCAGGCGAATCACGCCGCGCGACTGGTCGTAGCCGGTGACCAGCAGGATCTCGCGCCCGATCTCCTGCAGGTGGCTCTTGTCGACGCCACTGGCGCTCATCCAGAAGGTATCGCCGTCGTGGCGGGCGCTGGCGTTGCCATAGCTCAGACCCCCAATCCCGAAGAGGCGCGAGACGTGTCGCAGGTCGGCCGGCGAGAGAAGCTCTTCGATCGGCCACGGGGCAGGCAGCAGGTCGAGCTCGGCCAGGCGCTGCCCGGCTCGGTAGAGCGCCTCGGTGTGCTCGTCGCCGTCCCACAGCTCGCGCGGCAGGTCCTCGATGAACTCGTTGTCGATCACGAGCCGCGACTCGGCCAGCGGCAGGATGCGTGCCACCACCTGCTCGAAGAAGGCGGCGTCGTCACGGTCGTGCGCGATGCGGTGGAACCCCTGCTCCATGGTGATGAAGTAGGCCTCGGGCCCCTCGGCGTTGCGGGAGATCGGAATGAAGACGTTCGAGAGCGAGCGCACCAGGAGCGCGTAGCCGGCCTTCAGCATCTCATCGGGCCTGTCCGGCAGCTCGGCCACGCCTACCACGAAGATCTCCTTCGAGCGGCGCCGGAAGCTGGTCGGCCGTTCGGCGTCGACGGCGTGGATCACGACGCGCACGTCAGGACCGATGCTCACATCGCGCAGCCGCTCCCGCTGCACGGGGTGCCCGCGCGCGGCCAGCGCGGCGGAGAGGCCGTCCAGGAACCAGCGCGTCAGAAGGCCGTTCGACCCGTCGACCACCGCGATCCCGCCGGCCACGGCCGTGCGCCGCAGTTCAACGCTAGCCATTGTCCCGCTCCACATCGCTCTCGCCGCTCGTCGAGGGCTCGACGATCAGTGCCAGCCCCTCCACCCCGACCACCCGGATCGGCGTGCCTGCGGCGATCTCGCCTGTGCGGCTGCGCGCCGACCAGGCCTCGCCGCCAGCATAGGCGATCCCATTCGGCGCGATGAGGGTCTGGGCGGTGCCGCCGGCGCCGACCAGCGTGGCGATCGGCAGCACCGAGGTCGCCCGCCGCCGCATCTGCAGGAGGCCCCGGATGAGGATGAAGAAATAGAGCAGCGAGACCACGAGCGCACCAATCACCAGGATCGGGCTGACGCCGACCTGGACAGCATCGGTCCCATCGACGCGCGTGTAGAGGGCAAAGGCGCCGAGCAGGAAGCAGACGATCCCACCCACCGCCAGGAAGCCATAGCTGGTGAAATGCAGCTCCAGCACGAACATGCCGATGCCGAGCAGGATCAGGAGCAGCCCACCGATGTTGAGCGGCAGGCTGTTCGACCCGATGAAGGCCAGAACGATCGCGATCGCCCCGAGCGAGCCGCTGATCAGGTTCGGGTGGAAGAGCTCTGACAGGATCCCGTAGAACCCGATCGTGAACAGGATGAAGGCGATGTTCGGGTCCGACAGGAGATGCAGGAACTGCTGACCCACGTTCATGTTGGCATCGACGATCGGCAGGCCGGAGAGATGCGGCAGCGAAGCGCCATTGAAGTCGTAGCGGCGCCCGTCGGCGCGCGCTCCCCGATCGATGGCGGCGAATAGTGCGGTCGTGTCGGCTGCCACCAGGTCGACCACTGGTGGGGTCATGGCCGCCGCCTCTTCGGCCGAGACGCTGACCGCGTCGCGCACGGCGCTCTCCGCCCACGCCTCGTTGCGGCCGTGGGCCTTGGCCAAGGCGGTGATGCGAGCCACCGCGTCGTTAGTCACCTTGCGCGCCAGGGTGTCCGGCAGGTCCTCCCCATTCCCGCCGACGACCGATGCCGCGCCGATGTTGGTGAGCGGCGCCATCGCCGCCACGTCGCCGGCCAGCGTCACGAAGGTCGCGGCGCTGGCAGCACGGGCGCCATCGGGCGTGACGTAGGTGATCACCGGCAGATCACTGCCGAGGATCGCCACCAGGATGCGGTCCATGCTGGTCAGCTCGCCCCCCGGCGAGTCGATCTCGAGCAGCACCGCGGTCGCGCCACCATCGGCTGCGGTCTGCAGCCCTTCCTCGATGTAGGCGGCGTTGACCTGGTCGATGACTCCGATCAGCCGCAGGCGCGCGACGTGATCCCCCGCTCCCGCGGCGGGAGCCGCCAGCGAGACGGTGCCGAGGAGCAGGGCGGCGAAGCCGAGAGCACGCCTTGCCGGCCGCATGCGCCGAGTATACGCACCCTTCAGGTACGGGCCGATCGCGGCCTCAGAGCGCTGGCTGCTCCTCCGCAACGGGAGCCAGGGCGAGGTGTTCGACCACCAGCCGCGACCACGTTTCGAGGCGCTCGGTCACTGCATACAGCTCCTGAGGGTCGGCCCAGCGCCCGGTCAGCTTGTCCCGTTCCCGCACCGCAACCTCGCGGCCGGCGGCGTCGACCTCGAAGACGATCCCCAGGTGCACCGATCCGACCGGGTTCGAATCATCGTTGAGGAAGCCGAGCAATTGGAACACGGGGTCCCAGTCGGCGATCAGCTCCTCGGACCACTCGCGCCGCAGGCCCGCCCCGAGCGGGTCTTCCGTGCCATCGATCGGGTTCAGGTGGCCCCCGACGCCGATGCTTGCCTTGCGGTGCAGGCGGGGGTCGCCGCCGGCAGCGGTCCGCTCCATCAGGAAGATCGAAGCATGGCTGCGCACGACGACGTACGGGATCAGCTGCTTGAAGGCGGGATTGACCTCGGCGATCGGCCGGTCCAGGAATCGACCATGTGCCGCAATCGCGTCCCGCAGCTCAGCCAGCCCGGCCTCGTCGGCGGATCGGATGCCGGTGAAATCAGAGCCCCCCGGGACATGCTCCCGCGCCACGACCAGCACCTGCTCGCCCATCTCGGGCAGCCTAGCTCGGCAGGTCCGGGCCGATCGCCGCCATTCGCAATGCCATCGCGGACGCCTCGCGAGGATCCCGCGCGCGGTGCACTCGTGGCCCGCCGATGCGATGCTCGGATTCGACCCGCCACGAGCTGAGCGTCACCACCTGCCGTCCCATGCGCAATGCCAACCCGATCTCGGAGAGGGTCCCGTGACGTCCCCCGACCGCCACGACGGCATCGGCGGCGGTGACAACCACCACGTTGCGCACCACGCCAAGCCCCGTTGCAATGGGCAGTGTGACGAACTCGTTGGCCTCCGCAGGATCAGCGCCGGGCAGGATGCCGATCGTCATCCCGCCGACGCCGTGCGCCCCGCGGGAAGCCGCTCGCATCACGCCGCCCAGGCCGCCGGTGACCACCACCGCGCCTCCCCGGGCCAGCAGCTGACCCACCTCTTCGGCCCACTCCAGAATGCGATGCGCCTCCGGGCCGCGCGGATCACCGTCGCCGATCACCGCGACGTGCGGGGGGCGCTGGCGGGGAGTGGCCTCGCTCACGAGGCCCGCGACCCGGCCAGGGTCACGCCGAGCGGCGCCGTTGCCAGGATCTCGTAGCTCGCCGGGCCAGATCCAAGGTGGCTGCGATACAGGATCACCTGCTCGATCGCCAGCTGCCCCGCCGGCATCGGGACTTTCCAGGTGGCCGGCGGGACCGCGACGCCACGGTCCCCGTGGGCGCGCGCCAGGGTCAGGTGGGCCCGGAACGGAGACGCCGTCTCGCAGCCGACCGCAATCCGGACCGCGATCGCGAGCTCCGCCAGCCGTCGCGATCGATCCGCCAGGCCGTACCACAGGATGCGCACGTCCCGCCGCGAGGGGAAGGCCCCCAGCCCGCCGGTCGGGATGGTGAACGGGGCGTGGTTCGCGGCCACCTCGGTCAGCGCCTCGATCAGGCGCGGGAGCTCGGCCTCATCGGTCGGCCCGAGGAAGGCCAGGGTCAGATGCCAGGCTTGCGGGTCGATCCAGCGCAGATCGTCGGCCTCGGCCGATGTCACGTCGCGCAGCGGCTGCATCGCAGCGCGCAGCTCAGCATCGAGCGGCTCGCCGATCGGCACGCCCACGAAGCAGCGCCAGCCGCCCTCGATCATCGTCCGGTGATCCCCGCGGGCAGTCGCGCATCGACCAGCGGGATCAGCTCGGCGAGCGAGCGGATCAGCGGCGTCCCGCTCGGCAGGTCGGCAGTCTCGAATCGGTCGCGGCGATCGATCAGCACGGGTGCGATTCCCATGCGGCGAGCACCTTCCACGTCGGCATCCAGGTGGTCGCCGACGTGTATCGCCTCGTCAGGCTCCACGTGCGCCTGGGCCAGGGCCCACTCGAAGATGCCCGGATGGGGCTTCTCGAACCCGATGCGCGAGCTGGCGGCGATGAAGTCGAAATGGCTCACCAGGTCGAGCGCGTGCAGCAGCTCGGGCAGCTGCCAGACCCAGTTGCTCACAGCCCCGACCACGAGGCCACGAGCGCGGAGCGAGGCGAGGGCGGGAGCAGTATCGGGGAAGACATGCCAGTTGGAGGTGAGCATGAAGAGCTGCGAAAGGCGCCGGAAGAAGGACTCGGGCATCGGTTCGACGCCCAGGTCGGCCAGGGCGGCGCGGTCGATCTCCATGGTGCGCGTGAACGAAGTCTCCTCGCTCGCCTCGAAACGGTCATCGAACCCGAAGCCGCCGTGATGGTAGGCCCGCCGCAACGCGGCGCGCAGTGCCTCGACCTCGACCTCGACGCCGTACTCCTGGAAGGCGATGGCATACACGTGCTCCCAGGAGGGGTTCGGGCGCATCACCGTGTCGCCAATATCCAGGAAGACGGCGCGCAGCGGGGCGGGAGGTTGGGCGGTCATCGACCGCAAGCGTACTGCGTCGCGATCCGGCTCGCGCCGCCGCCGATCGGGCTGATCGATCAGTTGGCCGCGACACCCTTGGCGTCGAGGAGCCTGGCGATCTCGGCGCGGTAGCGGAGCCCCGACGAGTGGCGCGACAGCCAGCGCAGGTAGTCCGGATCGTGCGACGCGAGATCGCGCAGCGTCCACCCTGCGTACCGTCCCTGGTCGAGCATGGTCCCGGCGCTCTTCGCCCTGGTCGGCGGCGGAGCCTCGCTGCCAGCGGCGGCGGTGCCCTCGAAGTCGTACGAGGTGCGACTGCGCGCCCGATCGAGCTTCGCCCGCGCCTCGGCGTCGCGAACCATGGCGTACGCCTGGTTGAGCTCGATCATCCGTCGAGCTGCTCGAGCGGAGGAGTCCCGATCGGGGTGGTACTTCATGGCGAGCGCCCGGAAGGCAGCGCGCAGGACCTCCTGATCGGCGGTCGCCAGCACCTGCAGGACCTTGTAGGGATCGGTTATGCCCACGAAGGAAGCACCCTCACTCGTTGTAGAGCCGTTCCTCGATCAGCTTCTCTGCGGTCACGCGACCTGTCGGATCAAAGCAGCTGTATTCGAAGAGCTTCTCGTACTCGAGGTCGACGTTGTCCTGGCCGCCTCGGTTCTTCTCGACCGTGGCGACCACCCAGTCGCGGTAGCGCTGGGCCTGGTACGGGTTGAACTCGATGTTGACCTTGGCGACGATATGGTACTTGTCGTTCAGGATGAGGATGATGTCGCTCTCGTAGTTGATGGCGCTGCTGCCGCGCAGGTGATGGTTGCGCAGGCGCTTGGCCTTCAGCCCTTCCCGGTCGGCGGCCACGATGGCGACCACCGGGATCTCGAGCGCCAGGGCGATGTCCTTCAGCCCGCCGACGATGCGGGTCACCTTCTCGGCCTCTTCGGCGGGCTCCGGGATGACGGGCACCTTCTGGAGATAGTCGACGAAGAGGACCAGCCGGCGATTCTCTTCACCGCGATGCTCGGCGACCAGTGCGCGCAGGTTCTCGATCGTCGAGGTGGTGGCCGTGCCCCGCATCAGGTACAGGTTGCTCCCGTAGCGCGCGATCCGCTCGAGGGAGGGGCGCAGCCGGGGGTTGGTGCCGAGCTTGGCGCGCTGGCCCGCCTCGACCGCGGCCGCGTAGCTCTGCATGACCTCTTTCTTGACGTCCTGGATCTTCACCGCGCCGCTCTTGGCCGGCAGGTTGCTCAGCGCCGACTCCATCGCGATGAGACGCTGGATGAGGTACTCCTCCTCGTGCTCGAAGCAGACGTAGAGGGCGGTCGCCTGGCCCGAGGCGGCCATGTTGCGGGCCATCTGCAGCGCCATGGTCGTCTTGCCCGCGCCCTGTGCCCCACCGATCAGCATCAGCTCGCCTGGGCGCAGCCCGCCACCGATCGTCTTGTCCAGTGGGACGAAGCCGGTTGCGATCGGCTGGAACTCGTCGACCTTGCCCGATGCAATCCGCTCGTTCAGGTTGGTGAGCACGTCGAGCGCCGATCGCGGGGCGAGGGTGGCTGCATCTCCGGAGAGGTGCCACTCTGCCGCGGCTGGCTGGAGGTCGGCCAGCGGGTCGGTCGTCGGGTCTTCAATCATCGGGCCAGCGGCTCCTCACACACGAGCGGAATGCGCACGGTGCCCATGCGCAACGTCGCCGAGTATACGACCCACCTAATGCCCTCGAAATCATACGAAAGGGCTATCTGGGGCTCAGTGGAGCGTGCTTGTGTCCACGACCTCGAAATCGGCTCCGCTCAGCCCGTGCAGGGCGTGGAGCTCATCGTCATTCCAGTGCGTGTCCGGCGCCCCGGTCACGAACCATGGCGAGCCATTGTCGGCCAGGATCATGCCGTAGCGCTGCAGCGCGACGAGGATCACCCGCGCCTGGGGGCCGAAGCCGCTGATGTCGACGGAAGCCTTGAGCCGGACGCGCAGTCCCATCGGCGGGAGCGCCGCTGAGCCGCTCTCCCCGGCATCGTGGCGCGCCGGGTAGATGTGAGCGGTTCGGGTGCTCGGCGCGGTGAAGCGCAGCGCGTGCAGGATCGCCCCGCGCGCCACTTCGTCGTAGCGCACGAGGCCGGGCAGGATCGGGAGCCCGGCAGCATCTGCGCTCGTCCAGCCGTCGGGGCGCAGGGCATTCGAGCGCAGGTCCCAGATGGCGCCGGATCCCGCGCTCCAGGAGCTGCCGCTGCGGCTTGCCGCGTAGAGCTCGTAGAGCTTGCAGGCGGAGGTGTCCCAGAGCAGGACATGCCGATCGCTGCCGCCCTCGATCGCCGGGTTGGCCGGGATTGGATACGGACCGGGATCGGATTCGTCTGCATAGCCGAAGCTGACCGAGACGCGCGGCGTCGACGGGCCGACGAGGTTGATCGGGATCCCGTAGCCGGTCGCGCTGAAGTCGGGGTGCAGGTTGGCGTCAAGCCCGATCGATCCGATCAGGGTCTGGGAGTTGGCCGCCACCGGCAGCCCGGAGATGTCCCGGTTCCAGACGTTTGACGCGGGGAAGACCGGACAGGCCCCCACCGGCGCGGGGGGTGGAGCCGCGGTCGCCTGATGGGTCGGCGCCGCGACGGCCACTGCGGTCGGCTTCGGCGTCGGCGCGGGAACGGTCGGCGCGGGCGTTGACGAAAGGCTGCTCGTGGCGGATGAGGTCAACCCAGGACTGGCAAGCGCCACCGCACCGGGAACCGTGGTCACCGCGCTGGCCTCCGAATCAGCCGTCGCGGAGGCCGACGCAGCGGCGGCGGTCGACTCAATGCTCCCGGTCCGCGATAGTGGGCCGGAGAGCGCCAGGAACGCGATGATGCCAGCCGCGAGCAGTGCGGTGGCGATGACGAAGGGAGAACGGCGAAGGGACGGCACGCTCCCCAGCCTCGGGCGCCGGCGGGCTACGGTCAATGGGACCGATCACCCGTTCTCGCCCGTACCGCTGGCGATACCGGCTCAGGCCGGCTGCGGCGCGGGCTTCCTCCGCCGCTTGCGCGGCTCGACCACGGGCACGGCGGGCCCCTCGACGTCGACCCCGCCGACGCGGCGCGGCGTCGGGCCGGTGCTGCCGCGTGGCGGCAGGACCCCGTCGAAGAGGCTCTCGAACTCGTCGCTCTCGATCGTCTCCTTCTCGATGAGGAGAGCGGCGAGGCGATCGAGCACGTCGCGGTGGCTCGTCAGCGCATCCTTCGCCCGTTGGTAAGCACGATCAATGATGTCGCGCACCTCGGCGTCGATCTTGGCGGCGACCTCGTCGGAGTAGTTGCGCTGCTCGCTGATCTCGCGGCCCAGGAAGATCATCTCGTCCTTCTTGCCGAAGGCAAGCGGGCCGAGCTTCTCGCTCATCCCGTACTGGGTCACCATCGCCCGGGCCAGGCCGGTCGCCTTCTCGATGTCGTTGCTGGCGCCGGTCGTGGTGTCGCCGAAGACGAGCTCCTCTGACACGTGGCCGCCCAGCATGCCGGCGATCTTGTCCTCGAATTCGGTCTTGGAGTGGAGGTATCGGTCCTCCGACGGCAGGCTCATGGTGTAGCCGAGCGCCATGCCGCGGCTCACGATCGTCACCTTGCTGACCGGGTCGCACTTGGGGAGGACTCGCTGCACGACGGCGTGACCGCCTTCGTGGTAGGCGATGATCGTCTTCTCTTCGGGTGTGATCAGGCGGCTGCGTCGCTCGGGACCGGCGACGACGCGGTCGATCGCCTCGTTGAAGTCGGCCGGGGCGACCGACTTCTTGTTGTGGCGGGCGGCCAGGATGGCGGCCTCGTTGACCAGGTTGGCAAGATCGGCCCCGGAGAAGCCGGGCGTCCGACGCGCCAGCTCATCGAGATCGACCGTCTTGTCGAGCGGCTTGCCCTTGATGTGGACGTTCAGGATCTCGCGACGCCCCTTGATGTCAGGCCGATCGAGCACGACCTGGCGATCGAAGCGGCCCGGGCGCAGGAGCGCCGGATCGAGGACGTCGGGCCGGTTGGTCGCGGCGACCACGATCACATTGGTGTTCGTGTCGAAGCCGTCCATCTCGACCAGGATCTGGTTGAGGGTCTGCTCGCGCTCATCGTGGCTGCCGCCCAGCCCGGCGCCACGCTGGCGGCCGACCGCGTCGATCTCGTCGACGAAGACGATGCACGGGGAATTGCGCTTGGCCTGCTCGAAGAGGTCGCGCACGCGGGACGCGCCCACGCCCACGAACATCTCGACGAACTCCGAGCCGGAGATGCTGAAGAAGGGGACCCCCGCCTCGCCGGCCACGGCGCGGGCCAGCAGGGTCTTGCCGGTTCCGGGCGG
>JBBQGI010000043.1:0-11466 GCA_038322875.1 Candidatus Limnocylindria bacterium | reverse complement strand
CCCCCGATCACCCAGGACGGCCGCACGATCACCGGCAGCCCCATGGCATCGATCGCAGCGTGCAGCTCGCTGGCGTCTCCGGCGAGGCGGCCCACCGGTCCCTCGATCCCGAGCTCGTCGAGGAGCGCGGCGAAACGCTCCCGATCCTCGGTCAGCTCGATCGCCTCGGCGGTGAGCCCGGCGATCGGCACATCGGCATAGGCAAGCTCTTTGGCCAGGTCGATCGCCGTCTGCCCGCCGAAGGTGAGCACCACGTGCGGTGGCTCGCCGGTCAGTGCCCGCTCGTGGTCGATCACGTCGAGCACGCCCTCTGCATCAAGCGGCTCGAAGTAGAGCCGTGAGCAGGCGTCGTAGTCGGTCGACACGGTCTCGGGGTTGTTGTTGATCACCACCGCGTCGAGGCCCATCTCGCGGATCGCCCACGCGGCGCGGACCGAGCAGTAGTCGAACTCGATCCCCTGGCCGATGCGGATCGGTCCGGACCCCACCACGATCACCGACCGTCGCTCGGTCGGCGGCGCCACCTCGGGGAGGGTGTGCGAGGAGTAGAAGTACGGCGTTTCGGCGGGGAACTCCCCCGCGCAGGTATCCACGCGGCGATAGGCGGGACGGATCCCCGCCCGTACCCGCGCGCGACGCACCGCCACCGCCGGCACGCCGCTCAGCCCGGCGATGTCTGCATCGCCGAAGCCGGCCCGCTTGGCGTCGAGCAGCGACCCACCGACGAGGCCCCGCTCGGCCTCGACCAGCTCGGCCAGCCGCTCGCTGAACCACGGCGCGATCCCGGTCGCGGCGCTCAGGCCGGCGGCATCGGTCCAGCCGTGGCGCAGCAGCGCCACCATCTGCCACAGGCGGTTGTCGGTCGGCGCGAGGAAGGCCGCCAGGTCCAACGGAGCCCGATGCTCGAGGCCCCATTCCGGGTCCTCCCAGAGCCAGCCGCGCCCGCGCGGCTCGAGCGAGCGAACCGCCTTGAGCAGCGCGGGGCCGAACTCGCGGTCGATCGCCATCGCCTCGCCGGTCGCCTTCATCTGGATTCCCAGCGAGCGGTCCGCGGTCGGAAACTTGTCGAACGGCCAGCGCGGCAGCTTGACCACCACGTAGTCCACTGCCGGCTCGAAGGCGGCGCTCCCCGACCCGGTGGCCGGGTTCGGCAGCTCGTGCAGGCGCTTGCCGAGCGCGATCAGGGCGGCGACCCGCGCGATCGGGTAGCCGGTCGCCTTCGAGGCGAGGGCGCTCGACCGGCTCACACGCGGATTGACCTCGATCACCCGGTAGTCGCCACCATCGGGCCGCACGGCCAGCTGCACGTTGCAGCCGCCCTCCAGGCGCAGCTCGCGCACGATCTTCAGGGCGCAGCGCCGCAGCCGCTGGACGAGCGGATCGGGCAGGGTCTGGATGGGAGCCACCACGATCGAGTCGCCGGTGTGCACCCCCATCGGATCCAGGTTCTCCATGCCGCAGATGGCGATGGCGGTGTCCGATGCGTCGCGCAGCACCTCGAACTCGATCTCGTACCAGCCCAGCAGGCTGCGCTCCACCAGCACCTGCCCGATGGGGCTGGCCGCCAGGCCCGTGGCCAGCCGTGCCCGCGCCTCACCTGCCGTCATCGCGAAGCCGCCGCCCCCGCCGCCCAGCGTGAACGCCGGCCGCACCACCACCGGCGCACCGAGCTCCTCGAAGAAGCGCAGGCCGTCCTCGATGGTTTCGACCACCGCGCTCTCCGGCACCGGCTCCCCGATCCGCATCACCAGGTCGCGGAAGCCGCCGCGGTCCTCTGCGGCCCGCACGGCCGCCAACGGGGTACCGAGCACGCGCACGCCGTATCGCTCCAGGACTCCGGCATCGTCGAGCGCCACCGCCAGGTTGAGTCCCGTCTGTCCGCCGAGCGTGGGGAGCAGCGCGTCCGGCCGGTGCTCCTCGATGACCGCGGTCAGGTGGTCGACCGTGAGCGGGCCGATCACCACCGTGCCGCCCACGTCGGGATCGGTCATGACGGTGGCCGGATTCGAGTTGACCAGCACCGTCTCGACCCCCTCGCCGCGCAGCGCCAGGCAGGCCTGCACCCCGGCATAGTCGAACTCGGCGGCCTGGCCGATGACGATCGGGCCTGATCCGATGACCAGCACCTTGCGTGGGTTCGTCATGCCGTGGCGTGCTCGACCGCGGCGTCGAAGACGCGTGCCGCATCGATCGGTCCGGGAGCCCCCTCGGGGTGGAACTGGACCGATGCAATCCGGCCCGACGTATGCGCCAGCCCCTCGAGCGTGCCGTCGTTCAGGTCGCGATGGCTGACCCGATAGCCAGAGGCCGTCAGCGTGGGACCCTCGAGCACTTCGACCTCGTGATTGTGCGCACCGATGTCGACCCGTCCAGTGGCCAGCTCGAGCACCGCGTGATTGCCCCCGTGATGGCCCACCGCCAGCCGCCGCGTGGCGGCTCCGGCAGCCAGGGCAAGGAGCTGGTGGCCGAGGCAGATCCCCAGGATCGGTGGTCCACCGGCCAGCGCGCCCGCCGCGAGCTGTCGCACCGTCTCGATCTGCGGCGTCATGCGGGAGGGGTCGCCGGGTCCCGGCGACAGGACCACCAGGTCTGGCCGGTCCGCCGCCACATCTGCGGCGGTGGCATCGTGCGGCAGGACGACCAGATCCAGGCCGCGTGCCGTGAGAGCGCGCAGCAGCGAGCGCTTCACGCCGTAGTCGATCAAGGTCGCACGGCCGGTCGGCAGAGCGTCTGCCGGGAACGTGTAGGGATTCGCAGTGGAGACCGCGGCGACGTGGTCGACCGCCTCCCAGCCGGCGATCTGCCGAGCCTCCGCCACGGCCGTCTGTTCGTCCGCTGCCGCTCGGATGACCCCGCGCCGGGCCGCGCCGCGGCGCAGCTCGAGTGTCAGCGAGCGCGTGTCGATCCCCTCCAGGGCGGTGATGCCGGCCTCGGTCAGCAGCTCCTCGAGCGAGCGCCCCGGACCAAGCGGCGGCGTCACCAGCCGAGTCACCACGATCGCGCGCGGCTGCACGCGATCCGATTCCAGCTCGCTCGGATCGATCCGGTAGTTGCCGACCATCGGGTGCGTCAGGACCACGATCTGGCCGGCGTATGACGGATCGGTCAGGATCTCGCCCCAGCCGGTTGCGGCGGTCGAGAAGATGAGATCCCCTTCGGCAGGGGTCGCCGCGCCGCGCAGCCGTCCACGCAGGATCGTCCCGCCCTCAAGGGCCAGCACCCCGGCGGGCATGGAAAACGCCATCCGCTCGGTGGCGGGTGGCGTCGTGGTATCGCTTTCGAGGGCAGTGCGCACGGGGTTGCTCCTTTCCGGCATCGCAGTGCCGGGCTTAAAGGACCGAGGGCAGTGTACCGCAGGCCACCGCTTCTCCGCGCTTCATGAGCGCGGTACCATCGCCACCCTGAGCCCCCACTGAACAAGGAATCACGCCCATGACCACCCGCGCTTCCACCCTGGCCGATGTCGCCGTCCCGGCATTTGGCGGTGCCCGGGCGACGCAATGGCTTCGCGCGGCAATCCTGGTGCTGGCCGGCGCGGGCCTCACCGCTCTCTCGGCGCAGCTGTCGTGGCATGCCCCCTGGACAACCGTCCCGTACACCGGTCAGACAGCTGCTGTGCTTCTGGTCGGAACAGCCCTTGGCTCCCGATTGGGCCTGGCCAGCATGGCGCTCTACGTGCTGGCCGGCGCGTTGGGCCTGGGTGTCTTCAACGCCGGCACATCGGGACTCTTCGATGCCACCGGCAAACTGAGCGCCACGGTCGGGTACCTGGTCGGCTTCATCGTCGCCGCCGGCCTCGTCGGGCGCCTCGCGCAACGGCGCTGGGATCGCTCACCGATACAGGCCGCCGGGCTGATGGTGCTCGGGAACCTCGTGATCTACGCCATCGGCGTACCGGTGCTGGTCTTGGCCGCCGGGCTCTCCTGGAGCGACGCTATCTTCTATGGGGCGATCGTCTTCGTGCCGTGGGACGCTTTCAAGGTCGTGGTCGCGGCCGGCCTCTTGCCGCTCGCCTGGCGAGCCATCGGATCGGACCGAGACCGCCCCTAGACTCCGGTCCAGAGGCCTCCCTACTCTGCTGGCAAGAAATTGATGGTAGGCCCCACCGGCTCCCCCTGATACGTCTCGCCAACTGCGATGAGGCCCCATGGCATGACCGCAATCACGCTGGGCGCGCCCTCGGGTGGGACTTGATCCGATACCTCGTGCCAGGTCGTGCCATCGTCCGATCGCGAAACTCCCGTATCGGTTAGCGCGACGAAGCTGCCATCTGCTCCGACCGTAAGGGCGCGCATGAAGGGTGCGTCCTGGGTGTCGAGGCGCCGCCAGCTCCCGTCCTTCGTGCCAACCCAAACGGCATCGGAGGCCCCGCACGAGCCGAATCCCGAGCAGCCAGCGTTGACCTGTCCCCTGACCAGGGTTGTCACGCGGCCGGGGTAGACAGACACCGCATCCCCAAATGGCTCGGTGGGCGTGGTACCCAACACGGCGCAGGTCCAGTCCGCGCCGTCACCGGAGCGCCATACGACCGGCACGCGATCGTCGCCACCCACGCTGATTGAACCGACCGCGATCCACCCGTCCTGAACAGGGGCGACGTCGTTTGGCCCCCCGCGGGCGGACCACGGTGTCCACTGCCAATCCCGACCCGCAGCCGAACTGCCGAGGACCGGCCGGCCGTCAACCGTAAACGCCCTGGCCAGCAGTCCGCGACATCCCCAGGCGAGCTCGTTGATGTAGGCGACAGGCTGAGGGAGCCGTTGCCAGCGTTCTCCGGTCTCGGACCACCAGATGGCGCCTGAGCTGCCACCACTGTCGTTCGTACTAGTCGCACCGGACACGACGAAACCGTCAGCCGTCCCCACGGCGTTCACCGCCTCGGAACGACTGAAGTGCGGGCCTTCGTCCGAGACGATGCGCCATGTCCGACCATCGTCGGACACCGCGATCAATGCTGTGGAGGTGTCTCCATCCAGACGGCCCACTGCCACGGCACGATTTCCAAAGGACGCGATGTCGTAGAAGAAGCCGGCTCCCCTGTCCGGCAGTTTGATGTCATCCGCCCATGCTCCGCTGAAGCTGAAGGGAGAGTCGGTTGGGCTCGCCGCCACCGGAGCGGCTCCAGCTCGTTCAGAGGCGGCATCGCAGCCGAGTGCCGACAGCGACGGGGGAAGGAGTCCTAGGACGATGAGACCGCCAACGACCAAGGCGGCGACCGCGACGACTGCCAGGAGGACTCGGCGGAGGCTGGTCATGAACATGAACTCCGTGGAGACCGGGGCGACCGTATCACCGTCCTCACTCCAATGCTCTTCGCGCCGCCCCCCAACATGTCAAGAACTAGTCGTCTGTCGGGCCGCCCCGTCGGTGACGGAGCCCTGGGACGAAGCGCATCGCCAGCAGCACGAAGATTGCCAGCACGACGAGCGGCGGCAGCCACACGATCGCGAACCAGATCGCCCCGTTGGCCACGCCCTGACCCACGCCGACCAGGGCGGCATAGGCATCGGTGACGGTCTTGCCCGGGTCCCAGTTGCCGGTCGCCTGTTGGACCGCACCAGGCACGAGGCTGACGGTCAAAGTCGCCAGGTCGGCGAGCCCGGTAAGCTCCTTGTCCTGGGCCTGCAACTGCTCGATCTGGCCGCGGACGTCGTCGAGCCGTGTCTGGACGGCCAGGATGTCCTCGATCTTGACAGCCTGCGCCAGCAGCGCCCGGTACTGGACCTCTGACGCCCGGAGGTTCTGCAGCCGCGCTTCAAGGTCGACCACCGCGGAGGTGACATCCTGGTCGCGGGTCGCCTCGCTCAGCACGTCGCCGTCCAGCGCGTGGATGCGGGCGAGTGCCTCCTCGAATTGATCGGCGGGGATCCGCAACGTGAGCGTAGCGCTCTCACCGACGGTGCCGGACTGCGAGTCGCCGACGTAACCGCCCAGCTCCAGCACGAGCGCGCGAACGCGCCCCATGGCAGCTGCCACATTCGGCACCTCGACCGTGATCTCGCCGGTCTTGATGATCATCCGGTCGGCCAGGTTCGCGGGCTGGTCGCCGTTTCCGTTTCCGCCGCTGACCTCGTCGCCGGGAGCGGGTGCCCCGCCGGGGTTGCCAGCCTGCGGCGCGGAACCGGCAGCCGAACAGGCAGCAGCGGCAAGCGCCACGACAAGGACCAGCAGGATCGCGAGCGATCTCGTCGTATGGGGCCGCGCGGTTCGCCGATCGTGGGTGGGCATCGGTCTGTCCTCTGCGGACTGCATCATGCTTTGTATACCCCTTGGACGCCATGAACGCCTCACTCGTTCCCGGCCCTCCGCTACGATCCACGGGTGATACCCAAGATAATCTCCCCTGCAAGGCCCGATCAGCCGGCAGCCGAATTCGATCGGAACTGGATTCGCGAGCACCTCGCCGACGAGCGCCGCAAGTCGAGCCTGCTGGGGGAGATTCGTGAGGCGATCTTCGGCGCACAGGACGGGCTGGTCAGCACCCTCGCCGTGGTGAGCACGGTGGCCGGCGCCTCCGCCGACCGTGTTCCGGTTCTGGTCGCCGGCATCGCCACCGGCCTGGCGGGCGTCTTCAGCATGGCGGCCGGGGAGTACATGAGCAGCAAGAGCCAGCGCGAGATCTTCGCCGCCCAGATCACAGGTGAGCGGGAGGAGGTCGTTGAGCGGCCGGGCGAGGCCCAGGCCGAGATGGCCTACATGCTCGAGGAGGACGGCCTGCCCCGCGATGCGGCATCGGCAATGGCCGCTGCGCTCGCCGCCCATCCCGACGTTCTGCTCAAGACGATGGTCGAGAAGGAGCTGGGGCTCACCGGCGAGCACGCTGAGGGGAGTCCATTTCAGGGCGCGATGGTGATGGGAAGCAGCTTCGGCCTGGGGGCGCTGGTGCCGATCCTCGCCTATCTGATCCTGCCGATCGGCGTCGCCACCTGGGCGGCGGTGGTTGCCAGCGGAGGCGTGCTCTTCGGCATCGGCGTCCTGAAGTCGCGCTGGACCCGCCAGGCCTGGATTCGTTCCGGGACCGAGATCCTGGTGCTCGGGGCATTGGCAGGCATTGTCGGGTTCTTCTTCGGCAACCTGCTGCCAACCCTGCTCGGAGCCGCCGCGCCCGCCGTCTAGGCCGGTCTCAGGTGACCGTCAGCGTGCCGACCATCCCGTAGGCCTCGTGGCCGGGGAAATGACAGATGTACTGCAGCGTCCCCTCCGTGCTGAAGGTGAGCGTCGTCTCCACGACGTCGAGAGGGGCGAGCGAGACCTCGTTGGGACGCGCGCCGTGGTGCGCTTCGGTCCCCAAGCGGTGCTTCTCATGGAACGCCGCGTCGCCGAGGAGCCATTCGTGGTCGATGGGATCCTCGTTGATCAGCACGAAGGTCACCGGCACGCCGCGCGGCACGGTGACCTGGCTCAGCTCGAAGTGTGAGTAATGGATCCGGACCTCAATGCGCTGTGGCGAGGCATGCGAGGAGCAGCCGGCGACGCCCAGCCCCGCGACGAAGAGCAGGGCGAGCGCCGCCGACCAGATCCGGGGTGCGGGCATGTCAGCCGCCGGCCAGGGGCCGACCGCCTCCATGCCGAGCTGCGGTGACCACCAGCCAGGCGCCGCCGATTGGGACAAGGAGCGCCACCGCCAGCAGCATCGCCCACAGCGGGGTCAGGCTCGGCGGGACGGGCAGCGGCCCGAAGGGGGCAAAGCCGGCGTCGCGCAGCGACGGCTGGCCGGCGCCGGAGGCGTCGATCGCAAGGTCGAACCGCAGGTCGGTTGCCGCGGCGTCGATCTCGACCTTGGTCAGCCAGGCTGTCGCGGGGATCCACTCCATGCCTTTGTCGGTGCGCAGATCGGTGAGCAGCGATTCGCTGGCGGCGGAGCTGTGGGCCAGCTTCAGGCCACCAGCCGCCAGGATGCTCTCCGGATCGGGCAGCAACGCGGGGCGATCATCGGTGAGCAGGTAGACATCGGCCTGGACGACCTCGCCGGCGGTCTTGCCGAGGGCCAGGATGCGGAGCGGCACCCATGGATTCGCGGTCGGGATCGTGAGATGAACCGGTGTTCCGTCACCGATCGCCTGGCCGCGCTGAGCGGCCGCATCGGCGTCGAAGGAAGCCGCCATGAAGATGGGCGAGCGGCTGGCGTAGAAGTCGAGTACCTCGGGGGCATCGGGCGGGAGCGAGAAGCCGTGCTCCCTGGCCCACACGCCGATCTCGGCGCCGCCGCCCTTCAGGATGGTGATGTCGAGGGCGTCGATGCGCACCTGCTGGATGACGATGGCGCGGTCCTCGACGGCACCGGCCGCGAAGGCCTCGAAAGCGAGGGGCTTCGGCGGGTTCGTCTCGCGGATGAGGCGCTGGAGCGTCCAGTCGCCGCCGCGGACGACACTGGTCGGGATGCCGGGCAGCGGGATGATGCTGCCGAAGGAGCCGCCGCCACCGGCAAACTCGAAGGCGGTGACGTAGTGCTCCACCCCGTCGTGATAGCCGGCCAGGGTGGTGGTGCGCAGCAGGTTGACGGCGCCATTTGGACCGATCAGTCCGCCGCAGGCCAGGGTCGGCGCAGCGAGCGCGAGGGTCACGGCGAGTGCGGCAAGGGGGGCGGTGAGGCGACGCATGGGTTGATTCCTCTCATTCGGTTGCCGTCAGGACGGCCCCGCCACCGCGAGAGTTCCGTGCCGAGCGTCAGCGCCCTTCGAGGTCCAGCCTGGCGACCAGCGTTTTCGGCGCAACCGCGCGGTAGCTCTCCTCGATCCAGCCGATGAACAGGTCGAGCGGCGCGTCGGGGGGTGCCGTGACGGTGACCCAGCCGCCACGGCCGAGCCCGTAGCCGGTGGGCACGGTGAACGGGAGCGAGAGCGCCTCGTCGTTGGAATGCGGCAGCTTCACGCTGAATCCGAGCGAGCCGTCCGCCGCGGGTGAGCCGAGGAAGAGGAAGATCTTGTTGCCGACCTTCACGACGGTGTCGCCCCAAGGATGGTCCTCCCAGGCCTCGGGCAGGCCCAGGGCGAAGGAGCGGATCGGATCGTCAAGCGTCATGGCGTGACGGCGCTGAGCCAGCCGATTCCCAGCACGGCACTGACTACGAACAGAGCGAACCGAGCTGGCCATACGAGGCAGCCCGTCACCTCTTGGGGCGATGCCAGGGCGCGCGGCGCTACCACCAGGCCGGCGTAGAAGACCGCGAGGCCGGCGAGGAGCATGGTGACCACGAAGAGCCCGAAACCGGTCTGGTCAACGCTGAGCGAGCCGACGAGGCCGGGCAGGTTGACGTCGCCCAGCAGATGCGCCGCGAACCCGTCGAAGACGCCCGTGCAGACCAGCACGAAGGGCAGCAGCATCGCTCGGCGGATCCCCGGGTCGAGCGTCGGCAGGCGGTTGGCGAACGCCATGGCCGCCACCATGGCCAGGAACGCTGTCCCGATCAGAGGTCCCTCGACGTCAAGCCCGAGGTAGGTCGACGCCGAGCCCGCCAAGAATGCGATTGCCAAGGTCAGCGGGCCTACGAATGCCATCCTCGCGTCGATCGATCCGGGCTCGACTGCGGGGAGCGTGCTTCCGGTGGGCCGTGTGGCGATGGCCACGATGGCGCCGATCACCGCCAGAAGTTGGATCACGCCGGCGAATGTGTCAGGTCCGTCACCGAGCTGAAGGACGTGCCCGATTCCGCTCAGCGCAGCCAGCGGCACGACGCCCACATTCCAGGCGGCGAGGGCAAGATCTTCGGCCGCCAGTGGCAGGAATCGGGCGGAGCGATCCACGGTCATGGGGTCACCGTAGGGAACGCGACTCGAGCGGTCAATCAGCGGAACATGCGCTGTTGCTTGGCGAGCTCCACTCGGGTCTCGCGCTCCTCGGCGATCACCGCGTCGACCGGATGGATGCGGGTCGCCACCACGTTCAGCACCTCTCCCTCGACCTGCAGCACGCCATCGATCACCAGCAGCGGGTTGCGGTGCAGGATGGCGCGGTGTGCGGTGTAGACCTCCGGCCGCACCGTTACGTTGATCATGCCGGTCTCGTCCTCGAGCGCGATGAAGACGAAGTTCTTGGCGGTCATCGGGTGCTGGATGCTGACCGCGAGGCCGGCCAGCCGGACCTGGGACCGATCCCGCCGCTTCCCGACCTCCGCGACGCTCAGCACTCCCCGTTGTGCGAGCCGCTCCCGGAAGAGCTCGACCGCGTGGGCGGTGGGCGAGAGGCCCAGCTCTCGGTAGTCGGCCGCCACCTTCTCGGCGAAGCTCATCGGCGGCAGCGTGGCGCCCAGCTCGCGCTGCGCGTCGTCGGTCAGGCCCAGCGCGGGACGCGCGGGGTTGGCATCGGCTAGGGTGCTGCGCAGCTGCCAGAGCAGCTCGCGGCGGGGCGCATCGGTCCAGTCGAACGCCCCGATGGCGATCAGCCGCTCGACCACCTGTTCCCCTTGGCCCGTGCGCGCCACGAAGTCGCGCACGCTCGTGTACGGACCGATGGCGCGCTCGCGCTCGAGCGTCTCGCGCGCGTTATCGTCGATCCCCTTCACCTGGCGCATCCCCAGGCGCAGGGCTGGGCCGGCGTTAGGCAGTGGCTCGACCTCGTGCTCCCAGCGCGAGGCGTTGACGTCGACCGGCAGCACCTTGGTGCCGTGCCGCTTGGCGTCGCCGACGATCACGGCCGGTGAGTAGAAGCCCATCGGCTGGTTGTTGAGCACGCCGGCGTAGTAGTAGGCGGGGTAGCGCTGCTTCAGCCAGGCGGTGTCGTAGGTGATCTTGGCGAACGCCGCCGCGTGGGCGCGGGCGAAGCCGAACTCGGCGAAGGCGGAGCAGCGCTTGAAGAGGTCCTCGCCGTCCTCCTCGGTCAGCCCGGTGTGCATGGCACCGCCCACGAACCGATCGCGCTCAGCCTGCATCTTGGCGTGGCTGCGGTGCGAGCCCATCGCCTTGCGAAAGATGTCCGCCTCGAGCGCGGTGTAGCCGCACACCTCGATGGCGATCTGCATCACCTGCTCCTGGTAGAGGATCACGCCCAGCGTGTCTTCGAGGATCGGTTGCAGGCTCGGATGCAGGTAGGTGACCGGCTCCTGGCCAGCTCTTCGTCGCAGGTACGGGTGGACCGCGTTGCCCTGGATCGGGCCGGGGCGGATGATCGCGACCTGCACCACGAGATCCTCGAAGCGCTCGGGCCTGCTCTTGGGGAGCGCCTGCATCTGGGCGCGGGACTCGATCTGGAACATGCCGACCGTGTCGGCGCTGCGGATGGTGGCGTAGACCTCGGGGTCGTCGTGGGGAAGGGCGTCGAGGTCGATGCGGGTGCCGGTGTCGCGCTCGATCCGATGCAGCGCGTCCGAGACCACGCCGAGGGTGCGCAGGCTGAGGAGGTCGATCTTGACCAGGCCGAGCTGCTCGATGTCCTCCTTGTCGTACTGGGTCACGACCCTTCCCGGCATGAATGCCGAGGTGCCGCGGAAAGGCGTCGATCTCGGCGCACAGCTGCAGGAGCCACTGCCAG
>JBBQGI010000042.1:0-11514 GCA_038322875.1 Candidatus Limnocylindria bacterium | reverse complement strand
CCTGGCCAGCAGTTTCTCGCGGTCGATCAGCATGTAGAGCGACAGGATCAGGATCAGAAACAGCGCGCCGAGCGTGGCGAGCGTCGCCCCGGCGATCTCCTGTGCCTGGTCGAAGATGGCGCCGGTCAGGTTGCCGAGCTGGCCCTGGGCGCTGTGGAAGAGCGCCACTAGGTCGATGTCGAACCGGGTCAGTCCCAGGGTCGACTGGTAGCCGGCCAGCGTCTCCTCGATCCGCCGGGCGGTTTCGGGGAATTCGGTGGTCGCCTGGCTCAGCTGCTGCGTGATGGCAGCCCCCGTGGTGAAGAGGGCGAAGCCGAGGCCAACCAGGGCGAACAGGTACGCGATCCCCACGGCCAGGGCCCGTGAGATGCGCAGCTGGTTCTCGAAGAAGCGCGCGACCGGCGACATGACGAAGGCCAGCAGCCAGGCCAGAAACAGGATCAGCAGGATCTGGCTGAAGCCGCCCAGGAATCCAAGCAGCAGCTGGGCCAGCAGCACGGCGAAGTAGGCCGAGCCGAGCGCCAGGAAGGCGAGCAGCCAGCGTCGCTCGCGTTCGCCCAGGCCATCAGTTCGCCGCTCGTTCTGGGTCATGTGGCCACCGGTGGCGGCCCGATGCCGGTGGCGGCTCGAACCTCGGCCATGGTCGCCTCCAGGATCGGCCGCACCTTCTCGGCGCCGGCCGCAAGCACCCGCTCGACGTGCCCCGGGTCCGCCGCCAGCTGATCTCGCCGCTCGCGCATCGGGCGGAAGCGCTCGATGATCCGCTCGGCGAGCAGCTTCTTGGTGTCGACGCAGCCGGTCCGCGCGGTTCGCTCGCCGTCCTGGATCTGGAGGTAATCCTCGCCGAAGAACCGATGCAGCTGGCAGACGTTGCAGACCTCGGGACGGCCGGTGTCGGTGCGCTTGATGCGCAGCGGATCGGTGACCATGCTCATCACCACCCGCCGGATCTCGTCGGGCTCGGCGAAGATCGGGATCGTGTTGCCGGCCGACTTGCTCATCTTGCGGACGCCATCGGTCCCGAGCACCACGGGGGCATCGGTGAAGACCGCCTGCGGCTCGGGGAAGATCGGTCCGTAGCGACGGTTGAAGGCGCGCACGATTTCGCGCGACAGCTCGAGGTGAGCGGCCTGGTCCTTGCCGATCGGCACCCGGCTGGCCTTGTAGATGACGATGTCGGCTGCCTGCAGCACCGGGTAGTCGAGCAGACCGAGGCTGTTCTCCTTGCCCTCCTGCTGCGCGTCCTTGTAGGTCGGGTTGCGCTCCGCCCACGGTACCGGCACGACGGTGTTGAAGATCCAGGCGAGCTCCGCGTGCTCCGGAAAGTCCGACTGCCGGATCAGCGCGCAGCGATCGGGGTCGAGGCCGACGGCGAGCAGGTCGAGCACCATCTCATGCGTCAGACGGCGCATCTCCTGCCCGTCGTGGACGGTCGTCAGGGCGTGGTAGTCGACGATCCCGTAGATCGCCTCGTACTGGTCCTGGAGGGCGACGTAGTTGACCTGGGCGCCCAGGTAGTTGCCCAGGTGCGAGGCGCCTGACGGCTGAATCCCGCTGAACACGCGCTCGCGACCGCTCGACTCGCTCATCCGGGGCCGAGTGTAGCGTGCGAGTGCGGCGGCGGGCCGCTCGGAGGCAGTTGCTCGACGGCGGACGGCATAATGGGCCGCATGACCGATGCCTCCGACTGGTCGCAAGCCGCCGATCCCGCGCGGCGGATCGGCTCCGCGATCGAGTTCCATGCCGAGATCGGGTCAACCAACGATCGCGCGCGGGCGGCGCTGCGTGAGCCGGGGGGTGAGGGGCGTGCGGTGGTGGCGGACCTCCAGACCGCCGGGCGCGGGCGCCGCGGGCGAACCTGGATCTCGCCGGCCGGTGCCAACCTCCTTGTCAGCATCGCCTGGCGACCCCGAATCCCAACGCGGCTGGCGGGCCTGCTGGGCGTGGCGGCCGCGCTCGCAGTGCGCGACGCCTGTGGGTCGTTCGCTGCCGAGGCCGGGCTGGCGATCCGTTGGCCGAACGACCTCGTCGACCGGGACGGCCGGAAGGTGGCCGGGCTGCTGGTCGAGACCGCGCTCGAGGGCGGGGAGCTGGCAGAGGCGGTGGTCGGGATCGGGATCAACGTGAACTGGCTGCCGGCGGAAATGCCACCCGAGATCGCGGCCAAGGCGACCTCTCTGCAGGCGCTGACCGGGGCACCGATCGACCGCGTCATCCTGCTCGGGCGTGTGCTCGATGCGCTCGACGCCGAGGCGGCGGCGCTGGAGCGCGGCGAGCTCCCGCTGACGCGGCTGCGAGCCAGCTCATGGCTCGACGGCCGGCGGGTGGCGGTGGATACCGGTTCCGAGACGATCACCGGGCTGGCGGCGGGGATCGCCGACGACGGCTCGCTGCTGCTCGACGCGGAGGTGGGTCGCCTGGCGCTCAGCATCGGCGAGGTGGTCCAGGTGCACGAGCCGCTCCCGGCGGGCCCGCGCGCATGAGCGATCCCCGCCCGCTGCGCGAGGTCCCGTTCGAATCGGCCGGCGACCCCGACCTGTCCGATCTGCTGGCCGCGCAGGCAGATCGCGCGGCCTTCGGGATCCTGTACCGGCGCTACCTGGATCGGGTCTACGGTTATGCGTTCTACCAGCTCGGCGACCACCACGACGCTGAGGACGCCACCGAGCGCACCTTCCTCGCCGCCCTGCGCGCGCTGCCGACCTTCGCAGATGAAGGAGCCACCTTCAGGGCGTGGCTCTTCCGGATCGCCCATAACACCATTGCCAACGCTCGCCGCAGCCGATTCCGCCGCCGCACCGAGCCATTGCCCGAGGGCCTCGAGCGAGCCGCGCCGAACGCCGATCCGGCTGGCCTGGTGCTCGAGGCCGAGGAATCGCGCCGCGTCCTGCGCGCCATCGGCGCGCTGCCAGACGATCGGCGTCAAGTGGTCCTGCTGCGCTTCGTGGATGGCCTCTCCTCACGCGAGATCGGCCAGGTGATGGACCGATCCGAGGGCGCGGCCAGGGTCCTGCTGCACCGCGCCCTGCGTGACCTGGCCGCCCTCCTCGCGCACTGAGGCGTAACGATCGGCGGGGTCCCGGTGTTTGCCCTGGTGATGGGCACCCTGCGTGATGCCCTGATCCGATCCTGAGCGAACTGAGGAGACCAGAGCCTGCCAACGCGCACGCCGGCCGAACGCCTGGATGAGGCCGTCGATAGCCTCCTGACCGGTCGCCATCCTGCCGTAGGGCCGGAGCTGGCGCCGTTGGTCGACGCTGCCTCGGTGCTGCGCTCCGCCCTTGCCCCATTCCCCGCCGGATCGCGCTTCGAGGCCCGTCTCGCCTCACGCCTGGCGGCCACCGGGCCGGTCGCCCAGATCGTCGGGGCGCTCGGCGACGCGACCCGGCGCGAGCTGCACCATCCGGGGCGCATCCTCATCACTGGCGCCGTGTCGTCGGCCGCGGTTGGAGTCGGGTTCACCGTACTGGCCCTCCTCCGCGTCTCGCGACGCCATGCCGAGGCCGCTCGACGGCCGGCGAGCCGGTAGGCGGCCGCATGCCGATCAAGTTCCCCTTCTCGCGGCGACGCGAGGTCACGCCGGACGCGTGGACCAAGTGCCCGAGCTGCGAGTCGCAGATCTTCAACAAGCAGCTCGAACGGAACCTGCGCGTCTGTCCGACCTGCGGGCATCACTTCCGGATGGGCATCGGCGAGCGGATCGAGCTCCTCCTCGACGATCGCAGCTTCGTCGAGCGCGATGCGGGGCTCGAGTCCGGAGACCCGCTCGGCTTCCACGACCAGAAGCCGTATGTCGATCGGCTGGAGGCGTCCCGCATCAAGACCGGGCTGCGCGAGGCCGCGGTGTGGGGGATCGGGGCGATCGAGGGCCAGCGCGTCGCGATCGGCCTCTTCGACTTCCGGTTCATGGGCGGCAGCATGGGCAGCGTGGTGGGGGAGAAGCTCGCCCGCTGCTTCGAGGCCGCGCTCTCCGAGCGAATTCCGGCGATCGTGGTCAGCGCCTCGGGTGGTGCGCGCATGCAGGAGGGCACCCTCTCGCTGCTCCAGCTCGCCAAGACGACCGCGCCGCTGACACGCCTGGATGCAGCCGGCATCCCGTTCTTCAGCATCCTCACCGACCCGACTACCGGCGGCGTGCTCGCCAGCTTCGCGTCGCTCGGCGACGTGATCCTGGCCGAGCCGCGGGCCCTGATCGGCTTTGCCGGCGCCCGTGTCACCAGTGGCACCGTGGGCGAGGATCTGCCGGAGGGATTCCAGAGCGCCGAATCGCTGCTCGAGCACGGCTTCGTGGACAGGATCGTGCCGCGCGCGGAGCTGCGCACCACGCTCTCGCGGCTGCTCCGCCTGCTGCCGGTGGCGCCCGCCGAGGACGGCTGGCAGACCACCGGCGAGGCTCGCGGATGGGGGCCGATCGGCGTCCTGTCGGGGATCGCGGAGCGCTTCGGCACCGCGGTCAGCGAGACGGTCGGAATCGAGGTCGAGCGGGCCGAAAGCGATGGATCCGGGCCGACTGCGGGCCGGCCGCGAGAGAACGGCCGATGAGCGAGATCGTGCTGAGCTCGTCGCCGCCGACCCCCGAGGCGATCGAAGCGGCGTGGCGCCGCGTGCAGCTGGCGCGACATCCGGAGCGGCCGCGCACGCTGGACCTCGTGCCACTCATCTTCGACGACTTCGAGGAGCTGCAGGGCGATCGGGCGTTCCGTGACGACCCTGCGATCGTGGGTGGCCCGGCGCTGCTCGAGGGGCGCGGGGTAATGGTGATCGGCCATCAGAAGGGCAAGGACACCGAGTCCAACATCTTCCGCAACTTTGGCTCCCCCCATCCGGAGGGATTCCGCAAGGCGCAGCGCCTGATGCGGCTGGCCGACAAGCTCGGGATGCCGCTGATCACCTTCCTGGATACCGCCGGCGCCTTCCCCGGTCCTGCCGCCGAGGAGCGCGGCCAGGCCGAGGCGATCGCCTCGTCGATCAAGCTGATGACCGGCCTGCAGGTACCGATCGTGGTGGTGATCATCGGCGAGGGAGGATCCGGTGGCGCGCTGGCGATCGGGGTCGGGGACGAGGTGCTGGCACTCGAGAACGCGACCTATTCGGTCATCTCGCCCGAAGGCTGCGCGGCCATCCTGTGGCGCGCGCCGGAGGCAGCGCCAACCGCCGCCGCGGCGATGCGCATGACCGCCGCCGATCAGCTCGAGCTGGGGGTCATCGACGGGGTGATTGACGAGCCCGGCGACGGAGCGCACTCAGATCACGCGGCCACCGCGATCGCCGTCAAGCAAGCCATCATGGCCGCGTTCGGGCGCATCACCCGCCTCGAAACCGAGGCATTGCTGACGACCCGCTATGCTCGTCTGCGCGGGATCGGGCTCATTCGCGAGACGGAGATGGGCGGCGGGGAGCTGCCGGGCGAGCCGTCTCTGCGGCGTCGAATCGGGCGCCTCCTGCATCTGCCCGGCATCCCGCGTCGGCCGCGCTGGAGCGAGATCTGGCCGAGTGGCGAAGACGCCGATAGCAACGAGGAAGGCGCATGACCGACCCACAGGATCCCCTCGAGCAGATCGAGCGGGCCGTGGCCGAGCTGATTCCCCAGCTCACCGAACGGCTGGCCCAGCTCGGCCTGGGGGAGATCGAGGTCCGTCAGGGCGAGCTGCGCGTGCGGGTGACGCGCCAGATCGATGCTGCCCGCGGATTGCCTTCGCATCGCGGCACCGCGCCGGCACAGAGCAGTCTGCCCGCCGACCGGGTTGGCGTCGTGGCGAGCGGGCCGCTGGCGAAGGGCATCACATCTCCGGCGGTCGGCTTCTTCGTGTACGCCGATGGGCTGGGTCCGGGCCTGCCGGTCGACAAGGGCGACGAGCTCGGCCATGTCGAGATGCTCGGCGTTCGCCACGACGTCCGTGCGCCGCGGCGCGGGACGGTGCGCAACCTGGTCACCGAGACCGGCGAGGCGGTCGAATACGGGCAGGTCCTGATTGAGATGGAGTCGCCCGAATGAGCGTCGCCCTCCTCTTCTCGCCGCAGGGCTCCCAGGTCGTCGGCATGGGCCGCGAGCTGGCCGACGCCTCGCCCGCGGCACGGCGTGTCTTCGATACCGCGGACGCCGCCCTCGGCTGGTCGGTCTCCGGACTGGCATGGCAGGGACCCGACGAGGAGCTCAACGACACGCGACAGACCCAGCCGTGCCTCGTCGCGGCGTCGGTCGCCTGTCTCAGGGCACTCGAAGAGGAGCTCGACTCGCGAGGGGAGAGCCTGGCGCCTGCCTTCGTCGCAGGCCACTCGGTCGGGGAGTACGCCGCGCTGGTCGCTGCCGGAGCCCTCTCCGTCGCCGATGCCGTGCGCCTCGTCGCTCGCCGCGGCGAGTTGATGGCGAATGCGAACGTCAGCGGCGGCATGGTGGCGGTGATCGGGCTCGACCGCGAGGCGGTCGCGGCGGTGGTGGCGACGATCGATGCTGGAGCGGACCTGGTGGTCGCCAATGACAACGCGCCCGGCCAGGTGGTGATCAGCGGCACGCCCGAGGCCCTGGCCAGCGCGGCCGCCGCGATGCGACACGCCGGAGCCAGGCGCTCGATTCCGCTGCGGGTGTCGGGGCCGTTCCACTCCCCCGTCATGGAGGGCCTGGGTGCCGAGCTGGCCGTGGCGCTGCAGGACGCCGCCTGGCATGACGCCGATCCACCGGTGGTCAGCAACGTGACCGGCGAGCCGGTGCGCGACCCAGCCGAAATCCGGGCGTTGCTGGCACGGCAGGTGCATTCGCCGGTGGAGTGGGTCCGATCGGTGCGACGCATGGCCGCCGACGGCGTCGACACCTTCGTCGAGTGCGGTCCGGGTGGCGCGCTGGCCGCCATGGTGCGGCGCATCGTACCGGGGGCGCGGACCCTGGCCGTCTTCGACGCCGCCAGCCTGGCCGGCTCCGCGGATGCACTGCTCGACGCCGGCGTCGGGGTTCCGGCCTGATGTTCAACAAGATCCTGATCGCGAACCGGGGCGAGATCGCGGTTCGCATCCTGCGCGCCTGCCGCGATCTGGGCGTGCCGGCGGTCGTCGCCTTCAGCGAGGCTGACCGTGACTCGCTGGCAGTGCGGATGGCCGACGAGGCGATCTGCATCGGCCCCGCGGAGGCTCGCAAGAGCTACCTGAACCAGCCGGCAGTCGTTTCGGCGGCCATGATCAGCGGCTGCGACGCCGTGCATCCCGGCTACGGATTCCTGTCGGAGGACGCCGGATTCGCGGAGGTGTGCGCGGCACACGAGCTGCATTTCGTGGGTCCGCGTGCCGAGGTGCTGGAGAAGTTCGGGAGCAAGTTCGCCGTGCGCCGGATGCTCGCCGCCAACGGCCTGCCGACGGTCCCCGGCAGCCAGGGCATCCTTGGCGACCTGCGCGACGCGCTCGACCAGGCGGAAGCGGCCGGCTACCCGGTCCTCCTGAAGCCGTCGGCCGGCGGCGGCGGACGCGGCATGCGCCTGGTCCGGAGTCCGCGCGAGATGGAGACCTCTCTGCCGCTCGCGCGTTCCGAGGCACAGGCAGCCTTCGGCGACGACAGCATCTACTTCGAGAAGTGGATCGAGGAGAGCCGTCACGTCGAGGTCCAGGTGCTGATCGACCGTCACGGCAACGGGATCCAGCTCGGCGAGCGGGATTGCAGCGTGCAGCGCCGCCACCAGAAGATCATCGAGGAGGCGCCGTCCCCCGCGATGAAGCAGGACGGCCGCGAGCGCCTGCGCGACCTGGCCATCCGCTCGGTGCTCACCGCCGGCTATGAGAGTGCCGGCACGCTCGAGTTCCTGCTCGACGCGGAGGGAAACTTCTACTTCATCGAGATCAACTGCCGGATTCAGGTCGAGCACCCGGTGACCGAGATGCTGACCGGCATTGACCTGATCGTGGAGCAGATCCGCCTGGCGTCCGGCGAGAAGCTGACGATCTCCCAGGAGCAGGTCGAGATTCGGGGACACGCCATCGAGTTCCGCATCAATGCCGAGGACCCCGACGACAACTTCTCGCCGCAGACCGGGGTGATCGACGAGCTGACCCTGCCGGGCGGGCCGGGCGTGCGCGTCGACACGCACCTGTACCCGGGGTACGAGGTGCCGCCGTACTACGACTCGCTGCTGGCCAAGCTGATCGTGTGGGGCGAGACCCGCGAGATGGCGCTGGCGCGCTCGCGTCGGGCGCTCGCCGAGTTCCAGGTGGCAGGCATCAAGACGAACCTGCCATTCCATCGTGGGATCATCGACAACGCCGCCTTCCTGAGCGCCGAGGTGAGCACCAACCTTCTCGACCGGGTTGGTCCCGCCGCCTTCGTGACCGGGAACGCCGGATAAGCATGGGAGCACGACCGACCGATGACCGATGACGCCGCCGCCATCACCGTCTCAGACCTGTCCCTGCCGCTGGAGGCCGCCGACATCATGCGGATCATTCCGCACCGCTACCCGTTCCTGCTCATCGATCGGGTGGTCGAGCTGGTGCCCGGCAAGAGCGTGGTGGCGATGAAGAGCGTGACCGCCAACGAGCCGCAGTTCACCGGCCACTTCCCCGACCGGCCGATCATGCCAGGCGTCCTGATGGTCGAGGCGCTCGCCCAGGCGGGCGCCGTGGCGGTCCTCTCGCTGCCGGAGTATCGCGGCAAGCTGGCGCTCTTCGCTGGGATCGACGAGTGTCGCTTCCGCAGGACCGTCGTGCCGGGCGACACGCTGCGTCTGGAGGTAACCCTCGAGAAGCTGCGCGGCGTCTTCGGACGCGGGCGGGGCGTGGCCAGCGTCGACGGCGAGATCGCGGTCGAGGCGACCATCAGCTTCGTGATTCCACGTGACCAGTCGATCGCCGGGGGTCGCGTTGGCAACTGATCGCCCGCAGCGACCCAGCTCTGTCGAACGCGGCGAGCGACGGGTGGTCGTGACCGGGATGGGCGCCGTCACCCCGATCGGCAATGACGTGCCCGCGTTCTGGGAGTCACTCATCGCCGGTCGCAGCGGGATCGGTCTCATCTCGATGTTCGATCCCTCGCAGCTCGACGCGCGGATCGCCGGCGAGGTGAAGGGCTTCGAGCCGGAGCTGATCATGCCCAAGAAGGAGATCCGCCGGCACGATCGCTACGTGCACTTCGCGTGGGCCGCCTCGCACGAAGCGCTGCGGGATGCAGGGCTCCCCAACCCGATCGAGGACGAAGCGCTGGCCGAGCGCACCGGCGTGATCGTGGGATCGGGGATCGGCGGGATCAACACCATGATCCGCGACATCATCGAGGCGCACGACCTGGGCGTGCAGCGCATCGGTCCGTTCCTGGTCACGTCGCTGATCCCGGACATGGCGGCCGGCTACGTGGCGATCTACGCCAATGCACGCGGCCCGAACTATGCGACGGTGAGCGCCTGCTCCAGCGCGAACCACGCAATCGGCGATGCCACCAACATCATTCGCCGAGGAGACGCCGACATCATGATCGCCGGCGGTGCCGAGGCTGGGATCGGCGAGATCCCGATGGCCGCCTTCGCCGCCATGCGCGCCCTCTCGACGCGCAATGACGAGCCGGAGCGGGCCTGCCGGCCGTTCGATGCCGGCCGCGACGGGTTCATCATGTCCGAGGGTGCCGGCGTGCTGGTGCTCGAGGCGCTCGATCACGCCCTGGCGCGCGGTGCCCGGATCCAGGGCGAGATGGCCGGCTACGCCGCCACCGACGATGCCTCGCACATCACCCTGCCTGCCCCCGGTGGGCGCGGCGCAGCCAGCTCGATGAGCCTCGCCCTCGCCGATGCCGGCATGGCGCCCGCCGACATCGGCTACATCAATGCGCATGGCACCAGCACTGGGCCGAATGACAAGGCGGAGACGGCCGCCATCAAGACGGTCTTCGGCGAGCGCGCCTACAGCACGCCGGTCAGCAGCACGAAGAGCATGACCGGGCACCTCCTCGGCGCCGGGGGCGGGATCGAGGCGATCGCCAGCATCCTGGCCATCGAGAACGGGATCCTGCCGCCGACCATCAACTACGAAGTGCCAGATCCGGACTGTGACCTCGACTACATCCCGAACGAGGCGCGGCACGTGGCGATCGAGGCCGCGATGAGCAACTCGTTCGGCTTCGGCGGGCATAACGCCACGCTCATCTTCAAGCGGTACGCCGCATGAGGCCGCGAAGCCGATGACCGCCCCGCCCGAGCAGGTCCTGGCCGCCATCGACCTGCTGGCGCCCGCCTTCGATGCGAGCGGCCTCGACGAGCTCGAGGTCGAGGTCGGGGAGCTGCGCGTGCGCCTGGCACGCCCGCGCGTCGCGGCACCTGCCACGCCACCCGCTGGCGCGGCCGCTGGCGTTTCACCCCCGGGCGCCTCGACGCCATACGGCGAGCCGGCGCTCGGGATGCGATTCGTCACGGCGCCGCTTACCGGCGTCTGGTACGCCTCGCCGTCACCCGGCGCGCGCGCCTATGTCCAGGAGGGCGACGAGATCGGCGTCGGCACGGTGGTCGGCCTAATCGAGGCCATGAAGCTATTCAACGAGATCAAATCGGATGTGGCCGGCAAGGTCACCCGGATGCTCGTCGAGCGCGGGACGCTGGTGAAGCGCCAGCAGCCGCTCGTCGAGGTCGACCCACGCTGACCACGGTCGCAGGAGGAGAGGAACGCATGGCGCCGAACGCAGTGATCACCGGCTGGGGGATGTATGCGCCATCGCGCGTGATGACCAATGAGGAACTGGCCAAGATCGTCGACACCTCGGACGAATGGATCGTGTCGCGCACGGGGATCCGTGAGCGCCGGATCGCTGCGGACGATGAGAACACCACCACCCTGAGCGTCCACGCCGGCCGCGATGCGCTGGCAGTGGCGGGGCTCGATCCCCGACAGTTGGACCTCGTGATCGTGGCCACCTGCTCGCCGGACTACCCTCTGCCGGCGACCTCCGTGACGGTCGCCACGGCGCTTGGTGCAACCCGCGCCGCCGGCTTCGACCTGCAGGCCGCCTGCTCAGGCTTCCTTTACGGCCTGGCCACCGGCAGCAGCTTCATCCGGAGTGGAATGTACCGCAGGGTGCTGGTGATCGGGGTCGAGGTACTGAGCCGCTTCCTGAACTGGAAGGACCACAATACCTGCGTCCTCTTTGGTGACGGCGCGGGAGCCGTCCTGCTGGAAGCCTCCGACCAGCCGGGCGGTCTGCTCGGCTTCGACCTGTTCAGCGACGGGACCGGCTACGAGGGGATCATCGTGCCGGCCGGCGGATCCGTCTGCCCGGCCTCGCCGCAGACCAGCGCCGAGGGGAAACACTTCATCCAGATGGCAGGCCGCGAGGTCTACAAGTACGCCACCCGCCAGCTCGCCGAGTCGGCCTCGTCTGCGCTCCGGGATGCGGGCCTGACGGTCGACCAGGTGGACCAGTTCGTCTTCCACCAGGCCAATCTGCGGATCATCGAGAACGTTCAGCACCACCTGAAGATCCCCGATGAGAAGCTCTACATCAATATCGAGAAGTACGGCAACACGAGCGCAGCATCGGTGCCGATGGCCCTGGTCGAG
>JBBQGI010000041.1:0-11552 GCA_038322875.1 Candidatus Limnocylindria bacterium | reverse complement strand
GCGCAGATCGACATGGAGTTCGTCGACCAGGAGCAGGTCTAGGCCAGCTTCAGCCTCGCGTTTTGAGGGCGGCCTCGATCTCGTCGAGGTGCTCGCTGCGGTGCTCCCAACGGCTGGCGCTGATCGGGCTGTCTGGGTCTCCGGGCCACAAACGATCCAGGGGCAGCTCCGCCACGAGCGCGTCGCAATGCTCTGCGGTCTGCATGGCCAGCTCAGCAGCCACCCTGGGTGCTATGGCGTGGATCAGGGGACGGGTCGAATCATTGAGCCAGTCGCCGTCGGGCTCGGCGTCGCCCGCGGCCCACGGTTCGCCGCGCGCGATCTTCTCGGCGAGGACCAGCACGCGAATGTCCCAGTACGCGATGTGACCGAGGACGCCGGCGACGGTCCAGTACTCGTTCACGGGAGCTGTGAGCGCGTCGTCGTCCAGCCGTTCGACGAGGGCGCGCAGACGCTCGCGCTCGCGGTTGTTCGCATCGATATATGTGCGATCGCCTGTCATCGTCCGACCTCCACCGGGCAGCATACGTGGGGCATGCAACAGGGCTGCCCCTGAGCTCGTTTTGCGCGATCGCAGCTTGCGTGCCACCATCGCGCCGCCATGCGGCTGCCCTACTTCCCGCTCCATCTCGTGCTCTTCCCGCACCTGCCCCTGCCCCTGCACATCTTCGAGGAGCGATATCGGGCCATGACCCGCGACCTCCTCGCCGATGGCTCGCCGTTTGCCGGTCGCTTCGTGATCGGCACCATCACGTTGGGCTCGGAGACCGCCGGGGGCCAGGCCGCGCCGGTCACCAGCACGATCGGCACCGTCGCCGAGGTGCGGCGGGCCGAGCGCTTCGCAGATGGGCGCTGGGCGCTGGTCGTCGTGGGCGCTGAACGGGTCGCCCTGGGAGCGGTGGATCGGTCCGGCCCGTATGCGCTGGTCGAGGTAGAGCCGTTGCCCGAGGTCGTGGGCGACGCCGCGAGGGCGAGCACGCTCCTGCCGGAAGTCCAGATCGCGCTCGACGCGTACCTGGAGACCGTGAAACGTTTCGTGGCCTCCACCGCGTCAGTAGGTCGAGCATCCAAGGAGATCACCGACGTGGCCGCCTCCCTCGACGAAGTCCTGAAGCCGATCCACCTGCCGGACGACCCACTGGCCGCCAGCTATGCCGTGGCTGGCGTGCTGCAGATCGAGCTGCATCGCAAGCAGCAGCTGCTGGAGCTGCCGGACGGCGCCACCCGCCTCCAGGCGGAGCTGAATCTGCTGCGTCGCGAGGCCCGCCTGCTGGCCGACGGCGCCATGCCACCCGTGAGCCGCGACGACCTGCGCTACAACCCCAACTGAACCGATGACCTCCCGTCGCATCGCCGCCGGCCTGGCGGCCGTTCTGCTGCTGGCCGCCTGCACGGCGTCACCGGTCCCCAGCGCCAGTTCCGCTCCCAGCCCGAGCGCGCAGCCGTCGCCAACCGCCACCCCCTTCGGCACGCTCCTGCCCGGCGATGGACCGTCGGCGAACCCCACCTCGTCCGTTGCGCTGCACGGGACGACCTACACCGTCCGCGGCGGCGACACGCTGTCCTCGATCTCGCGTGCCTGGGGAACGAGCGTGGCCCAGCTGCAGGCGTGGAACAGGGAGGCCCACCCGTCGCTGATCACCAGCCCCGATGCCTTGGAGACAGGATGGATCCTGGTCGTGGCCGGCGACCCGGGGACGACCCCGCTGCCGACGAGCGCACCAACCGCCATGCCGACGGCGACCTCGAGCGGCTGCCGGGCGGGTAACCGCGTCCCGGCCGGTGCACAGCAGACGTTCACGACCGTGCCGGATGCCGGCAGCGGCATGGCGCTGACGTTGGACATGGGCGGCCGGCTCGACCCGGGGATCGACATCCTCAATTTCCTGATCGCCAGCAAGGTCTGCGTCACGATCTTCCCGACCGGCGCGATGACGCAGACGCCGCAGGGCCAGCAGGTGATGGCGGTGATCAAAGCCCACCCCGAGCTGTTCGAGATCGGCAATCACACCATGCACCACTGCGACCTGATCCGCGGTGGCGGCGGCTCGCCGACGACCGCCCCGTGCGCGGGCGTGAATCCCAGCGCCGACTTCATCCGCAAGGAGCTGAGCGATGCTGCCGTGATCCTGCAGCAGTTCTCCGGACAGCAGCCGGTTCCGTATTGGCGTCCGCCCTACGGCTCGGTGAACGCGGCCGTTCGCGATGCGGCGGCATCGGTCGGGTATACCAAGACCTTCATGTGGGACATAGACACCATCGACTGGAAGCCGATCGCCGACGGCGGCCCGACGGCCGAGCAGATCGCCACCAAGGTCATCAGCCGCGCTGTCGACGGGTCGATGGTCCTGATGCACCTGGGCGGCTACGAGACGCTCGACGCCCTCAAGATCATGGTGCCGGGGCTGCGCGATCGGGGGCTGCTGCTCACCAGCCTCTCAGACCTGTTGAATTAGACGAGAAGCCGCCGGATCGTCGCCATGGCCTGGGCCGATGGCTCGGGAAGGCGACGGATCTCCGACACCCGACGCATCGGCCAGCCGGTGCCGGCATCCACGGTCGCCTCGTCGACGCCTGGGTGCAGGCCGGCCAGCTCCATCTCGCCGTCGGCCCCGAAGTGGTACAGGCCCAGCTGCGTGATCACCGCCGTCGGTCCCGCTCCGGCCCAGGCCGGGCGTTGCCCGCCACCATCGGGCCGGTGATGGCCGGGTGAGGTGACGAAGTCGACGCGCTCCACGAATGATCGGGTCGACTGGCTCATGACGACGATCACACGCTGCGCGTTGAGCGCGATCTCGCAGGCTCCGCCGGAGCCCGGCAGCCGCACCGATGGGTGCTCATAGGGACCGATGACGGTGGTGTTCAGGTTGCCCCACCGATCGATCTGGGCCGCACCCAGCATGCCGACCTCGATCCTGCCCCCCTGCAGGAAGTCACCGAACAGATCCCGCATGCTCATGGTGGCCGCCGATCCCGACACGAGCGCCGGGTCGCCGATGCTGTCGGGGAGGCGCGCCGGCCGCGCCCCGACGACGCCGGACTCGTAGATCAGCTCCAAATCGGGCGCGACCGAGTGGCGGGCCAGGTTCGCCGCGGCGTTGGGCAGCCCGATCCCGACGAAGACGGTGCGCACTCCAGCGAGCTCAGCTGCCGCCGCCGCGATCATCAGCTCGTCGGGGGAGGCGCTGCTCACCGGTAGTTCCCGTAGTCGACGGTTCCCGAAGGACGCGGTTCGGGGCGCAGCGCGTCGATGGCGGCTGGGCCCAGTCGCTCGACGTACGCCGCCCGCCCCTCGATGCCGAGGACCCACTCATCGAGCCAGGCGGCGAGCCGCGCGGGGTCGCGGCTGATGGCGTCCCAGTCGCGATAGAAGGCGTTGTCGCGGTCGTAGTGACCCTGCGCGAACGACGGGTGAGCGCCGAACGGCTCGACGCAGACCGCATCGACCACGGTCCCCGGCAGCAGGGTGCGATCCGGGTCGTCACGCACCACGGACCCGTCGACCAGCTCCTCGACCACCGCGATCACGCGCCGCGCGGCGAAGGCCGCCTCGCGCTGGACGCCGACGATCCCCCACGCCTGGACGTTGCCATCGGCGTCGGCGCGCTGGGCGTGGATGATCGCGACGTCGGGGTTGAGCGGCGGCACCACGGCGATCTCTCCGCCGTCGTACGGCGACGCCACCCGTCGAATCTGCGGGTTGGCAGCCTCCAGGTCACTGCCGTCGTACGAGCGCAGCGGGAAGAAGGGGAGCCGACTGGCACCCGCCGAATAGCGGGCCACCATGCCGTGATGGCTGTACTCCTCGATCTCGAGCTCGCCGGCCTCGATCGCGCGCCGGATCGCGTGGAGCGAGCCGACGCCCGGGTTGCCGAGCCAGGAAAAGACGAGCTTCGAGGCGCAGCCCGCCGCCACGAGCTGGTCGTAGACGAGGTCCGGCGTCAGGCGGGCGAGCGTCAGGTTGCGCCGTCCCTGCCGGATCACCTCGTGGGCGGCCGCGAAGCTGATCAGGTGGGTGAAGCCCTCGATCGCCAGCGTGTCGCCGTCGTGGACGTGGGCAGCCACGGCCTCGGGCAGGGAGACGACCTTGGACGGCATGCCGCTGAGGCTAGCCGTCCGGGCCGTTGCCTATCCGCCGGTTTCGTCCATCCCCTCGGCCGGGCGGGCGGTGGCGGCGATCGCCTCCCCAAAGAGGCGCACGGCGGTGTCGACCGCCTCCTCGTCCACCATCAGCGGTGGGCAGAGCCGGATCGTGGCCTCGCCGCATTCGAGCACCAGCAGCCCTCGACGGAAGGCCTCCTGCTCAACCGCGTTGGCGGCCGCGTGGCTGACGAACTCGATGCCGATCATCAGCCCCACGCCACGCACGTCGCGCACGCTGGGGTGATCCGTGGCGATCTGCTCGATCCCGGCGCGCAGCCGCGCGCCCATCCGGGCCGCGTTCTCCATCAGCCCGCCCTCGATCAGGTCCATGGTGGCCTTGCCGGCAGCGGCGCAGATCGGGTTGCCGGCGAAGGTTGAGCCGTGAGCGCCGGCTGGCCAGGTCATGACGGAGTCACGCGCGATGAAAGCGCCGAGGGGCATCCCGGAGGCGATCCCCTTGGCGATGGTGACGATGTCGGGCTCGACGCCGGCGTGCTGCATCGCCCACCAGCGGCCCGTCCGGCCCATGCCGGACTGCACCTCGTCGGCGACGAGGAGGATGCCGTATTCGTCGCACAGCTCGCGCAGGGCGGCCAGGAAGGAGGCGGGGGCCGGAAAGTAGCCGCCTTCGCCCTGGATCGGCTCGATCACGATAGCCGCCACGTCATCGGGTGCGATCAGCCGGCCCAAAATGTTGCGCTTCAGGATCTCGAGCTCGGCGCTGCCGTCGCCGCCGGATCCCTCGCGCCAGCTGCGGACGCGGGGGAACGGGGCGTGGTAGACCATGGGCAGGAACGGCCCGAAGTGCGCGCGCTGCTTGATCTTGCTGTTGGTGAGCGAGAGCGCGCCCATGGTGCGGCCGTGAAACGCGCTCTCGAAGGCGATCAGCCCGGGGCGACGGGTGTGGTAGCGCGCCAGCTTGATCGCCCCTTCGACCGCCTCGGTCCCCGAGTTGGTGAGGAAGACGCGCGCCTTCTCCGCAAAGGGCGCGATGCGCGCCAGGTGCTCGGTCAGCTCCAGGTAGCGCGGCTCGTAGAAGTCGGTCGCCGCGATGTGGATGAGCCGGTCGGCCTGGTCCTTGATCGCCGCCACCACCTTGGGGTGGCGATGGCCGGTGGAGCAGACCGCGATGCCCGCCGCGAAGTCGAGGAAGCGGTTGCCGTCGACATCGGTGACGACGTAACCATCCCCCGTCTCGGCGACGAGGGGATAGGCACGGGTGAGGCTGGGGCTGACGACCGCGTCGTCGCGCGCGATCAGGGCGCGAGCGCGGGGTCCCGGCAGCTCGGTGACGATATGCGGCGCCGTCATACGGGCAGCCGCGTGGGAGGTGGTCTCGAGGGTCATCGGTACCAAAACTCCTGGCGGAGCGGCGCGTCCTGCCCGCGCCCCTGGCTAATTGCCGCCTACTGTATCAGCCCTTCGACGGCGGCCCGACACCGCTTTGGTGCTCTCGCCGATCAGCCCCGGACCCGCGTAGACCATGCCGGTCCACAGCTGGACCAGGTCGGCGCCCGCGTCCATGAGGGCGGCAGCCTCCTCCGCGGAGCCGATCCCCCCCGAGGCGATGATCGCCAGACCTTCACCGACAGATGCGCGCATGCGGCGCACCGCGCCGCGGGTGCGAACGAAGAGAGGTGCCCCGGAGAGCCCGCCCGCTTGCCGGCTCATCTCGTCCGCCGACCTCAGCCGCTCGCGCCCGACGGTCGTGTTCGAGAGGATCAACCCCTGGGCAGGAACCTCGAGCACGGCCGCCAGGACTGCCTCCAGGTCTCCGGCGCTCAGGTCCGGCGCGAGCTTGACGAAGATCGGCCGCGGGGCGCCGAGCCGCTCGCCGGCTTCGGCGAGGGCGGTGAGGAGCTCGCGCAGTCGCCCCGGCGCCTGGAGGTCGCGCAGCCCCGGCGTGTTCGGCGACGAGACGTTGACCGCCAGGTAGTCGGCGAAGGGGGCCAGTTGCCGCTGCGCCAACAGGTAGTCGCCTACAGCGCCCTCGGCCGGTGTGCCGGCGTTCCGCCCGATGTTCACCCCGACCACGAAGCCGAGCGGCAGCTGCGGGCGGACTGCGGCGAGGTTGCGGGCGATCGCTTCGGCGCCGGCGTTGTTGAAGCCCATCCGATTAATGAGCGCCTCGTCGCGCGGCAGGCGAAAGAGACGTGGTCGTGGGCTGCCCGGCTGGGGGAGTGGCGTGACGGTGCCGATTTCAGCGAAGCCCAGGCCCAGCGCCGCCCAGCCACGCAGCGCGACGGCGTCCTTGTCGAAGCCCGCGCCGACGCCGACCGGACTGCGGAAGCGGAGCCCGGCGACCTCGACCCCAGTGTTCGGCAGGGATGCGCCTCCGGCGAGGGCCGCCAATCGGCGACCGAGCGGGTTGCCGCCGGCGAATCGCAGCGCGTCCAGGCTGCCCCGGTGGATGCCTTCAGAATCGAAGCGGAAGAGGAGCGGCCGGATCGCTCGGTAGGCGACACGGCGCCAGGGCATCAGTCGTCGTGGGCGCGGGGAAAGGCCATCTCGGTGGGGCGCAGGACGGGAAGCGGTTCGCCGTCACCGCTCGCCTCGACGCCAGCGGCAGCCATGAAGTCGTGCCACACCTCGGTGCCGGTGGCCGGCGGATCGTCGAGCTCCTTGAGCGCCACGATGCCCTCGAAGCGGATGACCCCCGAGTCGCCGGTATCGGTCTCGAACTCGTCCTCGTACTCCTCGGCGACCTCGATGGCGTGGCCGAGGGCGGTCTCCTCGTCCTCGCCGTCGACGAGCACGACCCGGTCCTCGATCATGATCGGTGCACCGTCGACCAGGTAGGCGTATCGCAGCTGGACGCTGAACCAGCCGCTCGGATCGACCACCGGCTCCAGCGGGAGCTCGTCGACGGTCATGCCGGGGGCGGCTCCTGGCCCATCACGGTCTGGGACTGCTCGCGCAGGAACTGCTGCACGTAGTACGGGCCGAGGCCGCTCTTGCCCGACGAACCCGATCCCTTCCAGCCGCCGAAGGACTGGATCCCAGGCCAGGCGCCGGTGGTGGCGCCCGAGCGCCGGTTGACGTACACCACACCCGCCTGGATCGTGTCCAGGAACTGGCGGATCTGGGCGTCCTCGTGGCTGAAGATGCCCGCCGTCAGGCCATACGGCGTGGCGTTGGAGAGCTCAATCGCCTCGTCGACCGAGTCCACCTCGCCGACCACGATGAATGGCACGAAGAGCTCGTCGCGGAAGAGGCGGTGGGTCGTCGGCAGGCCGCTGACCACGGTCGGGGTGGGGAAGTAGCCGTTCTCGGTGCCGGGCTCGTTCAGCACGTCGCCGCCGGCTTCAACCGTGCCACCGTCACGCTTCGCCTCGGCGACGGCATCGGTGAACTTGCGCAGGGAGCGCTCATTGATGACCGGTCCCATCCAGTTCTCGCGGCGGGTCGGGTCGCCGACGCGGATCTGCCTGGCCTTCTCGACCAGCAGGTCGGTGAATGCGCGAGCCACCGATCGCTCCACGTAGACCCGGCTGTTGGCGCTGCACTTCTGGCCGTCATAGCCGAAGGCCGATCGCATGACTCCCTCGGCCGCCTCGTCGAGATCGGCGGTGGCGGTGACGATCGAGGGGTTCTTGCCGCCCATCTCGGTGATGATCGGGCGCGGATAGTCGCGCGTGAAGCTGGTGTACAGGCGCATCCCGACCTCGTAGCTGCCGGTAAAGACCATTCCGTCGATATCGGCGTTCTGCTCGAGCTCGGCGCCGACCGTGTCGCCTGGGCCGGTCACCAGGTTGAAGACACCCGGCGGGATGCCGGCGTCGCGCAGCGCCTCGCAGAAGCGATAGGCCATCAGCGGTGCGTCGGAGGAGGGCTTGATCACGACCGTGTTGCCGGCGATCAAGGCCCCCGCGGCCGGCCCGCCGGCGAGCGCCATCGGGAAGTTGAAGGGGCTGATCACGGCCCATACGCCGTGCGGCTTCAGGATCGAGCGGGTGTGCTCGGCGGGCGAGAGGGAGCCCATCGGCTGCACGAACCCGTTCGCCTTCTCCATGCCGTCGCTGTAGTAGCGCAGCAGGTCGGCGGTCTCCTCCACGTCGCCGAGCGCCTCGAGCCGGTTCTTGCCAACCTCGAACGACATCGCCGCGGCGTGGTCGAACTGGTGTTCGCTGATCAGGTCGGCGGCGCGGCGGATCAGCTCCAGGCGTCGCCGCCAGCCGAGGTCGCGCCAGGCGGGGAATGCGGCCCGCGCCGCCGCCACGGCATCGCGCACGTCCTCCCGTGTCCCGACCGGGAAGCGCGAGACGACGATCGTCGCATCGATCGGCGAGCGGTCCTCGAACTCGGTCGCTCCGCGTCGCTCCTCTGAGCCGATCAACATCGGATACGAGCGCCCCAGCTCGCCGCGCACGCGCTCGACGGCCGCATCGAAGGCTGCCTGCAGCTCTTCGTTGTCCGCCGACAGCGTGGCGTAGGTGATCTTCATGCGGGGTGTGGTCGCGGCCATCTCGCCTCTGGGGCCTCCGAAGGTTTCAGCTCACGCACGTGCCGGAGCGCAGGTGGAGATCGGGGTCGGCTGCATTATCGCACCCGCTGGTGCGGGGGGGGCATGCCAAAGGCCAGGCTCCGGGGGGAGAAGAGCCTGGCCTTCGACGGCCGGATCATATAGGGCGCTCCCGCGGCGCCGCAAGGACTTTTCACACCTTGGCGAGGTGATAAAGGCCCAGCTTCAAGGTCAGCGATGCCGGGTGCTGCCCCAGCAGGAATGCCCGTGCCCGCTCGCCATACAGCCGGGGCAGCAGCTCCATGGCGGTTGGCAGGTCGGAGATGTCGAGCCGGCTGTGGACGACCTTGATCTTGAAGCCGTGCCGCAGCCACCAGCCCGTGCGGCGCTGCGTGGCCTCGAAGGCCTGGGCCACCACCTCGGGGTCGAGCAGGCTGGCCACCTGGTCGCGTCCGTAGTACCCAATCACGATCAGGCGGCCGCCCGGCCGGATGACTCGCAGCAGCTCGGCGATCCCCGGCAGCGAGTCGTCGTTCGGCTCGATCAGGCCGCACAGGACGACGTCCACCGCCCCGTTGCGAAGTGGCAACGCATTCAGCCCGCCTTCGACGATGCGCAGATTCGGCTGGTGCGCCGCATCTGCACGCTGGCGAGCCGCGTCGAGCAGCTCAGGGTCCGATTCGATGCCGTAGGTGCGGCCGGTGTGGCGTGCCAGCAGCATCGGATAGTGGCCGATTCCAGTTCCCACGTCGGCGATCCGCTTGCCCGCCAGCGGCACGATCCGTTCGAGCGCGGCGAGCACCTTGCGCTCGGGGTCGATCACCTCGCCCAGCCGGGCGTGCAGGGCCGGATCGGCATCGGTCCAGGCCGGCAGGATGGCGTGCATCTAGGGAATGGTGACGCGCAGCTGCGCCGGCAGCCCGCCGCTCAGCAGGATCGCCTCGCCGTCCAGGACCTGGAAGTCGAATGCCACCGGGCCCGGAGCGACGCGCGTGGCGAGGATCGCGATCGTCAGCGTGCCCCCAGCCAGGAGCGGGCCCCAGCCGAGCGAGGTCGTGCCCGCGGGCTCGCCGTGCTCCCCGGGACCGTCGACCCACTTCGTCCAATCCTGCACGAGCGGGTCGCCGCCCTCGCGAATGCGCTGCTGGGAGGGCTCGAACGGCGCAAGGAAGACAGTGTCGCGCACCGCGGTCGGCCAGCGCAGCACGAGCTCGGGGACCATCTCCTGGCCCGGATTGGCGACCACCACCGTCAGCTTGCCGGATTCGTTGGCATTGATCTCGACGGTGAGCGTGTAGCTGATGGTGGTGGTGGCGACCGCCGTGGGCGGAGGCAGTGTGACGCCAAGGTCCGGCGTCGCCGTCGGCTCGAGCGAGGGTGCCGCGGTCTGGGAGGCAACCGGGCTCGGGCTGAGGCTCGCCGACCCGCCTGGGGTGGGCGTCACCTGCGGCGCGCAGGCGGCCAAGATCGCCACTGCTGCGAGAGCGAGCAGGCGATGGTGCGAGGCGAGGCGAAGCGTATGCGTTGGAGGGGCGATCGTCACTGCGATACCGCGTGCGTGATTGATCTCGGCGATGCCGACCGCCAAGTACCGGAATGGTAGGCGAGAGGCCGTCGGTGCGCTGCTACGATCGCCTGGATGTCCGACGTGCCCTCGCCGCCCGACTCTCCGGGGTCCACCGCCGCGGGCTCACCTGCCCCGGTCCATATGCCGCTCGGCGTCAGGCTCTGGTTCGGCTGGGCCTTCCTGCTGCTGGCTGGAACCGGCATCCTGCTGCCGAAGATCATCGAGTTCGTTGACTTCAGCGAGCGAGCCCCGTTCAGCCTGCTCGGTATCTTCATGATGCTGGAGCTGGCGGTCCTGCTCTTCGGCATCACGGTGGCCATGCAGCGCAAGCGGATCGCCCATCGGTTCGCGATCGGCATCGCGATTCTGACGGTGCCCCTTCTCGCCGGCCTGCCGCCGATCCTGCTCGACTTCCCGCCCGATGCGGTTGCCGGGTGGCAGGGGCTCTTCCTCCCGGTGGGCCTCCTGATCAGCGTGGTGCTGATCGTTGGCCTGCTGCGACCGGCGTCGCGGGCCTACTTCAGCGAAGACTGAGGAGCTGAGGCGCCTCCCTATACTGGCGCCGTGAAGCTGCTGGCCTACCTCCCAAAGGACGCTCCGCGGGGCTCATTGGGCACCCGGCTCGGGGTCCTCACCGACGCGGGAATCCGCGATCTGACGGTCGCCACCGGTGCCCGTGACGTCGGCGAGCTCCTCGCTTCTGGCCGGTCGATCGCCGAAGCCGATGCCGGCGAGCTGCTTGACCCTGACACTGCCCTGGCGGCGCCCATCGCGCGTCCGGGAAAGATCATCTGCGTCGGGCTGAACTACCACGACCATTGCCGCGAGCAGGGGCTCGAGCCGCCCGCCTACCCGCCGCTCTTCGCCAAGTTCGCTAACGCCATCTCGGCTCCGGGAGCCGAGATCGTGCGTCCCAGGGCGACCGAGAAGCTCGACCTGGAGTGCGAGCTGGCGGTGGTGATCGGGCGTCGAGCCAGCCGCGTGGGGGTCCACGGGGCGCTCGGCCACGTCTTCGGCTACACGATCCTTAACGACATCACCATGCGTGACCTGCAGCGCGAGGACCGGCGCTGGCTGCGCGCCAAGGGGTCGGATGGCTTTGCGCCGATCGGTCCGGTGGTCGTGACCGCTGACGAGCTGGGTCATCCATCCGCCATGGCGATGCGCTCATCGGTCAACGACGAGACCTGGCAGGACTCGAGCACCGCCGAGATGGTCTTCGACGTGCCGACGATCATCGCCTTTGCCTCCCGCACGATCACGCTGGAGCCTGGCGACATCATCGCCACCGGCACGCCCGCGGGGGTCGGCCATTTCCAGAAGCCGCCGCGCTACCTGCATGCCGGCGATCGGCTGCGCTGCGAGATCGAGGGGATCGGC
>JBBQGI010000040.1:0-11850 GCA_038322875.1 Candidatus Limnocylindria bacterium | reverse complement strand
GCGGCGCGTCCGACGATGCTCTGGAGGAACAGCTGCGGTCGATCTGGGAGGCTCGCGACGACCGCTACTCCGAGCTCCGCTCCGAGGAGACGGCAGGGCTTCCCAAGGTGGAGATGAGCTACATCGGCGGATAACGCGATTCGCGGGCGGACCTAGCCATGCGGAGATCGCCGGGCTATTCTGTCGCCCCGATGCAGTGCCCCTCCTGCGGCGTCGCCGCCACCACCCCCAGCCAGAAATTCTGCGCGGAGTGCGGAACGCGCCTTCAGCAGGCCTGCCCCTCGTGCGCCACGCCCTACCTCGGCAGCCCCAAGTTCTGCCCCGAATGTGGCTTCGCGCTGCAGGGCGCAGCGGCCGCAGTCGGCGCCGCCTCTGCCATCCTGGCCGCCGCCACCGGTGCGGAAGCTCCGGTCGCCGTCCCCGTTGACGGCGCTGCTGCGAGCACCATTGCCGAGCGCAAGCTCGTCTCGGTCCTCTTCGCCGACCTCGTCGGCTTCACCTCCATGGCGGAGGCGCGCGACGCCGAAACGGTGCGCGAGCAGCTGACCGAGTACTTCGGCGTGGCCGAGGAGATCATCGGCCGCTACGGCGGGACGATCGAGAAGTTCATCGGCGATGCCGTGATGGCGGTCTGGGGTACGCCGGTCGCACACGAGGACGACGCCGAGCGCGCGGTGCGAGCCGCGCTCGAGCTGGTGGCTGCGGTTGGGCAGCTCGGCCGGGACGGCGACGAGCTGCGGGCGAGGGCCGGCGTGCTCACCGGCGAGGCGGCGGTCACCCTGGGCGCTTCGAACCAGGGGATGGTCGCCGGCGACCTGGTGAATACCGCCTCTCGGCTCCAATCCGTGGCACCGCCGGGAACCGTGATCGTGGGCGAGGCCACGCGGCAGAGCGCCGAGAGCGCCATCGTCTTCGAAGCGGTCGGTGAGCAGGAGCTGAAGGGCAAGATCAGCCCGGTTCCCGCCTACCGCGCCCTGCGGGTGGTCGCGCAGCGCGGAGGCGTCGGCCGCGCCGACCAGCTCGAGGCGCCGTTCATGGGGCGCGACACCGAGATGCGCCTGGTGAAGGACCTCTTTCACGCAGCACCGCGCGAGAAGCGGCCACGGCTGCTGTCGATCATCGGCCAGGCGGGAATCGGCAAGAGCCGGCTGGCGTGGGAGTTCCTGAAGTACATCGACGGCATCACCGCCACGGTCTACTGGCACCAGGGCCGCTCCCCCGCCTACGGCGAGGGGATCAGCTTCTGGGCGCTGGCCGAGATGGTCCGCAGCCGCGTGGGACTGCTCGAGCTGGACGACGCCGCGACCACGCGCAGCAAGCTGACGCAGGCGCTGGAGACCTTCGTGCCCGACGAGACGGAGCGGCGCTGGATCGGTCCCCGCCTCGAGCAGCTGCTCGGCATGTCCGACGCCGACGCCGGTGGCCGCGAGGATCTCTTCGCGGCGTGGCGCACCTTCTTCGAGCGCGTGGCCGGGGAGGAGACGCTGGTGATGGTCTTCGAGGATCTGCACTGGGCCGATCCCGGTCAGCTCGACTTCATCGACCACCTGCTCGAGTGGAGCCGCGGCTTCGGCATCTACATCATCACCCTTTCGCGGCCCGAGCTCCTCGAGCGACGCCCGAACTGGGGAGCCGGGCACCGCAGCTTCACCAGCCTGGCGCTCGAGCCGCTCTCCGACGAGGTGATCCGCGAGATCCTGGCCAGCCTGGTGCCCGGCCTGCCGGACCCAACCGTGGAACAGATCGTGGCGCGCGCGGAGGGCATTCCCCTCTACGCCGTGGAGACGGTGCGCATGCTGCTGCAGGACGGCCGGCTCGAGCTCAGCGAGGGGGTCTATCGCCCGGTGGGTGATCTCAGCACGCTCGCCGTGCCGGCAACCCTGCATGCCCTGATCGCCGCTCGCCTTGATTCGCTCGATGCAACTGATCGGTCGCTCCTGCAGTACGCATCGGTGCTGGGCCAGACCTTCACGCAGCGAGGGCTGCAGGCGGTGACCGGGCATGGCGACGACCTCGAGGCGCGGCTCCATACGCTCGTGCGGCGTGAGCTGATCACCGTCGACACCGATCCGCGATCGCCGGAGCGCGGGCAGTACGGCTTCGTGCAGGCGCTGGTCCGTGACGTTGCGTACGGCACGCTCACCAAGCGCGACCGCAAGGTCGTCCACCTTGCTGCCGGTGAGCACTTCGAGTCGCTCCAGGACGACGAGATCATCGATGCCACCGCGGCGCACTACCTCGATGCGTACCGCAGCGCGCCCGAGGATCCCGACGCCGAGCAGATTCGCAGGCACGCGGCCGAGCTGCTCCAGCGGGCCGCTGAGCGCGCCACGGCGCTGGGGTCACATGAGCAGGCGGTCCGCTTCCTGGAGCTGGCCATCGAGGTGACGCCCGAGGCCGAGGACCAGTCCGAGCTGCTGCGACGCACCGGGGAGGCGGCCGGCTCCGCGGGCCGCTACGACGTGGCGGAGGCGTACCTCCGGCGCGCCGTCGATGCCGCCCGCGAAGGGTCGCATGCGCAGAGCGACGCGCGGGCGGTGACCAGCCTCGGGCGGCTGCTCGCCTCGGGCCAGCAGCCTGCGTCGGCCATCGCGGAGATCACGGCGGCGCTCCCCCGCTTCACCGACCTCGAGCACGACGCGGCAATCGTCGGCGTGTGGGCCGCGCTCGCGCGGGCATACATGCTCCACCTCGAGGGCGCGCAGGCGGTCGAGTGGGCAGACCGCGCTTTGCCGCTGGCCGAGCGCCTCGACATGGTCCCGGAGATTTCCGACCTGTTGAACACGCGGGCGACGGCACTCGGCTTCGGGGGACGGGTGCGCGAGGGAGTCGCCGGTCTGCGAGGGGTGCTCGACCTGAGCCTCTCGTATGGGCTCTCGTACGGCGTGACCAGGGCTCGCATCAACCTGGCCAGCGTGCTGACCATCGAGGACCCCCGGGCGGGCCTGGAAATCGCGTCGGCTGGGTTCGAGGAGGTGAAGCGGAGCGGCGATCGTGCCCAGATGGTGACCATGGGACTGAACGCCATCGGGAATGCGTTGCGTGCCGGCGAATGGGGTCGAGCGCGCGAGGTGTTGGACGACCTCCTGGCGACGGAGCTGGCGCCGGTGGACCGCTACCTGGCCGAAGCGACCGTGACGACGGTGGACGCACTGCAGGGACGCCCGTACGCGACCTCGCTCGAGCGCGCCGAGGCACACGCCCAGACCACGGACGAGCCCACGGTCCTCTCCCAGATCGGCTCCGTGCGGAGCTGGGTTGCGCTCGTCGACGGTCGATTCGCCGACGCCGCGGAGGCGGCCTGGGGGAATGTCGCCCTCAACCCATCCAATGCGACCGAAGACCTGCCGGTTGCGGCGCGGGCCTCGCTGTGGGCAGGTGATGCCGATCAAGCCAGACAGGCCTCCGACCACCTCCGCAGGGTGGGGTGGCACGGCCGCGCCATCAGCGCCAGCCTGCTGACGATCGATGCCGGGGTGGCCGCCCTCACTGATGAGGGCGAGGGGGCGGCAACTGCGTACCGAGATGCGATCCGCCAGTGGCGCGACCTGGGCTGCTGGTTCGACCTGGCACTCTGCCAGCTCGACTTCGTTCGCCTGGTGCGGGGCGAGACCCCCGAAACCAAGGGTGCGGCGGATGAAGCCCGGTCGATCTTCTCGCGTCTCGGCGCGACGCCGTTCGTGCGGCAGCTGGACGAGGCGGTCGGGCTGCCGGTCGCCTAGAGGCGCTCTTCGTGGATCGGCCCGCGCCGATCCCGCAGCGGCCCACCTTCCCGTCGACGGGTGACCGCCAGGATCTCGCCGATGATCGCGTGCGCCACCTCCTCCGGTCCTTCGGCGCCGATGTCCAGGCCCGCGGGCGCATGCAGCCGTTCGATCGCCTCCGGCTGTCGCATCTCCGCCAGCATCTGCTCGGTCCGACCTCGCGGGCCTAGCACCCCGAGATACGCAACCGGCTGATCGAGAAACGAGCGCAGGTAGGCGATATCGCCCAGATAGTTGTGGCTCATCAGCACGACGGCAGTGCGCTCATCGGGCGCGAGCGCCTCGGCCGCGGCGTCGGGGTCCGGCGTGGCGAACTCTGCAGCACCAGGGAAGCGGTTCTGCGTCAGCAGCGCCCTGCGGACGTCGACGACGACAACGTGCCAACCCAGCTCGGCCGCCTGGCGGACAAGGGGGATCGCGTCGTGCCCGGCGCCGCACACCAGCAGGCGGAGTGGCGGTAGGAGCGGCTCGTAGAAGACGCGCTCGCCGTTCTCTTCGTAGACCTGCGGGGTGCCGTCGCGGAGCGCCGTCGCAGCGGCGCCATCGGTCTCCAGGCGGTGTGAGCCGGCATCCGGACCGGTCAGTGTCATGACCAGGCAGGCACCCTGGCCGGTCCGGATCGCGCCGACCGACTCGAGCGCGCCTGCGGTCGGCTCCACGAACACTTCGATCGCGCCGTTGCAGCCCAGCCCATAGCCCCACACCGCGTCGTCGTCGGCGGTCATGTCGAACTCGACCAGGCGCGGCACGCCGGCGGCGATCACCTCGCGACCGATGCGTGCCACGTCGCCTTCCAGGCAACCGCCGCTGATATTGCCGATCGGCTCACCCGCGGCCGGAATCAGCAGGCGCGCGCCGGCGCGCCGGTACGTCGAGCCCCGGGTGGCGACGACGGTCGCCAGGGCCATCGGCTCACCGCGCGACGCGATCGCCTCGGCGGCGTCGAGGATGTCGCTCAGCTCGGACACGAACCGATCCTAGCGGAAGGTCTCCCACGACCCGGGTGCAGCGCCCGGCCGCTAGCCAGCCTGCACGTCGCGACGCGTGAAGGCCAGCATGCCGACCACGCTGAAGGCGATGGCAGGAGCGGCCAGGGCCAGGTATCGCCACGCATCGGTCGCATGCACGAGTGGATCGCCGCCGAGCGCCCAATCCCAGGGCGAGATGTGTCGCCACGGGGCCAGCACGTCGCTGACCGGAAAGAGCGCCATCACCACGTATCCGGTGACGACCAGGCCGATGCCCACGCCCAGCGCCAGCCCCGGGCGCGCCGTCCAGCCGGCAATGAGCGCCGTCAGCCCGGCGTACCACATGCCGAGCAGCAGGCACAGGACGATGGTGGCGACCAGGCGATCGGCGCCGATGGCGAGGCCGAAGCCGGCGTCGGCGGCCAGTTGCGCGCCGAGCATGACCACCGAGATCCCTAGCAGCCAGAGCCATGCTCCAAGCACCCGGCCGGCGAAGACGGATTGCCGGGAGACGGGCTGCGCGAGGTAGGCCTCCATCCGTCCGGAGTCCTCCTCGCCCGCAGTCTGGCCATTGGTCAGCATGACGCCGGCAACTGCCACCAGCAGCGGGACAATCACCGCGTACAGGTTGCCCCGCAGGAATCCGGCGGGTGACCCGAAGTCAGCCAGGCCAAAGGCGTCGATCACCGGCTGGGGCAGGGCGTCGACGATCTTGCTCAAGTCGCCCTCGGACTGGAAGGCGGGCCAGAAGGCGACGGTGAGCGCAATGAGTGCCCCCAGGCTGAATGCCCAGACCAGCCCGCTGCGTCGCAGGCTCCGTAACGGGATGGCGAGAAGCTCCCATCGCCGAGCGGTCATGCGCCCCCCGCGTAGAGGTCCAGGAACGCATCCTCGAGATCGGGGTCCTCGAGCAGCATGGTGGCCACCTGCTGCCCCGCCAGCGCGTCGAGCAGGGGCTGGACCGGGCCCGACAGGGTAGCGGCGAAACGCCTCCCCTGGATGACCGGGTCCTCAACGCCCGGAACCGTGGCCAGCCCGGGTGGTGCGTCACCTTCGAACCAGATCTGCACGCGCTGGCGCGCTCGTCCGCGAACCTCGTCGACCGTGCCCTCCGCGACGATCACGCCGGCACGCAGGACCGCCAACCGGTCGGCCACGCGCTGGACCTCGCTCAGCATGTGCGACGACAGGAAGACCGTCGCGCCCGCGGCACGTCGCTCGCCAAGCAGCGCCAGGAATTCATGCTGCATCAGCGGGTCGAGGCCGCTGGTGGGCTCGTCCAGGATCAGCAGGTCGACATCGGTCAGGAACGCGCTGAGGATGGAGACCTTGCGTCGGTTGCCGCTCGACAGATGGCGGATCGACCGATTGAGGTCGAGCTGGAACCGCTCGGCCAGCTCGTCGAGCCGACTCCGCGCAAACCCGCCGCGCAGCCTGCCAATGGACTCGAGGAAGCGGCCGGCTGTCAACCGCTCGGGAAGGCGCAGCTCGCCGGGAATGTAGGCGACGCGCCTGCGCATCGCGACCCCGTCGCGGCGGGGGTCCAGGCCAAAGACCTCCACCTGGCCGGCAGTGGGGCGCAGCAGGTCGAGCAGGCAGCGGATGGTCGTGCTCTTGCCCGCACCGTTCGGACCAACGAAGCCGAACACCTCGCCCGCGTGTACCTCCAGGTCGATGCCGCGTACCGCGTGGACGGATCCATAGTCCTTGACGAGCCCCTGGACGCGAAGGGGCGGTGCGGCGCCACTGGTCATGGCCGCGAGCCTACCACCACGGCCGGTTGGGGCCGGCTGGTGGCGACGGTCAGGTCGCCCGGATCACGAGGGCCGCATTCATGCCGCCGAAGCCGAACGAGGTCGACAGCGCCGCGCCGGGCGTGGCAGCCAGTGGCGCCCGCAGCACGTTGAGCTCGCATCGCTCGTCGAGGTGGACGAGGTTGCAGGTTCCCGGCAATAGGCCCTCGCGCAGGGCCATGACGGTGATCGCCGCTTCGATCGCCCCGCTGGCTCCCAGCGCGTGGCCGTACAGGCCCTTGGTGCCAGACACTGGCACGCCCACCCCATGCTCGCCCAGGGCCAGATGCAGTGCCTTCGCCTCGGCCAGCTCGTTGAGCTGCGTGCTCGAGGCGTGGGCGTTCACATAACCGATCTCCGCGGCCGGCAAGCCGGCATCGGCCAGGGCAATGGTGATCGCCGCGGCGGCGGCCTCGCCAGAAGGCAGGGGCGCGGTCAGGTGGTAGGCATCGGTCGAAGCGCCAAAGCCGGCCACCTCGGCCAGGATCGTGGCGCCGCGTCGCTCCGCCGACTCCCAGGCCTCCAGGACCAGCACCGCCGACCCCTCGCTCATCACGAACCCGTCGCGGTCCACGTCGAACGGTCGCGAGGCGGTGCCCGGGTCGTCGTTCCGCTGCGAGAGCACCTTGATCATCGCGAACGCCCCGAAGGTGAGCGGCGCCAGCGGAGCCTCCGCCCCTCCCGCCAGCGCCACGTCCACGATCCCCGCGCGCACGGCATGGAACGCCTGCCCGATCGCCATCGCCCCCGACGCGCAGGAGTTCGCATTCCCGACCGCCGGCCCGCGGATGCCGAGGTCGATCGCCACGTTGCTCGCCCCCGCACCGCCGAAGACGGCGGTGGCCAGCGTCGGCGCGACCGCCCGCATGCCATGCAAAACGTACGCCGCGTGCTGCTCTTCGCCAAAGGCCACGCCCCCCAGCGCCGAGCCGATCCATACCCCGGTACGACCATCCGAGCGGTCGGCATCGGTCAGGCAGGACTGGCCGATGGCCATCCGCGCGGCGGCGACGGAGAGCTGGCTGAAGCGGTCCAGCCGCCGGGCGCGCTTGACATCCAGGTGGTCGGACGGCACGAAGTCGTCGATCTGCGCGGCGATCCGCGAGGGGAACGGCGACGCGTCGAAGCGGTCGATCTGGCGCACCGCCGAGCGGTTGGCGAGGACGCCGGCCCATAGGCCATCGGCCCCCGAGCCGATGGGTGTCACCGCACCGATGCCGGTTACCGCCACCCGTCTCATGACTCTCCCTCCGCCAGCGCCTTGACCCTGCGCAGCGTCCGTCGCGCGATCGCCTCGATGAACTGCGGACCGATGATCCACCGGCCCGCAACGCCTCCGATCAGCGGCCAGCCGAGGTCGAGCTGATGCTCAATGCTGACCTCGTAGCCGGTTCCGTTGGGTACGAAGTGCCAGGCCACCTGCATGCCGCGCGTCAGGCCGCCGGTGTGGGTGAACTCGATGCGTCGCTCCTCGAGGAGCGGGCGCTGGATCGCCTCCCAGCGGACCGGGATCGGCCCGCGGCGCGCGCCCATCGCGAAGCGCCGCTCGCCGTCAGCGGCGGGGAGCCGGCGCACGTAGCGGTAGTGCGGCAGCCGCTCCGGCCAGCGCTCGACCTCGGCCGCCAGCGGAAAGATGCGCTCGAGCGGCGCGTTGATCTGGATCGCGAGCCGACTCCTCATGGCCACAGGACCTGTGCCAGGAAACGGGGTGAGAGTGCGTCGCTCGCGGGTCGACAGTCGCCCAGGGCGCTTCCCAGGCGGTCGGCGGCAGCGGGCCTGGCGGCCAGGCGGCGCAGCGCGTAGCCCATCAGGGGCGGCGATGCGAGCATCCCCTGCACCAGCCAGGTCAGCGCATCCTTGGCGGCGAAGGCGCGCCTGCGCGCGTCGAGATAGCGGTCCCCGGCACCGATGTCGCCGCCGGCCAGCGACTCTGCCGCTGCCCTGGCCGAGCGCAGCGCGCGGTAGATCCCCTCGCCGGTGAACGGGTCGACGAAGCCCGCTGCATCGCCGATGAGCATCCACCCCGGACCGGCCGCGCGGGCCACGCGATGCCCGATCGGGGACGCTCCGCGGATCGGCGTGAGTCGCTTGAGTCCATGGAGCCGAGCCGCGACGGCGGGAATGCCGTCGATGGCCGCCTGGAAACGCTGTCGAGCGCTGCCCGCGTGGTGGTTCAGGGGCAGTGCCATGCCGACGTTCAGTCGCCCCCCGGCCAGCGGCGCCAGGCCCACGTACCAGCCAGGCCCGACGTGCATCTCACCGTGATCGTCGAGCTCGGCATCGCCCTCGTAGTGCGCGACCAGGCCCAGGCGACGCGGCGCCAGGACGCGGCGCTCGACGCCGAGGCGCGTCGCGACCCGCGAGCGGGCACCATCGGCGCCGATGAGCCAGTTGCAGCTGACCTGGAGGGGTCCGTCGCGGGTGCCGACCATGGCGCCGCTGACCCGTCCATCGGTCCAGATCGGCTGGTCGAACGCCACGTGCTCGAGCAGCCGCGCCCCCTGCGAAGTCGCGTGCGCTGCCAACTCCGCGTCGAAGACTTCGCGGTCGAGGCCCCATGCGTTCCGCGGACCGGCCGCGTCGCGGTACCGGACGTCGACCGCAGCATCGCCGCGGATCACCCGCATGCCCGCCAGCGCGAGCGCATTGGCCTGCCAGCTGCCCTCCGGCAGCCCCAGGCGGCCGAGCTCCTCGAGGATTCGTGGGCTGGCGTACTCGGCGCAGGCTTTGGGACGCGGGTGCGCATGGGTCTCGATCAGCAGCACGTCGCGCCCGTCGGCTGCCAATGCGGCAGCCAGCGCCGATCCAGCCGGCCCGGCTCCCACCACCAGCACGTCACACCCCAGGTCGGTCGGCGTCATCGGTAGATGGTCGTGACCCGCGGCCACTGCTGCCAGGTGCGCCAGACAGCCCGCAATCCCGCCTCCGCGGCCAGACCGTCCAGCTCAGCGAGCGTGTAGGCGCGGCGTGCCGACAGGACGCCGTCGTGGCGCGTGTAGCGGCCGCGACTGAGTCCCAGGACAGCAGCGGCGGTCATCGCGAAGGCCAGGCGGCCGCGACGCAGGTCGTTGATCACGACCCCCAGGCGGGAGACCCGGCGCATCTCGCGGAGCGCCCGGACAACCTCGTCAGGCTCGAGGTGATGAACCAGCAGGGAGGCATGGGCCACGTCGACCAGGCCGTCGGCAAAGGGCAGGGCGAGGGCATCCGCCTCGACGATCGTCACATCCTTGGTATGCGCGAGGTTACGACGGGTGATCGCCAGCACCTCCGGCCGCAGGTCGGAGGCGATGACACTGACCGACCGACCCCGGGCCAGCCGCAGGACGAAATCCCCCGAGCCGGTGCCGATGTCGAGCACGCTCGCCCGGTTCGCATCGCCGAGCAGGCGCGACACCCCTCGGACACTGTCGCCGACCCCACCCGGGAGCCGATTCAACCTCGCCATCTCGCGCAGGTTGAGCATCAGCTCACGCTCGTCGAGCTCATCGGCATCGAGGAGCTCATTGGCGATCGATCGGGTACGGAGCATGGCCTGCCAGTATGCCCGCGCGCCCGGAGCGTGTCAGCATGGCCCCATGCGACTGGATCCGATCATCACGGCGGTCGATGCGCATGCGGACGGCGAGCCGGGGCGCGTGATCATCGGCGGTGTCCATGACGTGCCCGGCGCCACCATGCTCGAGAAGCGCAACCACCTGGCCGAGCACGGCGATCATCTCCGCCGGCTGATGCTGCGCGAGCCCCGCGGCTACCCGGCCACCTGCTGCAACGTGATCCTGCCCCCGACCGACCCACAGGCCGATGCCGGCTTCGTGATCATGGAGCAGGCGGAATACCCCGCCATGAGCGGCTCCAACACGATCTGCACGGCCACCGTGCTCATCAACGAGGGGCTGGTGACCGTCACCGAGCCGATCACCGAACTGACGCTCGAGGCTCCCGCTGGACTCATCCGCGTCAAGGCGGCAGTGCAGGACGGGAAGGCCACCTCGATCACCTTCGAGAACGTGCCCGCCTTCGCGATCGAGATCAACGCCCCGGTCGAGGTGCCGCAGATCGGTCGGGTGAAGGTGGACGTGGCGTGGGGCGGCATGTTCTTTGCCATCGTCGAGGCCTCGGCGCTGGGGCTTCAGCTCACGCCCGATGAAGGTCGCGACATCGTGCGGCTGGGCGAGATGGTCAAGGCCGCAGCACGCGAGCAGATCCCGGTGGCGCACCCGGAGCACCCCGAGATCAGGGGGATCAGCATCGTCGAGCTGACGGCGCCGCCCACGCTCCCGGGAGCGCACGGCAAGAACACGGTGGTGGTCTCATCGGGCACGCTGGACTGGTCCCGACCGGAGTCGTTCACCGGCGTGCTGGACCGCTCCCCGTGCGGAACCGGCACCTGCGCCCGAATGGCCGTCCTGCACGCGCGCGGCAAGTTGGGCATCGGCGAGGACTACGTCCATGAGGGGATCCTGGGCACGGCCTGGACCGGCCGCCTGCTGCGCGAGACGACCGTGGGGCCGTATCGCGCCGTCGTGCCGCAGCTGACCGGCAGCGCCTGGATCACCGGCCGCGCCGGCTACGTGGTCGACCCCGACGACCCTTTCCCCGAGGGCTTCACCGTCGGGGATCTATGGGGGCTGACCGACTAGGCGGCGCGCCGCTCCTCGGCCGCCGCGTGGACGCGAGCGGCCAGGGTGGCGACCAGCCCGGCCACCTCGGCGCGGATCAGGGGATCCGTCAGGTGCAGCTCGCCATCGAAGGCGTCGGCAGCCGATGGGATCCCGACCTGCTCGTCGAGAACCTCCGACCCGGCGCGTCGCAGCGAGCGCTGCGCCGACTCGATCCCACCGCGGGCAGCACCCGGCGTAGCCGAGGCGCCCATCACCGCAACCGGCTTGCCGGCAAGCGTGCGCTGGGGCGGGCGAGAGGCCCAGTCGATGGCGTTCTTGAGCACGGCACTCGTGCCGTCGTTGTATTCGGGCGTCACGACCAGGAGAGCATCCGCGTCGTCGATCGCCTGGCGGAGGGCGTGCACCGCGATCGGCTCATAGGCCGCCTCGACGTCGCCGTCGTAGTAGGGCAGAGCGTCCAGCTCGTCGAAGGTCGTGATCTCGACGCCCTGCGGCGCCAGCTCGACGGCTGCGCGCAGCAGCGCCCGGTTGTACGAGGCGGCGCGCAGGCTGCCGGCCAGCCCGAGCAGGTGAATGGTGGGTTTCGTGGTCATGTGATTGATCCCTCAACTATCTGCCACTATAGTTGCACGTGCAATCACTCCTGTCAAGGGTTCCGCCTACACTCCTGCCAGCATGGTGACCGATGCCGTCACGGGCG
>JBBQGI010000039.1:0-12062 GCA_038322875.1 Candidatus Limnocylindria bacterium | reverse complement strand
GCTCTATGACTGGCAGGCGCCCTACTTCTACCGATACGCCCCGCAGCTGGCCTGGCTCTTCGGGGTGCTCCCGACTGTGGGCCTGCTGGCCTGGCGAGTGGCGCATTTCGTCGCGCTCGCGCTGCTGCCGTCGCGGCGGCTGAGTCTGCTCCTGCTCGTCTCATACCCGTTCTGGTTCGACCTGAACACCGGCAATCTCATGATCTTCGTGCTACTCGCCGCCGCGTGGGCCTGCCGCGGCAACGGCATCGCGACGGGAATCTATCTGGCCATGTGCATCCTGATCCCTCGACCGATCATGCTGCCCCTGATGGCGTGGCTCCTCTGGCGGCGACCTGCCTGGCGTCTGCCATTCCTGGGGATCGCCCTGGGCGTGGTGCTCACGGCGATCCCCTCCGGCTACCTGGCGAGCTGGATCGGATCGCTCACGCAGCTGGGGCCGGACGAGATCACCAACGACTTCAACCTGTCGCCGTCGCGGTTCATCGGCCTGGCCTGGCTAGTTGTCGGCCTGCCACTGGCCGCATGGCTGACGCTGCGTCGCCGTCTCGGCTGGGCGAGCCTGGCGATCAGTCCCTACCTGCTGCCCTATTACCTTCAGATGCTGGGCCTGGAGTTGGTTCAGCCGAAGTCGCGTGCGCGAGAAATCGACGACCTCCCGAGATAGCGGCCAGGTTCAGGGCGCCGACCCCTGTTTGAGCAGATAGATCGGCCAGCCAGCCACCGTCGAGGCCAGATCGTATCGATCCGCGACGAAGGCTCGAAGGGGGTCGAGCAGGTCGAGGTCGCGCCCGTCGGTGGTCACCGGGCGGTCGATCAGCAGGGGCAGGAAGCCGGGCTGCCCCGGACCGTCGGAGCCCGCATCGATCACGATCGCCGGGGGATGCGACGTGAGTTCGCGTCTGACGTCGTCGATCAGTGCGGGAGTGCTGTACCCGGGAGTGGTGAGCGGGTACAGATAGGCGTAGGCAGTCGCGGGGGTCCGCCCAGCGAGGTCGTACAGACGCGGCTCATTGCCCCACACGAGCACCGTGCCGGGGGGCAGATCGCGGAGGCGCTGGGACACGGCCAGCATGCGCACGTTCGCGTCTGCCACCGGTGCCAGCTGCATCGCCCCGGATACACCTGCGGCCACGACCGAAATAGCGAGCGTGGCGACGAGCGGCAGCACGATCACCGCCCTGACGGTAGCCCTGCCGGCGCGGGCCAGCGACCCACGGGCGCGATCGAGCCCGAGCCCGGCGAGGATGGCAAGGGGAATGGCAAGGGGAATGGCGTAGTGAGCGTAGAAGCGGCCCTGCACGAAGAAGAGTGCGACCGACGCGCCGATCCACAGCAGCATGGCGATCGTCAATCTGCGCCTCGGGCCTGTTGCCTTCACCGCTGCCATGACCCCCAGCAGGGTTGGCGCGATGAGGAAGAGCCCCGCGAGAACGGTCCAGGCGGCCACTGGCGCGGCCAGGATCGATCCGTAGTCCCCGCCGGAAGATCGGTAGGCCGCCGAGTAGCCCACGATCGCGTCGAGCGCCGCCGGCAGCGCACCGCTGAGCACCAGCCAGGCCGCAACGACGACCAGCGGAGCCGCGAAGCCGAGCAGGACGAACCCCTTTGCGCGCAACCGCGCGCTGGGGGGACGATGGAGGACGATAAGGCCGATCACCACCAGGCCCGCGGGCAGGACTTGCAGCGACTGGAGGAGACCTATCGCGACGAGCGCCCCGATCCCTACCGCCCGGGGGCGGGTCCATGACTCGACGGCGAGCAGCAATGCGCACGACAAGACGAATGCTGCCAACGGTTCTGTGAGGCCCCCGCCCAGCGCCAGGAGGTATTGACCGGCGAAGACCACGGCCCCGACCGCTGCCAGGGCCTGGGCCCAGCCGGTCACCCCGCTCCGCGCAAGCACGCGGGCCACAGCCATCCCGATCCCCGCAGTAGCTGCCACCGATAGCAGCCAGTCGGCAGTCCACGGCCCCAGCCACCCGAGCAGGGCCCGCGCGCCCGCGGATGCGATGTAGATCCCGGGAGGTTTGTGATCCCACGCCCCGAGGTAGGGGGGCACGCCCCGCAGGAGCTGCTCTCCCACGTGGCTGAAGACCGCTGCGTCGAGTGACGGCCCCACGACCAGGCCAGGGGCCAGGAGCGCAGCGGAGAGGAGGATCAGGACGGCGGTGAGGACCACGCCGTCGGATTGTGGGCCGTCGATCGACGGCGTGGCTGGCACTATCGCGCTAGCTTGGAGGCAACCGCTGTTCCTCGGCGGTGGGTGTCGGCGCGGGGAGTTCCCGCTTACGCCGCGCCAGGCCGACGAGCAGGAACGAAAACTCGTAGTCGAGCAAGCGCGGGAGGCTCAGAACCATGGCCAGACCTCCCGCCAGCCAGCCGAACCGCGTGCGCGCCAGGATCCAGCTCGCCGCGATGGCGGCCAAAGCCACCGGGATGAAGACAAGGAGCGAGATCGCCGCCAGGCTCTCCTGTCGCGGCCCCGGGGCGACCGAGTAGCCCTTGAGGTCGAAGAGGAAGGCTGGCGCCACCAGCAGCACGGTCAACCCCGTCGCCAGAGCGGCTCGCCCCCACTCCCCTCGACCGGCGTACACGATGGCGAGCAGGATCGGAACCGCCTTGAGACTGGCGGTCAGGGCGATCCACAGGGGCCCGGAACGTCGGTTGACTCCCCACATCAGGACGAGCACCAGCATGGGCTGCACGTTGCCGTAGATCGCGCCCTCGAACTGGAAGGCGGCGAAGAGGGGGAAGGCTGCCCAGCCCGCCGGGCCGCGTCGCAGGAGCGGCAAGCTGCTGAGCGCCGCCGCCACGAACATCAGGACGACCCACGCCGCGGTGACGGCCTCGCGGGGCAGATAGGTCAACGGAATCCACGCGGCCGCGAACCACGGGGCATACCGGTAGAGGTCGGAAGCGTTGGCCGCTCCGGCGACGTAGAGCGGTTCGCCGGCGCGCAGACGTTCGGCGGCGTTCCAATACGCGGCGACATCGCTACCCGGTTCGCGAGCAAGCGCATAGCTGAGCAGCGCCCACGCCGTGAGCGCGAGCAGGACCGAGACCACGGCAGCGCCGATGCCCAGGCGAAGCAGGTCGCGTCGCGTGGCGGGACGCGGGAACGGTCGGCGCATACCGGATACTGTGCCATCGTGACGGCCATGGGCGTTGATCGGCACCTCCTGCGGTCGGCACCCGGCCTGCGTGCGACCCAGCGATTCGTCGTCGCCGTGCTCTTCGGCAGCATGCTCGTCTGGGTCTATCTGATCGCTGGCGACTGGAACTTCGGCGACGTCAACGCCTACTGGCTCGCAGCCCATCGGCTCCGGGAAGGTCAGCCGCTCTATCTGGGCACGATCAACCCGGACAGCTACGACGTCTTTCGCTACACGCCCTGGTTCGCCTGGATCTGGGTCCCCCTTACCTACCTGCCTCGCACGCTTGTCGAGTGGGGTTGGGCGGCCATCCTGGCGGTCGCTTCCGGGGCGATCCTGGTGCAGATCGTCCGGATGCGAACGCTGGCCGCCCTCGCGTTTGCCTTCGTCATCACCCCGTGGCTGCTGTCCCTGGTCCAGGTCGGCAACATCCAGCCCCTGGTCGTCGCGGCCCTGGCGTTCGGAATCTCCCGGCGAAGCGGCCCAATCTGGATCGCCATCGCGGCGGCGCTCAAAGGCGCGCCGCTCGCCTTCGCCGTGGTCTACCTCGCCAGGCGCGAGTGGCTTCGAATCGGCCTGACCCTGGTGGCGACGGCGCTCCTGCTGGCGCCCTTCCTGCTCTACGACCTGTCCGGCTACCAGACCGATCCCGGCCGTTCCGTATCCTTCTACTACTACCTCTCGCCGCTGGCCTGGGCGGTCGTGGCGGCCGCGGCGTCGCTCGTGGCCGTCGTGCTCGCGCTCAGGCGCTCCGAGTACGTGTGGGTGGCCGGGGCCGTGGCGGTGATGCTGCTGGCCCCACGCAGCCACGTGACCTACACCACCTACCTGGTGGTTGCGATCCTGAACGGCGGCATCAGCCCCATCCGTGGTCGTGCCGCACAGGCTTGAGACCGCGGCCCGCCTCCTTGCGCTGGCCGTTGCCGCGCTCGGGATCGGGTTGCTCATCGGCGCGGTCGTCAGCCAGACCGTGCGACCGGACGCAGAGGCGTATTGGCTGGCGGCGCAGCGGATCAGGGAAGGGTTGCCCCTGTATGCCAGCCCCCGCGGTGACGAGACCGAGATCTACCGCTATGCCCCCTGGTTTGCCTATGCCTGGGTACCACTGACCTACCTTGGCCACGACCTGGCATTTGCCGTGTGGCGCGCGATCCTGATCGTCGCCATCCTCGGCGGCCTGTGGCCGCTCGTTCGCAGGCCAACGCCGGCATCGATCACGCTCGCGGTCCTCATCGGCGGGCTCCTGATCAGCGCCCTGCCGCAGGCCAACGCGACGCCGCTGATGGTGGGCGCCCTGGCGATGACGCTCCAGACGAGGGCTGGGCCAGTGTTACTGGGGCTGGCGGGATCGCTGAAGGTCTTTCCCCTCGTCCTGGTGGCGGGCTACCTCGCCGAGAGACGGTGGCGGCGAGCGGCCCTGGCGATCGGCATCACTGCCGTCCTCTGGCTCCACCTCCTTGCCTTCGACATCCACCTTTTCATGCAGATCGGCGGCGCGTCGTTCTACCTGGGCGGGGTGTCGCTGCTCGACGTCTCGCTGCTCCTCTGGCTGCCGGTCGCCCTGGGTTGCGCCGTTCTCCTCGTGTCCTTCGTGCTGCGCCGATCGCCCTGGACGTGGCTAGCGGCCGGCGCCGCAATTCCGCTGGCTGTCCCCAGGGTATGGCTGCCCGATGCCGCGTACGTGCTGCCGGGAGGGGTCGCGCTCCTCCGCGCAATCGAGGCCAGGAGGCAGTCGCGCATTCGCAATCGGCCGTGATACGGGGTACCGTATGTCGACCGCGGAGTCGCCGCGGCACCGGTCTAAGGAGTGTTGATGCGACCCGTTATCGCCTACATTGACCCCGGCGCGGGCAGTCTGGTGATCCAGGCCATCATCGCCACGGTCGTCTCGATCCCGTTCTTCTTCCGGAACGCCATCAGGTCCACCATCGCGCGATTCCGCCACACGCCGCAGCCGGACGCCAAGAAGGGCGAGACGCCCCCCGACCCCGAGTGACCGACCGCCCGGCCGCGGAACGCGAGCCAGGCTCCTACCGCGATCCCAGCGGCTTCGTCTTCCGCCGCGACGGAGTCCTCTACCGGCAGATCAACGAATCGTTCGCCGCTGACTGGGCCGCATTCGACACATCCGGGCTCCACGCCGCCCTGATCGGCGGCGAGATGCTCGTTCCCGACGAACCCGTGGGGCTCGAGTTGGCGCAGGAGAAGGGTGCTGCGGCCGTGATCCGCCCGGCCGAGATCGACTTCATCTCCTACCCGTACGAATGGTCCTTCTCCATGCTGAAGGATGCGGCGCTGCTGACGCTGGGGGCACAGGCGGTGGCCACCGAGCATGGGATGACCCTCCGGGACGCGAGCGCCTACAATGTCCAGTTCCATCATGGACGGCCGATCCTCATCGACACCCTCTCGTTCGAGCGCACCGTCGCCGACGAGCCCTGGAAGCCGTACCGCCAGTTCTGCGAGCACTTCCTGGCGCCTCTCGCGCTCATGGCCCACCGCGACGGCCGGCTCGGCCAGATCCTGCGGAGCTTCATCGACGGCATCCCCCTCGACCTGACCAGCGAGCTGCTGCCGCGGGGCACGCGCTGGTCGCCGGGCCTCGCCGCTCACGTGCACCTGCATGCCCGGGCGCAGCGCCAGCACGCCGACAGCGGCGCCGAGAGCGCTCCGAAGGCCGTGAAGGTGAGCCCCGCCCGCCGCCTGGCCCTGCTCGACCACCTGCGCCGCACGGTCGCCGGACTGCACCTGCCGGCGCAGGGGACCGAGTGGGGCGACTACGCCGACCAGACCAGCTACTCGGCCGCCGGGACCGCCTCCAAGGAGGCGATCGTGCGGGACATGTTGGTCGCGGCGGCCGGCAAGCGCACGTGGGACCTGGGGGCCAACACCGGGCGCTACAGCGCCATCGCGGCGGAGGCCGGGTACGAGGTGCTGGCCCTGGACGTCGATTGGGCGGCCGTCGAGCGCCACTACCTGGCGCTCAAGACGGCGGGCGACGGCCGCATCCTGCCGCTCATCGCCGACCTGGCCGACCCCTCGCCGGCGATCGGCTGGGCCAACCGCGAGCGCGCCTCGCTGCTAGACCGCGCCAACGCCGATGTGGTGGTGGCGCTCGCTCTAGTGCATCACCTGGCGATCGGTCGCAACGTGCCGCTGCTCATGATCGCCGAGCTGCTGGCCCGGCTCGGCCCGAACCTGGTGGTGGAGTTCGTGCCCAAGGAAGATCCCATGGTCAAGCGGCTGCTGGCAACCCGCGAGGACATCTTCCCGGAATACACCATTGAGGGATTCCGGACCGCCTTCGGACGGCGGTTCGAGATCATCGAGGAAGCTTCGATCGAGGACTCCCCGCGCAGCATGTTCCGCATGCGCTCCCACCGTTGAACGACGCGTACCCGCTCGGCCGGCGGTCGTGTCAAGCCGAACAATCCTGCCGGCGCGATGCCCTACGGTGCGGGCCAGAGTTCGCGTTCAGCGATTGGCGGCGCGATCTGCCGATGTTCGACATCCTGGAAATGTCCGATCAGGAGCGTCCAACACGCTAGGCGTGCGGTTCCGTAGCAGCCACACCCACCCGAGTAGGATGGTGAAGCTGGAGAACCACAACACCGGCTGGGTCAGTAACACGGCGGTCGGTAGCGTCCAGCGCCAACTCCGCCACGCTCCGATGAGCACCACCCCCGACGCCGCAAGTGTCCGCGGGATCAGCCATGCCGACAACCCTGATGTCGGCGGCCGAGCGGCCGATGCGGTAAGGGTTCGCGCCCAATCGGCCCACAATCCTGGTGCGATCGCAACCGACAGAACCGCGATGGCGCCCGCTAGCAAGAGCGGCCCCCACCAGCGACGCGCGAGCGGCCAAAGCAGCACGACGGCGGGGAACAACTTGGCGAACGGCAGCACCGCCCATGCTCCGGGCTTCGCAAACCCCGCAACGGTCAGAGCCGCCGTGAATACCATAACGTTGCCAAACCATAGGTCGGTGTACACGGGCGAATATGGACCGGGCAGCAGTACCAAGAGGGCGATGGCTGGCCCCGTCAGCCACGCCAGGGTCGCTAACCCGGCGGTCAACCACAGCAGCCGGAAGACCTCCCATGGCAAGAACTGGACGGGCGCGATTGCTTGCAGGAAGGCGGGCGTATAGAGGAAGGCATCGCGCTCGTCGGCAATGCCACTGTATCCACGCGCCGCCCAGTAGGCGTGAGCGTCTCCACCGGAGTCGCCCGCGAAGATCAGGATGCCGATCGCGCCAAGAGCCGCCCAGTTCAAGACGCGAAGCCAGTCCGCGGTCCGAAACGATGCGATCCACCTCAAGCCGCCACCCCGACGCAGTGATAGCGGACCTTCCATCCAAACCGCGCCGTCTGGCTCGGGATCGGCAGGTTGCTGGACTGAATCGGCAACCTATTTGTCTCAGTCCTGCGAACAGGTGCGCAGCATGAGCACCACCACGTCGTCGCGGTACTCCTCGCACCAGCCGGCGGCCTGGGCAGGTCCCCGTGTCAAGGTCGTGTCCGGTGGCAGCAGGATCGCCTGCACGTGGTAGCGGGCCACCAGTGCCTGCCAGCCGGGATCGGCCGCGCGAATGGCGCTGTAGTCCTCGAGCACCTGTTGCGAATACATGTCGTTCCTGCCGTCCACGAAGACCCGGCCTCCGCTGGCGTGCATCCGGGCGATCACGTAGCCGCCCCAGCCGTACTGCGCGAAGACATTGGCGTCGGGCTTCAGGTCCAGCAGACGGTCAACCCCCGCGATCGGGAAGCGCTCCGCCAGATCCGTGTCGGTGGCGGCGTTCATGTCGCGCGGCACCAGGACCGCGATCGAGCCGAACGCGATCGCCGTGGCCGCGACGATCTCTATCCAGCGGCGCCCGAGCCCGCGCGAGGGTGAGATCGGCCTGGGCGGACGCGGCTCCGCCCGCCGCCGAAGTCGATCTTCGAGGCCGAACGCGAGGGTCGGCATGGCGAGCACGACCGCCACCGGCACGTTGCGCAGCGCCAGGAGTCCCATGGCGATGCCGACCCATGAGAGCGCCACGAGCCAGCCGGGAGTCTTGCGGCCGCCGTTCAATCCCACCACCACGATGAGCGCAAGGAACGCGAGGTGGGCCGGCTCGTGGAAGTTCGGCGACTGCCACTCCTGGATGTTGGCCAGGCCCCAGTCCCCCGACTCGATGTAGCGGAGCGGGTACAGGATCCCGATCGGTCCCGCCGGGGTGACCATCGAGGCACCGATGGCTCCCGCGACGCCGGCGATGACCCAGCCGCGCGCCGGCGACATTGCGGTGCGGCCCGCGAGCGTGAAGAGCATGTAGAGGCCCGCGACCCCCAGCCCGACCACGTAGAGGCCGTGCAGGTTCGCCCAAACGACGAACCACGGGATCAAGAGCAGGAAGCGCCGCCGATGCTCGGGCCGGGCCTCGAGGAGGAACCAGACCAGCCCGGCCAGCATCAGCCAGCTGATCGCCTGCGGGCGCAGCGTGACGTATGGGATCAGGGTGAACGCGCCGAACGCGAAGGGGAGCGCGATGGCCAGGACCCGGACTCCCCGGCGGGCAAACGCCGCGGCGAGCAGGCCGAAGATGGCCGGCGGGAAGAGGCCGAAGACGAAGAGGGCGCCGATCCTGCCCAGTCCATCGACCAGCTTGAAGATCAGCAGCTCACTCAGCCATTCGTGCGGCGTCCAGGGCTGCCCGAACCACGTGAAGCTGAACGGATCGGTCGACGGCACCCGTCCGGTGTCGGCGATCAGCTTGCCGGTGGTCAGGTGCCAGAAGAAGTCGGGGTCCTGCACGCCCTTCACGACGGTGAGCGCGAACATGACGCCGCCCAGCGCAAAGGCCAGGAGGACGATCGGCGAAGGCAATCGACGCAGCGTTGCGGCCGCTCGATCCGTCGCGCGCTCGGCAGGCAGGATCTCGGACATCGGCCGGAGTCTAATCGGTGCCGGGACGCACCAGAACGGGACGGAAGTACCGAGTCCGCTCGCGCCAGCAGAGGACGAGCAGCACGACCAGGCAAGCGAGCATCGCCACGAACAGCAGCCAGGCCGACGCTTCGCCACTGAGCAGCGGTCCTGCCCAGAGCACGGCCTGCAATGCTACTGCCGCGCTCGCCAATCGAACGCGCAGCTCCGCGACGGCCGCGATGGCGATCAGCAGCCCCAGGCTGGCCACGATTACCTCGTGCTGGTTGGCGTGGGGAATCACCAGCGGCGTCGCCACAAATGCCGCAGCCGCCCCGAGGGCCCATGCGCGGGAAGATGGGCGTGCCCACCACCAGGCGGCCGCCACCGCGACCACGGTGAGCGCGATCCCGCCCGTCGCCAGGAGCGGGTCTGCTCCGAGCCGTGCGGCCGCGCCCCGCCAGTTGATCATCTCCTCGACGTGCACCCCGGCGCTGTCGCCGCTACCGGCCAGGTTGAGCAGGTAGGCCGGGTAATCGGCGACCGCCCGCGGCGACACCACGAGCGCGGCCAGTACCACGAGCCCGGCCGCAACCGCCGCGGCGACCGCGAGGGATCGCCAGCGTCTATCGACGACCAGCCGCACCACCCACAGCGGCAGCAGCGTTGGCTTTATCGCCGCCAGGCCGGCGAGCGCACCGGCCCTTCCCTGGCTTCCCGCCAGCGACGCACTGGCCGAGAGGCCGAGCAGGGCCGCCGCGCCGAGGGTCGATTGCCCACGGATGGCAGCCATCGTGGTCGGCCACGCGCTCAACACCACGGCCACGGCGACGAGCCGCGTCCCGACGCCACCCCAGGCCAGCTGCCAGACGGCCACGGCCAGGAGCAGCAGCGAGAGCAGGGTGAAGACGGCAAAGGCGACCTCCAGGGGGATGCCGCCGAGCGGCACGACGAGGGCGGCGAGCCACGGCGGCGAGGTGAACGGCAGGGCACCCTGCGTGAAGGTCGGCTCCTCGCCGATCAGCTCGTGCTGTGCCCGTGCCTGGCAGGCAACGGTGTAGAGGCAGTCGCCGTGCCCCTCCAGCACGATCCGAGCGGCGGTCTGGTAGGTCATGTAGTCCGAGCGCTGCACGGCCCGGTAGGGGCCGGTGAGGATGGCGAAGGCGAACGTGGCGGCCAGGATCACCGCGACCAACGCATACGCCCCGGCCCAGCGCGTGGGGTGCCTCATCGCAGCGACGGTAGCACGCGCCCGCCGTAGACTCGCCGCATGTTCTCCCAGAGGGTGCCCGCCTCGGCTGCTGCCGCGGTCGGCTTCTTCGTGGCCGCTGTTCTCCCCCGCGCGACGTGGCCACTGATCGACGGAGACGTGTGGTGGCACATCCGGGCGGGCGAGGAGGTCCTTCGGTCTGGCGCCGTGTCGCACGTCGACACCTGGAGCATCGTCGGGGCTGGACGGCCGTGGACCAGCCAGGACTGGCTGGCCAATGTGATCCTGGCCGCCGGCAACTCCCTGGGCCCGTGGGGCCAGACCGGGCTCTCGTTCCTCTTCGGCGCGATCACGGTGCTCGCCTTCTGGGTGCTGTGGCGGGCGATCGCTCTGCGCGTGCACACCATCGGCTGGGCCAGCCGCATCGTGTGGCTATCGATCGGTCTCGTCCTGGCCGGTCCGGTGATGGGGGTCCGGGTCCAGGTCTTCGACCTCCTGATGTCCGCGCTGACGGTTTGGATCTGCTGGCGCTACCTCGTCGATCCGCGCCGCCGGTGGCTGATTGGTCTCCCGATCATCGCCGTCGTTTGGGCCAACCTGCACGCGGGCTGGGTCCTGCTGTTCCTGCTGGTAGGGGCGCTGTTGGTCGGCGAGGCGGCGGACCGCCTCCTCAGGCGGACGCTAATCGGGGCGCCTGCCCTGTCGTGGGGACAGCTGCGGGACCTTGCCGTCGCGCTTGCCGTGGCGCTCGGGGCCTTGGCGCTCAATCCGAATGCTTTGGCGCTGTATTCGTATCCATTCGACACCCTGGGGATCACGGCCCTGAGCCGGTACGTGATGGAGTGGTTCCCCGCCAGCTTCGACGACCTCTTCGGCTGGCTCCTCGCGGGGTTCACCGTCGTGGCGGTCGTGCCCACCCTGCTCTTCGGCAGGCAGCGCGTCCGGACGGCAGATGCGCTCATCCTGGTAGGGCTGACCCTGATGGCCTGGCGGGCGATCCGCTTCCTCCTGATCGTCGGGCCGATCGGCGGCGCGATCGCCGCGGTCGTGCTGGCACCAATCATCTCGGACTCATCTCTCGGCCGCCGTTTGGCGCCAGTCCTCGCTCGGCTCACGAAGCCTGCCGCTGGCGGCCGCCGTCGGCTGCATATCGGGCTGATCGTGCTGCTGGTGACCGTCGGGGTCGGCGTCTCGCTGCTGCGGGTCAGCCCTCCCGCCCAATCGGCGGAGATCGCCCGCGTCCTTCCCGCTGGCGCAGTCGCCTGGATGGATGAGAACGAAGCTGGGACGCGCATCTTCAACCGATACGAATGGGGCGGCTACATCGGGGAGAAACGACCCCAACAGCTCGTCTTCATGGACGGTCGGGCTGACGTGTACGGCGATGGACTGCTGCAGACGTACGTTTCGATCATCGGCCTGGACGGCGATCCGCAGGTGCTCTTCGATCGATACGGGATCGACTACGCCGTCTTCCCGCCCGACACCGAGCTCGCCGACTGGTTCGACGCATCGGCCGCCTGGCGCCGGGTCTACGCCGATTCCACCGCGGCCATCTGGGTCCGGCGCTGATGCGGCGCGACCTCGTCGTGCTCATGGTGCTGGCGTTGGCGACGCGCGTGACCGCCGCGCTTCTGGTTGACTACGCCCCGTACACCGATCCCGCCTACTACCGCCTGGTGGCCGACCAGCTCGCCGCCGGGCACGGCTTCACCGTCCCGGTCCTTTGGAGCTTCCTCGAGGTCGGCGGCAGGCTGCCGGCACACCCGGCCCTGCCGGTCCCATCG
>JBBQGI010000038.1:0-12457 GCA_038322875.1 Candidatus Limnocylindria bacterium | reverse complement strand
GCCGGTCAGCCCGAGATAGGGCAGGAGGAATGAACAGCGTGAACAAGGTGTTTCTGGTGGGTCGGCTGACGCGCGACCCGGAGCTGCGGACGTTGCCTTCCGGGAAGCCAGTGGCCAACTTCGTGGTCGCCACCAACGAATTCCGCGGCAACGGGGCGCCGGAGCGAACCGAGTACCACAACCTGGTGGCCTGGGACCGCCTGGCCGAGATCTGCGGCCAGTTCCTCTCCAAGGGCCAGCTGGTCGACGTCGAGGGGCGGCTGCAGACCCGCCAGTGGGACGACGACGCCGGTGTGCGCCACTGGAAGACGGAGGTCGTGATCGGCGGCCTGGAGATGCTATCGGGGCGCGGCAAGAAGGAGTACGCCAAGGAGGCGCAGGCGGTCGCCGCCACCGGTGAGGACGGGCTGCCCACGCCGATCGCCGCCGAGGCGAACGGGGCCGCCGAGGAAGCGCTCGTCGCCATGTAATCGCATCCAAAGGCGAGGCGTCCGAGGTGGGCGTCTCGCCCGGACGCCCAGCGCTGCGTCGGCAGAGGCGATACGTGCCGTAAGCAGCTCCCCCTGCCGTATGACCCAGGCCAGGTGTCCGTGGCAGACGGGCCTATCCGAGAGGACGGCGAGCGGCTGGCGACCCCGGATTCTTGGTTGGAGCCGGCGTCGGCCCTACCGGACGGTCAGAGTGCCGACCATGCCCAATGCCGCGTGGTCGGCGACGGTGCACCACGTGACATAGCGGCCGGGTGGCAAGCCGCGAACGCTGAACACAGCGGTGGCTCCCACGGCGACCCTGCCGCTGGTCGCGAGCGAGCGGTACAGGCTTGGTCCGATGGCCAGGTCATGGAATGCGAGTGAGGTATTCGACAAGGCGAAGGTGAGGTCACCAGCCGGCGCGCTCAGGGCCTTGGTCTCGAAGTGCGGCGGCGGACCGGCAAACACGACGCTGACTGATCCGGCGGGCGGCGAGGAGGCGCCGGGGAGTGTCGTGGAGGTGACCTCCGGACTGGCCTCAGCGGAGGCCGAGGCTACGGGCGAGCGTGAGGCTACCCCGGTGGCGAGGCCTGGCGTCGTGCCGCTGCTGGCCGGCCCCGAGCTACAGGCTGCCAGTCCGACGATCAGGACAGCGGACGCGCCCGCGGCGCTGCATCTCAGGTGCCAGCTCATCACACCGCACTCCCTTCTCACTCCGTCTCGCAGCAACCCGCGCCGCTCGCCGTCTACAGTACGCCACCACCCGAGAGGCGAGGCAGGAAGAGCGGGTGGCGGCCCCGCCCGCACCCTTGCGAGACTCAGGTCAAGTCTCCGGTTGAGGGGTATCGCCTGCCTCCATCAGGAACCGGGCATAGGATTGCGTTAGCGCTGGCCCTGCACTACGGGACGCGCCCCGAGGAAGTGTGAAAAACCGACTCCCCGTCCTCACGCTGGCGGTCGCCAGCATCATCTCCATCATGTCTCCCGGAGGCGGCTCCACGACGCCGTACGAAGGACCGCCCTGGAACACCTCGGAGATCGGCATCTCGGCTGAGGACCGCGGGAGCTACCACTACAGCATCGCGCTCTGCGCCGACCCGACCATCGGATTCCCAGGAACACCGACGCCATTCCGCGTCACGCCCGCATCGCTGACGCCATCGACGTCTGGAACGGCATCAACGGCGAGCTGCGCTACTACCTGAGCTCGACTGCCTGCAGCACCCTCGAAGCCAACAGCACCAACACGATACGCGTGAAGATGGGACCGCTCGATGGCGCCCTGGGCCATACCGTCCCCGGCTTCGCGGGGTTCTGCTTCGAGCCGTGGGGAAACCTCTGCTATCGCAACGAGCAGATGACCTTCGACTCATCGCTCCCGGCCGGAACGACCTGGAACACGACCATCCAGCCGGCGGGCGAGGGCCAGTACGACTTCGAGTCGGCGGTCATCCATGAGCTCGGCCACTCGACCTGGTGCAAATCGGCACTCCATGGACCCAGCGGACGTGATGTTCAGGCAGCTCACCCCCGGGACGACGAGGCGCGTCCTGTCGGCCAACGACGAGCTCTGCTACAAGCACTATTACGGGACGACGCACTAGACTCCGAGGCATGAAGTTCCAGACGACGGTTGAGGGTGCCGGCAAGACCGCCGCCGGCATGAAGATCCCACCCGAGGTCGTCGCCGCCCTCGGCACCAGCCGCAAGCCCGCCGTCAAGGTCACGATCAACGGCTATACCCACCGCAGCACGGTCGCCGTGGTGAACGGCGCGTACATGGTCGGCGTGCCGCCGGTCTTCCGCGAGGGCGCGGGCATCGGTCCCGGCGACGACGTGCAGGTCGACATCGAGCTGGATCCCGAGCCGCGGGTTGTGAGCGTGCCGCCTGAGCTGGCCGCAGCCTTCAGGCGAGATCCGGGCGCGCAGAGCGCCTTCGCGGCGCTCTCGTACAGCAACAGGCGCCGCCTGGTCGATCCGATCGCCGACGCGAAGACGGATGAGACCCGCGAGCGGCGCGTGGCCAAGGCGCTCGCGGAACTGCACGGGGGCTAGGCAGCCTGCGTCAGCCGTGGGCGGCGAGCACCACCAGGTTGATGATGTAGGCGTGCAGCAGGGCGCCGTACAGGACCGATCGGGTTCGCCAGGCAAGCCAGCCAAACCCCAGCCCGCCGAAGAAGGTCGAGAGCGTCTCGAGCTCCGGCTTGCCAAGGTGGGTGAAGACGAACGGGAACGTGGCCAGCACCACGCCCACCGGACCGGCGACGCGCACGAGGGTCCACATCAGGAAGCCACGGAACAGGAATTCGGCCGCCCCAACGTCGACCGCCCTCCCCAGGATCGCCGCCAACCCGCTCTCCTGCGGGCCGTAGTAGGCCCGGAAGTCGGGGAGGCCGGCGGAGATCACGATGATCGGGGTCGCCAGCAGCGCCAGCCCCACCGCGGCTGCCACGCCGATCCGCCATTCCCCGAGGCGGAGGCCATACTCCGACGGACGCGCCCCGAGCAGCAGCAGGGTGGCCACGGGCACGGCCAGGAAGAGGATGGCCCGCTCGATTCCCAGCGAGGCGGACGGCCCGGCCGGCAGGGTGATCGGATGGTAGTAGTCGATCAGCAGCGCGAAGGTCGTGACCAGCACCACGACCGTCTCGCGCGGCGGCAGCCGCAGGCCAACGACGTTCAGGCTGCGTGGCTCGGCGGGCGTTGACACGCGCGCAACTCTCGACGATCGGATGGCCGCTTGGCAAGCGGTGGGCAGGGAGTCATGGACCGGTCCATCGGTATACTTGGCCCCTTCCGAGCACGAATTCGGCCGCTCTGCGCGGCCGCCGAGCCGAGGACGCCGCGCGCATGAGCACCGACTACCCGTACAACGGGCGGCTGAGCCGCTGGGAGGAGATCGCCGACGGCCTGGCGATCGTCGGTGTGCAGGCGCTCGAGAGCCCCTTCCCGTTCATCCCCGGCCAGTACGCGACGCTCGGGCTGATGGGCCCCGCGGGGAAGCTCGTGCAGCGCCCGATGTCGATCTCCTCGTCCGCCGACCGCCTCGACGAGTACGAGTTCTTCGTGCGCTTGGTGCAGGGCGGCGAGTTCACGCCGCTCCTCTGGCCGCTGCAGGTCGGCGACCCAATCAACATCAAGGGCGCCAAGGGCCGCTTCAACCTCCAGGAGGATGGTCGCGTCGGCGTGCTCGTTGCGAGCGGGACGGGATCGGCTCCCTTCATGAGCATGATCGACACCCTGCGCGATCGTGGCCAGACGCGCGACCTGGTCCTGCTGCACGGCGTCAGCCACGACTACGACCTCGCCTGGCGCGACAAGCTCGAGGCGCTGGCCGCGTCGGGCAGCTTTCCGCTGCGCTATGCCGGCACGGTCTCGCGACCGCACGAAGCCCCCGACTGGCAAGGCCTCAGCGGCCGGGTCGAATCGGTCTTCGCCGGCCAGCTGGACCGACACGGGCTGACCCCCGAGAACGCCACCATCTACCTGTGCGGCAATCCCGACATGATCGCCGCGGTCGAGGAGACAGCCCTGGCGCGCGGCTTCCCGCAGGAGCAGGTGCGCAAGGAGCTGTACTGGCCCAAGGGCCGCGAGCACTAGCGGACCGAGCCATGACCGATCGTTACTACCTGACCACCGCCATCTTCTACCCGAGCCCGGGGCCGCCCCTGCATTCGCTCTTCGAGGCGATCGGATCGGACGCGATCGTTCGCTACCAGCGCCTGCTCGGCAAGGAAGTGCGCTTCCTGACCGGCATGGACGAGCATTCCGCGCAGGTCGAGCGCCTGGCGAAGGAGCGCGGCGAGGAGCCCCGGCCGCTGGTCGACGGCTGGGCGGCGGCGTGGCGCGACTCGTTCGATCGGTTCGGAATCAGCTACGACCGCTTCATCCGCACCACCGACCCCGACCACCTGGCCGCATCGGTCGAGATGGTGAGGCGCGCACAGGCCGCCGGCGACATCTACAAGGGCACGTACGCGGGGTGGTATTGCACCGGCGACAACGAGTTCAAGACCGATGCCCAGCTGGTCGACGGCCGCTGCCCCGATCACCCGACCCTGGAGCTGCAGTGGCTCGAGGAGGAGAACTACTTCTTCCGCCTTTCGCGCTACCAGGGCGCCCTGGAGCAGCTCTTCCGCGAGAATCCCTCGTTCTGCGAGCCGGAGCACTTCCGCAACGAGGTGCTCGGCTGGCTGCGCGAAGGCCTCACCGATTTCTCCGTCAGCCGGGCCGGCTCGAGCTGGGGGATCCCCTTCCCCGGCGACGATGCGCACCGGATCTACGTGTGGTTCGACGCGCTGACCAACTACGTGACCGGCGCCGGCTTTCCCGGCGACGAGGCGATGTTCGCCAAATTCTGGCCGGCCGACCTGCACGTCATCGGCAAGAACATCACCCGCTTCCACTGCCTCTACTGGCCGGCCATGCTGATGAGCGCCGGCCTGCCGCTGCCCCGCCAGGTCTTCGCCCACGGGTTCATGCTGCTGCGCGGCGAGAAGATGTCGAAGACGCAAGGCAACGTGCTCGATCCGGACGCGGCGGTCCGCCTCTTCGGGGTCGATGGCATTCGCTACCTGGTGCTGCGCGAGATCCCCTTCGACCGGGACGGCGACATCACCTTTGAGGGGCTCATGCGTCGCTACAACGCTGACCTGGCCAACGACCTCGGCAACCTGCTCAACCGCACGGTCAGCATGAGCGCCCGCTACCTGGGTGGCGCCCTGCCGGGGGTCGGCAGCGCGGTTGCCGCGGCCGATGCCGAGCTGCAGGCCGCCGCCGCCGCGGCCGTGGCTGGCTACCACGCCGCCATGGGACGCCACCACCTGGACGAGGCGCTGGCCGCGGTGATGGAGTTGACCAGCGCGGCGAACGGCTATGCCGAATCGCAGGCGCCCTGGGCACGCAATAAGGAGGGAGACCTCGCGCGCGTCGGCCAGATCCTGGCCGCCATGGGCGAGGTGTGCCGGATCCTCGGCCACCTGATGGCGCCCTTCACGCCGACCGCGGCGGCGGTGCTCCATGCCCAGCTCGGCACGCCGGCCCCATACGACGCTCGTGGCAGCGGCGGACCGGGCCTCGACCAGCTGCTGACATGGGGCGCGGTGCCCGGCGGCTGGCAGAGCGGCGAGGCGCGGCCTCTGTTCCCACGGGTCGAGATGCCGGTCGACGAGGCGGGGAGCGCGTCCTGAGCCGGCACCGCGCCCCCGCGCACCTGGCCGGTCTGGTCGACTCGCACTGCCACCTCCAGGATCCTGCCTTCGACGCCGATCGCGATGCCGTCATCGAGAGGGCCGTGGAGGCGGGGATCGTGCGGCTCCTCGTCCCGGGCTACGACCTGGCCTCGTCGCGTGCCGCGATCGCGCTGGCCGAGGCGCATCCGACGCTGATCGACGCCGCAGTCGGCGTACATCCGCACTATGCAGCGGCTCCCTCGGCAGCCGACTGGGACGAGTTGGCAGCCCTCGCCGCGCACTCGCGGGTCGTGGCGGTGGGGGAGATCGGGCTCGACTTCCATCGCAACCTGTCGCCGCGCGCCGAGCAGCAGGAGGCGCTGGGCCGGCAGCTGGCGATCGCGGCCGCGGCCGGCAAGCCGGTCCTGGTGCACGACCGCGCCGCGCACGCCGAGGTGCGCGATGCGCTGGTGGCCTGGCCTGGTCCCGCCGGCCGGGAGCTGCGTGGCATCCTGCACTGCTTCTCCGGCGACGCGGAGCTTGCACTGGTACTGGCCGGCGCCGGCTACCTGATCAGCTTCGCACTGCCGGTCAGCTTCTCATCGGCGCATGGCCCGCGGGCGGCCGTGGCGGCGCTTCCCGAGGGAGCTTTCCTGGTCGAGACCGATTCTCCGTGGCTGGCGCCGGGCGGCGCCGATGCCCGCAACGAGCCGACCACCGCGCTCCGCGTTGCCGCCGAGCTGGCTCGCCTCCGTGGGACCATGCCAGAAGCGATCGCCGCGGCGAGCGCGGCCGCCTATTCGCGCCTGCTGGGATCCGCGCCGTCGCCTTGACAGCGGCCTCGAGAGGGCGGTAAAGTGCGTTAGCACTCTCAGCGGTCGAGTGCCAGCACACCGGTCGCATCGGCCCTGCTGGTGTTCCTGCTGTGAGGCGACAAATGCGCCCGCGCATCATCGGTCTAGGAGGCATCACGCACACATGGCCACCAAGGTCGCAACGAAGACCAAGCTCACTCCTCTCGGCGATCGGCTGGTCGTCAAGCCCAGCGCCCGGGAGGAGATGACGAAGAGCGGCATCGTCCTGCCGGACACGGTCAAGGAGCGCCCCCAGGAGGGGACGATCCTGGCGGTCGGCCCGGGACGCACCCTGGACGACGGCACCAAGGAGCCGATCGAAGTCAAGGTCGGTCAGAAGATCCTGTTCCAGAAGTACGCCGGAACCGAGTTCAAGCTGGACGAGGACGAGCTCTTGATCCTCTCCCAGAAGGACGTTCTGGCGGTCATCGAGTAACGAACCCCGACCGGCTCGCCCGGCGGCAGATTTCAGGAGGACGAAGGACATCGTGGCAAAGCAGCTCCTGTTCGACGAGGAGGCACGACGCGCGCTCAAGCGCGGGGTCGACAAGATGGCCGATGCCGTCAAGGTCACCCTCGGCCCGCGCGGCCGGTATGCACTCCTTGACAAGAAATACGGATCGCCGACGATCACCAACGACGGCGTCACCATCGCTCGCGACATCGAGCTCGAGGACCCCTACGAGAACATGGGGGCCCAGCTGCTCGAGGAGGTCGCGGCCAAGACCAATGACATCGCCGGCGACGGCACCACCACCAGCATCGTGCTCGCCCAGGCGATCATCACCGAGGGCCTGCGGAACGTGACCGCCGGCGCCAACCCGATGGCGCTCAAGCGCGGCATCGAGCGCGGCGTGTCCGCGGTCGTCGACGAGATCAAGCGGCTCTCCAAGCCGGTCCAGACCAAGCAGGACATCGCTCACATCGCTTCGATCAGCGCCCGCGATGCCGAGATCGGCGACATGATCGCCGAGGTCATGGAGCGCGTCGGCAAGGACGGCGTGGTCACCGTAGAGGAGAGCCAGGGGCTCAAGCTCGACAAGGAGTACGTCGAGGGGATGCAGCTCGATCGGGGCTACGTCAGCGCGTACATGGTCACCAGCAACGATGCCGGCCGCATGGAGGCGACCCTCGAGGCGCCATTCATCCTGGTCACCGACAAGAAGATCAGCGCCGTGGCCGACATCCTGCCGACCCTCGAGAAGGTCGTCTCGGTGGGCAAGCCGCTCCTGATCGTCGCCGAGGACGTGGACGGCGAGGCGCTCGCGACCCTGGTCGTCAACAAGCTCAAGGGCACGATCAGCGTCCTGGCCATCAAGGCCCCCGGCTTTGGGGATCGCCGCAAGGCCATGCTCGAGGATATCGCCACCCTGACCGGCGCGCGGGTCATCTCCGAGGAGGTCGGCCGCAAGCTCGACAGCGTGGCGCTCGAGGATCTCGGGCAGGCGCGTCGGGTCACCTCCACCAAGGACACGACCACCATCGTCGAGGGGAAAGGCGATCCGAAGGCCATCGAGGCACGCAAGTCCCAGATCAAGCTCCAGATCGACGACACGACCTCTGACTTCGACCGCGAGAAGCTCCAGGAGCGTCTGGCCAAGCTCTCCGGCGGTGTGGCGATCCTCAAGGTCGGCGCGGCCACCGAGGTCGAGCTCAAGGAGAAGAAGCACCGCATCGAAGACGCCCTGTCGGCGGCTCGAGCCGGCGTCGAGGAGGGCATGGTCGCCGGTGGCGGCTCGGTCCTGCTCCACGCAATTCCGGCGCTCGACAAGGTCGAAGCGCTCGGTGACGAGGCGACCGGCGTCAACATCCTGCGCCGCGCGCTCGAGGAGCCACTTCGCCAGATCGCTGCGAACGGCGGCTGGGAAGGATCGGTCGTCGTCGAGGCGGTTCGCAAGCTGAAGCCCGGTCATGGCTGGGATGCCCAGAAGGCCGAGTACACCGATATGTTCGTGGCCGGCATCATCGACCCGGCCAAGGTCACCCGCTCGGCGCTCGAGAACGCCGCTTCGGTGGCAGCACTCCTGCTCACCACCGAGACGGTCATCACCGATCTGCCAGAGAAGGAAAAGGCGCCGATGCCCGGGATGGGCGGCGGCGGGATGGGCGACTACTAGAGGTCGAGCGCAGCTCGACTCAGGCACGGGGCCCGGCCATCCGTCGTGGATGACGGGCCCTGTTGCTGTCCAACGCCAGGGAAGGCCATTCACATGCGACAGGTCAACCTCCTCGGCTGTCTCGCCATCCTCATCCTGGCCGGCTGCACAGCGACGGTGACGCCGTCACCGTCACCGTCACCGTCATCGTCACCGTTACCTTCTCCCTCGTCTTCGCCCGTCCTGACTCCAACCCCCTCCTCGACCTCGACGCCGGGCGGCATCACCCGCGTCGTGGTGGTCTGGATGGAGAACGAGGAGGCTTCGGCCATCACCCCCAGCACGATGCCGTACCTCGTCGGCCTCGCCAATCAGTTTGGGCGGGCGACGCAGATGTATGCGATCACCCATCCCAGCCAGCCGAACTACCTCGCCCTATGGTCGGGCTCGACCCATGGCGTCACCGACAACGATCGCCACGACATCGAAGCCGACAGCCTCGCCAGCCAGGTCACGGCGGCCGGCAAGGAGTGGCGCGTGTATGCGCAGAATGTGCCCGGCAATTGTTTCAAGGGCTCCAGCTCCAAGAGTGACGACGCCGACGGACCCGGTGCCGCGGGCACCTATGCCCGCAAGCACGAACCGGCGATCAGTTTCACCGCGGTCCAGAACAACCCCACCGAATGCGCCAAGATCCAGCCTCTCGCGGCGTTCGATCCAATGGCCTTCGACGTGGCGTTGGTGGCCCCGAACCTGTGCAACGACGCCCACGACTGCTCGCTGGCCAAGGGGGACGCGTTCCTCCAGGCGTTCCTGCCGAGCATCCTGGCGAGCCCGGAGTGGTCGCATACGCTCCTGGTGGTCTCGTTCGACGAGGGCGCGTCGGACGTCAATGGCGGCGGCAACGTGTTCACGATGGTGGCCAGGGAGGGGCTGTCGGGCGTCACGTCATCGACGACGCACACGCACTACGACGTGCTGCGCACCATCGAGGAGGTCCTTGGCCTGCCCTGCCTCGCCGAGGCATGCAGCGCCAACCCGCTGTCCGAATTCCTGCCCTAGGCAACCCGCCTGTGAGCGGCAGCTGGTCACGACCGATGGCCCGTTGATCGAGGACACGACCAAGTTCTCATCGGTGTAATCGACCCCGTTCGGGCTAGGACGTATTGGTCGGGCGCGCGGGACCAAGGGGCTACGCCGCGGCACCGGTGCATGGGCCAGGCTGGGGAAACAACGGATGCGCCCACGCTATCCGAGGCCCCATTTTGACCTACCAGCCACTTTCGCCATCCCTGCGCTCGCCCGGTTCACAGTCGCCGAGGCCGCCCAGGACCTCATCCTCACCGCAGCACACCTGGGTCAGCCTGGTGAATGCGATCCTGCTCGTCGGCCTGCTGCCGGCCATTCCCATGGTCATGGCCCACGCTGCCCCGCAGCGCGCCGCCCAATCCCGCGACCTTCGCGATCCAGCTCTGGGATTTGCGGCCCTGCCCACATCGTCCACGGAAACGGTCGCGTCGCCGAGTGCGACGTTCACGTTGCCCGCCGGTGCCAGCCCGACGCCAGCACCAGCCTTGGCGGTTGGGCCGCTGCCGACGTCCCGGGCCAATGCAACCGTCGGGCCCACCGTCCAGCCAAACGCCACGCCGGCCGCAACCCAAAGGGCCACGGCCAAGCCAACCCCCCAAGCGACCCCGGTGACGACGCCGAAGCCCATTCCCACCCCGCCCCCGCCACCCCCGCCCCCACCGAGCACCAGCATCACTCGCGTGGTTGTGGTCTGGATGGAGAACGAGGAGGCAACCGGCATCACCGCGGCGTCGATGCCATACCTCTACGGCCTGTCGAACCAGTTTGGGCGAGCGACGAAGATGTACGGGATCGCACATCCCAGCCTCCCGAACTATCTGGGCTTCTGGTCCGGCTCGACCCAGGGCGTAAGTGATGATGGCGTACACAACATCACGGCCCCGACACTGGCGAGCCAGGTGACGGCCGCGGGGAAGCAGTGGCGGGTCTATGCGCAGAACGTGCCCGGCAACTGCTTCACCGGATCATCTGCCAGCGGCGGCGTTGATGGGCCGGGGGTGGCGGGCACCTACGTCCGCAAGCACGAGCCCGCCATCAGCTTCACCGCGGTGCAGAGCAATCCCACCGAATGCGCCAAGATCCAGCCGCTGGCCGCATTCAACCCGACGGCCTTCAACGTGGCGTTTGTGGCCCCGAACCTGTGCAACGACATGCACGACTGTTCGCTGGCGACCGGCGATGCATTCCTCGCGGGCTTCCTGCCGCAGGTCTTCAACAGCCCCGATTGGGCCCACACCCTGCTCATCGTCACGTTCGATGAGGGATCGTCCGGCGCCAACGGGGGCGGCAACGTCTTCATGCTGGTCGCCCGCGCGGGACTGTCGGGCGTCACCTCTGCCACCACCCACAATCACTACGGCGTGCTGCGGACGATCGAAAACGTGCTGGGCCTGCCCTGCCTGGCCAACGCCTGCAACGCCGCGCCGCTGTCCGAGTTCCTGCCGTAGGGCGCCCGGCGCCGAGCCAGGTGTGGAGGCGGCGCGATTTTGTCGATTCCCGCATCGGCTCATTCGTCGTACGGTTCGGGCGGCGCCCCATTGCGTGCCAGCTCGCGAGGTTCGACCGTGCGCTTCGTCCTCTTCACCTACCCCGATCCCGACTACGCGGCCCGCTGGGACTCGATGTCCGATGACGAGCGCGCCGGCTCCCTGACCGAGCACATCGCCTGGTTCGAGCGCTACGGCGACCGGATCCGCGGCGGCGCCGACCTGGCCTGGCCAAAGGTGATCCGCACCGTCCGTCGTCGAGCCGACCAGCCGGTGACCACCGACGGCCCCTTCGTCGAAGGGAAGGAGCTGCTGGGCGGCGTGATCATCATCGAGGTCGACGACTGGGAGACCGCCATGGCGATGGCTGGCGAGTGGCCATCGCTCCTCCAGGTCCCGGCGCCGGCGTCCAGGTAGAGGCCGTCGCCGACCACTGACCTCGGCCGGCCGTCAGGGGCTGGCGACTCTAGAATCAGGGCACCGATGCCCGCCAAGTCCAAGGTCCCTGCCGTTCCCGCTGCCAGCCCCGAAGGTGGTGCTCCCAGCACGCCTGTCACCCTCACCCCGGACGAGATCCTGGGGCGCCTCAACGAGCCTCAGCGGGAAGCGGTCGCGCACGTCGGCGGGCCACTCCTGATCCTGGCCGGTGCGGGCAGCGGCAAGACGCGCGTGCTGGCCCATCGGGTCGCCTACCTGGTCGCCACCGGCACCAAGCCGTGGCAGATCGTGGCCGTCACCTTCACCAACAAGGCTGCCAACGAGATGCGCGAGCGGATCGCGGGGCTGATCGGCGAGAAGGGGGCCCGGGAGGCGACGATTGGCACCTTCCACGCCATCTGCGCAAGGATCCTGCGGCGCGACGGCAACGCCATCGGGCTGAGCCGGAGCTTCACCATCTACGACCGAGCCGACCAGGTGGCCATGGTCAAGGGGATCCTGCGTCGCCTCGACCTCGACGAGAAGCGGTTCGCCCCGGCCGGCATGCTCGCGTGGATCGGGCAGCGCAAGGACGAGATGGCGGACCCCGCCACCGCCACCCGGCAGGCGGCGAACTACTACGACGAGACTGCCGCCCGCGTGTACGAGGCGTACCAGGCCCAGCTCAACGAGGACGATGCGGTCGACTTCGACGACCTGCTGATGCGTGCAGTCTTCCTCTTCGAGCAGCACCCCGCGATCCTGGCCCGCTACCAGGGTCGTTGGCAGCAGATCCTGGTCGACGAGTACCAGGACACCAATCGCGCGCAATACCTGCTCTGCAGCCTGCTGTCGGCCAAGCACGGCAACCTG
>JBBQGI010000037.1:0-13273 GCA_038322875.1 Candidatus Limnocylindria bacterium | reverse complement strand
CGCTCCCCAGGCGCCGAACGTGCCGGCGTTTGCGTCGGAGGCAAGGGCAACGGTTGCGCCGGCGTCGAGGAGCGCGCGCGCCGGAGGCAGGCGATCGCGCATGACCAGTGCCGGGCCGGGGAGAAGAGTCGCCACGGTGCCCGAGCCGGCGAGCGCGGCCACGCCAGTGGCATCGAGCTGCTCCAGGTGATCAGCGCTCGTCGCCCCGAGGCGTACGGCCAGCTCGGCGGCGCCGGTGCGCGACAGCTGGTCAGCATGCATCCGGATGCCGAGGCCCAGCCCCGCAGCCGCCACCAGGATCCGCTGGCTGGCCGCGAGCGAGAAAAACCCCGCGTCGCAGAAGACGTCGCAGAACTCGGCCGTCCGCGCCTCCGCGACCGCGGGGAGCATCTCGTCCACGACCAGCGCCACGTACTCGTCCATGGACGCCCCAGCGGGGACCGCATGCGCGCCCAGGAATGTGCGAACGACGCGGATTGAGGCGGCCGACGCCGCCTCGCCAATCAGGCGCAGGGCGCGCAGCTCTTCGATGGTCGAGAGGCCATAGCCGGACTTGCATTCGACAGTCGTGGTCCCAGCGGCGAGCTCCACGCGGAGCCGCTCCTCGATCGCGGTCCGCAGTTCGTCGTCGGAGGCGGCCCGTGTGGCGGCCACCGTGCGCAGGATCCCGCCGCCGGAGTAGGGAGTGCCCGCCAGGCGGGCGGCCGCTTCGTCGGATCGGTCTCCGGCGAAGGCGGGATGGGTATGCGCGTTCACCAGGCCGGGGGTGACCAGCGCGGATCCCAGGTCGGTGACCACATCGGCCTCGGGCGCGTCGGCACGTGCGCCGACCCACGCGATGCGACCCTCGCGCACCAGGATGGCCCAGGGGCTCGGCCCGTCGTACAGGTAGGGCTGCAGCAGGCGGCCTCGGCCGGTGAGCAGGAAGGATCGGGCAGGCATGTGTCCGGCCACCGGCTAGCCGATCTCCGGCTCGGCGACTGGCCGGCGTCGCGGCTCACCCCGGAGGCGCAGGGTGGCGAGCAGCAGGCCGACCAGGATCGTCCCGGCGCCGAGCAGTTGGACTCCCGACGGCGCCTCCCCGAGGAGCAGCATGGCGAGCAGCACGGAGCCGACCGGCTGGAGGGTGAGGATCACGCTGGTCAGTGCGGCCGGCAGCCTCGGCAGCGACACGCTGATGATCAGCCAGCCGACGACCTGCGAGGTGAGCGCCAGGATGAGCAGCCAGGCGTGCGCGGGCAGGCTCGGGACGAGGTCCACCTCGCCCAAAGGGAGACCGATGGCCAGCGACGCGATGGCACCGACCAGGGTCGCGTCGAAGAGCGGCCCTGCCGGCCGGCGCAGGTCGGCGTTGCCGTGGCGCAGCACCAGCAGGAACGCGGCATAGACGACGCCGACCACCAATCCGAAGAGCACGCCAAGCCCGGGATTGCTGCCGTAGGCGCCCTTGCCCACCACGCCCGAGATGAGAACGACGCCGCCGAGCACGACGGGAAGGGCGAGCAGGGTCCGACGCGGCGGTCGCTCGCCGAGGAAGATCCAAGCCAGGAAGGCCACGATCACGACCTGGGTGTTGCCGAGCACCGTCGCCAGGCCCGCGCCGACCAGGGCGATGGTGTGATGCCAGATCACCAGGTCCAGGGCCAGGAAGATGCCGGCCAGCATCGCCAGGCGCATCTGGGCGGCAGGGCGCGGGCCGTAGGCGCGCCGCTCCATGAAGGCGATCAGCCCGAGCGCCGGCAGCGCATACGCGCAGCGGAAGATGGCGGCGGTCGCGGGCTCGACATTGGCGAGGCGGACGAGGATGCCGGAGAACGCGATCGACATCGCCCCGAGCACGGCGGTCATGACCGGACGACGCGCAAACGCGTCGAGAAGGGAGCCGGTCCGCACAGGCAGCGATGAGGCGCTCATTGCTGCGCAGCGTAGCCGAGCGCGGCGGCGAGGATTCCGGCTTGCCCTCGGCGCTCGCCGAGACGAAACTTGCCGGCGTGACCGAGCTTCCAACCGGGACCGTCACCTTCCTCTTCACCGATATCGAGGGCTCGACCCGCCTGGCCCAGGACCTGGGCGGCGGTTGGCCGCCACTGCTCGAGCGACATCGCGAGATCGCCCGGGCGGAATGGGCCGAGCAGGGCGGTGTCGAGATCGGCACCGAGGGTGACTCGTTCTTCGTCGTATTCAGCACCGCTCCACAGGGGGTCGCGGCGGCCGTCGCCGTCCAGCGCGCGCTCGCAGCGGAGTCGTGGCCCGTCGGCGCGGAGATTCGGGTTCGGATAGGCCTGCACTCGGGAGAAGGACTGCTGAGCGGCGGAAGCTACGTGGGGCTGGATGTCCATCGCGCGGCCCGCATCGCAAGCGCGGGAAGTGGCGGGCAGGTCCTCATCTCCGCGTCGACGCACGCCCTCGTGGAGGGCAGCCCCCCGGAGGGGGTGACGCTCCGCGAGCTGGGCGAGCATCGGCTCAAGGATCTCTCGCGGCCCGAGCGCATCTGGGACCTGGTGGTAGGCGGGCTGGCCAGCGACTTCCCCGTACTGAAGACCCTGAATGCAGTGCCCAACAACCTGCCGACCCAGCTCACCTCATTCCTGGGACGTGAGCAGGAGATCGCGGAAGCGTCGCAGCTGCTCCTCGATGGCCGGCTCCTGACGCTGACCGGACCGGGCGGCACGGGCAAGACGCGCCTCTCGCTGCAGATCGCCGCCGATGCCGCCGACACCTTCACCGATGGCGTCTATTTCGTGCCGCTCGGCACGATCAGCCAATCGGACCTCGTGCTGCCGACCATCGCCCAGGTGCTGGGCCTGGTGGACCCGGGTACCCACACCCTGGATCGGCTGGTGGACCACATCGCTGCCAGGCGCATCCTAGTGGTGCTCGACAACTTCGAGCAGGTCAACGATGCGGCACCGCAGATCGCCGACCTCCAGGCCCGCGCGCCGCGGATCTCGGTCCTGGTCACCAGCCGTAGCCCGCTGCGGGTCTCCGGTGAGCAGGAGTACCCGGTCCCACCGCTCGCCCTCCCGGACCCCGGCAACCTGCCGGACCTCGAGCGATTCTCGACCTACGAGTCGGTGGCGCTCTTCATTGAGCGAGCGATGGCCGTCCGGCCCGATTTCGCCGTCACGAGCGCCACTGCGCCGGCCGTTGCCGCCATCTGCGTCAGTGTCGATGGGCTCCCGCTCGCCATCGAGCTCGCCGCCGCTCGCGTTCGCGTGCTCAGTCCGCAGGCGATCATGGAGCGGCTGGGCGACCGTCTCAAGCTCCTCTCGGGCGGGGCCCGTGACCTGCCTGAGCGCCAGCAGACGCTGCGCGGCGCGATCGCCTGGAGTCACGACCTCCTGGAGGAGGCCGACCAGCGGATCTTCGCCCGATTCTCGATCTTCGCGGGTGGCGCCACTCTTGACGCGATCGAGCGGGTCGTCCTTGACCCCGGCGATGCCACCGATGCGCTCGACGCCATCGCGTCGCTCGCCGACAAGAGCCTCGTGCGGCAGGAGAGCGAGCCCGACGGGGAGCCACGGTTCCGGATGCTCGGCACCATTCGCGAGTTCGCCACCGAGAAGCTGGGCGAGCGCGGCGAGGCGAGCGACCTGGCCGAGCGGCACGCGGTCTGGGTCCTTGAGCTGGTCGAAGGCGGAGCGGCGACGATCTTCGGGCCCGACCGGAAGGCGATCCTTGACCGCTACGAGCGCGAGCACGACAACATTCGGACGGCCCTAGCCCGCGCCATCGCCGCCGAGCACGCCCAGATGGCGCTGCGCACCTTCGCCGCCTGCTGGCGCTTCTGGCAGATGCGCGGCTATCTCGCCGAGGGCCGCGAGCAGGCGGAACGGGTCATGGCGCTACCCAATGGCGAAGCCTTTCCCGAGGCGCGGGCGGCGGCGGCGGAAGCGGCCGGGGGGATCGCGTACTGGCAGGCTGACCCGGAAGCGGCCCGAGCGTGGTACGCGGAGGCACTCGAGCGCGCGCGTGACTCGGGCGACGAGGCGCGCATCGCGAATGCCATCTACAACTTCAGCTTCACCTTCACGCTGGAGAGGGTGAACCAGGAGGGCAGGCGGGAGCTCGCCCAGGAAGCGGTCGACATCTACCGGCGCCTGGGGGACGAAGCGGGAGTCGGTCGCGCGCTGTGGGGCCTGGGCAACATGCACTACTACTTCGGCGAGTTTTCGGCAGGCGTGGTGGTCGAACGCGAGGCGCTGGAGATCTTCCGTCGGCTGGGCGATCGGTTCATGACCGGCTGGTCGCTCTTCATGATCGCCGTCTGCAACCTGAAGCTGGACCGGGCGCTCATGCGAGCTGCGCTCGAGGAGGCGCTGCCGCTCTTCACCGAAACCGAGGACAAGTCGAGCTATGCCCTCGTCTTCGATGCCTTCGCCGCGTTGTACTGGATAGAGGGCGACGTCGAGCGCGCGGTGCGCCTGGCGGGCTACGTCAAGACAACCGAGGCGAGCACGGGCACCGGCCTGGCGAGGATGAACCGCGAGTTCGCAGAGTTCTATCCCGCCACGTTGACCAGCGATCCGGAGCTGGCTGCCGTCTTCGCGGAGGGTCAGACCCTGACTGTCGAGCAGGCAACCGAGGTCGCGCTGGGCCGCGCCTGAACGCCGCCGACCATTTAGCTGGGCGCTGCCAGGTCGCGGCGCGGGAAGACGACGAGGGCGTACGCCACCGGAATGGCGATCGCCCCTGCCAGGATCGCGAAGTCGAGCCAGTCAGTCTGGCCGGTGAGGATCTTGCCCGGGTTGAAGTGGTGGAAGAGCGAGTACTGCTGCGACCAGGCCACGTCGCGCCAGAGCGAGCCGAGGATCTCCAGGAAGTAGTTGAACAGCAGGTAGCCGATCGACAGCCCGATCGCCGGCGCATGCCGATCGAAGCTGACCGAGGCCGCGAGGCCGAAGGCGGCGAAGGCGGACCACAGCATCAGCCCGTTCAGGAAGACGAGTGGCATCAGCCCCAGGTTCAGCTGGTTCGTGAGGCCCTGGATCGAGACGCCGATCAGCTGTCCGCCGAGAAGGGCGAGCATCACGATGCCGACCAGCGTCACGCACGCGGCGGCGATTGTCAGGTACAGGGTGCGTCGCGAGATCGGCCGAGCCAGGAGGATCTCCAGTGTCCCGCCCTCGCGTTCCCCGGCGACCGCCGCGACGGTCGAGCCGATGGCGAAGATCCCGACGAAGGCGATCACCAGCGGGTGCTGCAGGCCGAGGGTCAGCGCCCCCGGCAGGGTGAAGAGGCTCCCCGAGCCGAAGTTGAGGAGCTCCCGGGGAAAGGCGCCCGAGTTCGCCAGGTTCTTGAAGGCCTCCCCGAAGGCCACGTAGACGATTGGGATCAGCATTCCCCAGCCGATCGAGGCGACCACCACCGCCAGCAGGCGAACGCGATTCCAGCGCAGGGTCTGAAGGTAGAGGCGCAGGTTCACTCGTGCACCTCCTCGCTCTCGTCATCCCCGGCGTAGTACTCCAGGAACGCCTCCTCGAGGCGAGCCGGCTCGATCGTCAGGTCCTCGAGCGACGGCGAGGCGATCGCCCGCACGAAGGTCGAGACGTCGCCAAGAAGGGTCGCCGACATGCGATTGCCGTCGACCTGCACGTCTGCCAGGCCCGGCACGCTGGCGAGATCGGGTGCGACGCCACGCCAGCGCAGCTGGATCTTGCGCTTGCGACGCGCCAGCAGGTCGTCAACGCTCTGAAGCGCCATCAGGTGGCCGGAGCGGATGATCGCGACCCGATCGCAGAGGCGCTCCACCTCGGAGAGCACGTGGCTGGAGAAGAAGATGCTGCGGCCCTTCGCTCGCTGATCATCCATCAAGGCGTAGAAGGCGTGCTGCATCAGCGGGTCGAGCCCCTCGGTCGGCTCGTCCAGGATGGCCAGCTCCGGGTCGTGCTGGAGGGCCTGGATGACGCCGATCTTCTGGCGCATTCCCCGCGAGTAGTCGCGCACCTTGCGGCGCAGGACCGACGCCGGCATCTGCAGCCGCTCGCACAGCTCCTCGCGCAGCGGGGCGCCCTGGTCCTGGAGAGCGGCGAGGTACTCGAGCGCATCGGCCCCGGAGAGGGAGTCGTAGAGGGCGATGCCGCCGGGGAGGTAGCCGGTCCGGCGTCGGATCTCGACCGAGTCGGCGACGACGTCCAGGCCGAGCACCGACGCCGAGCCGCTGGTCGGGTGCAGGAAGCCGAGCAGCGTGCGGATCATGGTCGACTTACCCGCGCCGTTTGGCCCCAGGAAGCCGAAGATCTCGCCGGCGCGCACGTCGAGGGTCAGGTCGACCAGGGCGTGCACACTGCCGTAGTGCTTGGTGAGGGCCTGTGTGGCGATCACCGCCTGGGGTTCGGGATTCGGCTCCGGATCCATCGTGCGCAATCTACACCGCGCCGGGTGAGCGGGACGCTCAGCGATGGACGCGGGTTGCCCGCCACACCGAGCGCAGTCCCATCCGCTGTCCATACAGCAGGACCCCGGCCGAGTAGAACCGCGCCGCGAACGCCTGGACCAGCGCCACGGCGGCGAAGCTGACGAGGCTCATTGGCAGGCGAAACTCTAGCCGACGGCCCCACGCTCGCGCCCCGGCGCTCGCCCGCACGACCCGGTGCTACACTCTGCTTCCCGAACCGCCAGGCGGCATGCGCTGCAGCGGTTCGTCGGTGTGTCACCCACCCGAATCGCCAGGAACTGCCCGATGAAGATCGCTGTCCCACGCGAGACCGCGCCCGGCGAGACGCGCGTCGCGCTCACGCCGCAGGCCATCGCTGCGCTGATCCCCGACGGCGTGGAAGTGATCGTGCAGTCGGGCGCCGGCGACGCTTCCTTCATCAGTGACGACGCATTCCGCGAGGCGGGCGCCACCGTCGTCCCCGACGCCCCCGCCCTCTATGGCCAGGCCGATGTCGTTGTCCGCGTCGGGCGGCCCTCGGACGAGGAGACTCGCATGCTGCGGTCCGGGGCGATCCTGATCGGCACGCTTGGGACCCTCTCCAACCCGAAGCTCGCTGAGACCCTGGCCAAGACCGGCGTGACGGCGATCAGCATGGATTCGATCCCGCGCATCACGCGCGCCCAGAGCATGGACACCCTCTCGTCGCAGGCCACCGTTGGCGGCTATAAGGCAGTCCTGATCGCGGCCGAACGGCTGCCGAAGTTCATGCCGCTGCTCACCACCGCCGCCGGGACTGTGCGGCCGGCCCGGGGGATCATCATGGGCGCCGGCGTGGCCGGCCTGATGGCGATCGGCACCGCGCGGCGGCTGGGAGCGGTGGTTGAGGCGACCGACGTGCGCCCGGTCGTGAAGGAGCAGGTCGAGAGCCTGGGCGGGATCTTCATCGAAGTGGAGATGACCGACGAGGAGAAGGCAGGCGCCGAGACGGCCGGCGGCTATGCCCGCGAGATGAGCGACGACTACAAGCGCCGCCAGGCGGAGCTGATCGCCGAGCGCGTCAAGGAGGCCGATTTCGTGATCACCACCGCGCTCATCCCGGGACGTCCGGCCCCGGTCCTGGTGACCGATGCGATGGTCGCCTCCATGAAGCCGGGCAGCGTGATCGTGGACATGGCCGCGGAGGCGGGAGGCAACGTCGAGGGGACCGAGGCGGGCAAGGAGGTCGTGAAGCATGGGGTCACGATCATCGGCCTCACAAACCTGCCCGCCACCATGCCCGGCAGCGCCACCGCGATGTACGCCAAGAACATGCAGACGCTCCTGAAGCACCTGATCAAGGACGGTGCCATCACGCTCGACTTCACCGATGAGATCACCCGCGGCGCGACGATCACGCACGGCGGCAAGGTGGTCAACGAGGCGACCGCCAAGGCGCTCGGGATTGAGCCGGCGGAGCCACCTGCGCCCGCCAAGCCGCCTGCGCCCGCCAAGCCGGCGGCGGACAAGTCATGAACGAGGTCGTCCAGACCCTCCCCACCGAGGCACTGCTCCAGGCGCTCTTCGTCTTTGTCCTCGCAGCCTTCATCGGCTATGAGGTGGTCAGCAAGGTCCCGACCATGCTCCACACCCCACTGATGTCGGGCGCCAACGCCGTGCACGGCGTGATCGTGGTCGGCGCGATGCTGGTCGCCGCGTCGGCCGAGGGGCCGTTGCGGATCGTGCTGGCCCTGCTGGCCGTGATCCTGGGCACGATCAACGTGGTCGGTGGCTTCGTGGTCACGGACCGGATGCTCGAGATGTTCAAGCGCCGCCCGGACGCCAGGCCATGACGACGCTCGAGATCGTCACCTTCTTCGTCTACCTGGTCGGATCGGTGACCTTCATCCTGGGCCTCAAGTTCCTCGCCTCGCCGGTCTCGGCGCGACGCGGCAACCGGCTGGCTGCGGCGGGCATGGCGATCGTCGTCGCCTGGGTCTTCATCACCGAGTTCCTGCTGCGCGACGGAGGCCTGTCGACGGTCTGGATCCTGGCCATCGGCATTCCCGTGGGAGCCGTCGTCGGAGCCCTGGGCGCTCGCCGCGTGCCGATGACCGCGATGCCGCAGATGGTCGCCATCTTCAACGGCGCCGGCGGCGGGGCGGCGGCGCTGGTGGCCGCCGCCGAGTTCCTGCGCGACGCGGGAGCCCCCGGTTGCAGCGGCCCGAATTGCATCACATTGCTCGGTGGCGGGCCGCTACTGCCGGTCACGTTCATGGTTGCCACGCTGCTCGGCGCGGTCATCGGCTCGGTCTCGTTCACCGGCTCGATCATCGCCTTCGGCAAGCTGCAGGGGATCGTCTCCGGTCGCCCGGTCACCTATCCCGGCGACAAGATCGTCACCGGAGCCGTGCTGGCCGGGATCCTGGTCCTGGGCGTGGTCCTCACCCTGGTCACCAACAGCGTCCCGCTCTTCCTCCTCTTCGTGGCGCTGGCCCTGGTGCTGGGGGTGGCAGCGGTGATGCCCATCGGCGGGGCCGACATGCCGGTGGTGGTCAGCCTGCTCAACGCCTACACCGGCATCGCGGTGGCAGCGACCGGCTTCGTCCTGAACAACTACGCGCTGCTGGTGGCGGGGACGCTGGTCGGCGCGTCGGGCACGATCCTGACGCAGCTGATGTGCCGGGCCATGAATCGGTCCATCCTCAATGTGCTCTTCGGGGCCTTCGGGACGGCAGGAGGGGCTGCCGCGGCCGGCGCGGTGGGCGACCAGAACATTCGCGAGATCAACGCCGAGGACGCCGCGGTGCTGATGGCGTACGGCAAGAAGGTGATCATCGTGCCCGGCTACGGGATGGCCGTGGCGCAGGCCCAGCAGGCCGTCCGCGAGCTGATGGACCTGCTGATCGCCAAGGGCGTCGACGTCGAGTTCGCGATCCACCCTGTCGCGGGGCGCATGCCCGGCCACATGAACGTCCTGCTGGCCGAGGCGAACGTGCCGTACGACCGCCTCAAGGAGATGGAAGAGATCAACGGCGACTTCCCGAACGCTTCCGTGGCGCTCGTCATCGGCGCCAACGACGTCACGAATCCTGCCGCCCGGACCGATACCTCCTCGCCGATCTACGGCATGCCGATCCTGGACGTCGACAAGGCCGAGCACGTGATCGTGCTGAAGCGCTCGATGGCCGCCGGCTTTGCCGGCATCGACAACCCCCTCTACGCCGATCCGAAGACGACCATGCTCTTCGGCGATGCCAAGAAGAGCGTCGAGGCGCTGGTGGCCGGAGTCAAGGCTGCCTAGCCCCGTAGGAGCCCTGGGCTTAGCACCGTGCGTGTTACAACGACACCGATGACAACGAATTGGCCCGATTGGTGGCACCGCGCGCGTCGCGGCAGCACCCTACGTGCTCAACCGGTGCCCGAGGGCCTTTTGCGGTGCTGTAGTAGCACGTCCCGTGCTAGCCATCCCAGCCCTCGCCCGAGATGACGGACTGCGCCATCTGTCGGGGCCCTGACGGGGACGAGGAGCTCGACCGCACCGAGGTCTGGCGCGACGACCAGTGGCGGCTCTCCATGTCGCGTCACAGCCCGACGCTGGGCTTCGGCTACCTGGAACCGATCCGTCACATCCCTTACCTGGCCGACCTCGACGGCCCCGAGGCTGCGACCTTCGGCCCGGCCGTCGCACGCTCGAGCGCAGCGCTCCGCGAGGCGAGCGGTGCCGCACTGGTCTATGCGTTCATCTTCGGCGGAGGCATCCCGCATCTCCACGTTCACCTCGCGCCTAACAGGCCCGAGGGGATCCTGAGCACCGTCCTGGTCAGTGGCGAGGTCGAGCAGCGCAAACTGCCGAGCGGCGCCACGGAGATCATCAGCCGCGACCACCCCGACCTGCCCGACGCGGAGATCGACGCCGTCATCGAGCGGGCACGCGAACTGATGGCCAGATGACCGATCGCTGGGTCGTGCTGGACGTGGGCGAGACGATCGTCGACGAGACGCGCGTCTGGGGAATCTGGGCCGACATGCTCGGCATTCCGCACCTCACCTTCATGGCCGGCTTCGGGGCGACGCTGGCCCGTGGCGGCCAGCATCGGGATGTCTTCGAACTCTTCAACGTGCCCGACTGGGCGGCGCGCTGGGCGGCCCACGAGGCGATCTATGGCGGCTTCCAGAAGGACGATCTCTATCCCGATGCGATCCCCGCCATGCATGCGCTGCGCAAGCAGGGCTATCGCCTGGCGGTGATCGGCAACCAGCCGGCGGGCCGCAGCGAGGAGCTGCGCAAGCTCGGAGTCCCCGCCGACCTGTTAGCCATGTCCGAGGAGATGGCCGTCGCCAAGCCCATGCCCGCCTTCTTCGCGCGGATGCTGGAGCTGACAGGATCGCCAGAGCCGGGATCGGTGGCGTATGTCGGGGATCGGATCGACAACGATGTGATCCCCGCGACCGCAGCCGGCATGCGCGCGGTCTGGATCCGGCGCGGGCCGTGGGGCTTCATCGAGCCGCCGCCGGACGGCGTGCAACCGGCGCTGGTGGTGAATTCGTTGACCGAGCTGGCCGAGCGGATTGAGGAGGCGTGGCCGGTCTTGCCGGGAGCCGGACCGACGCGCTAGACTCCGGCGACCTCCCTCGGGAGGTGGGCCGAGGACCAGGCCCGTATCGCCGGTCCTGAGGTGGAGACTGCGCGACGCTGCGTGGTCTCTTTCGTTGTCTGCAGCCGAGGGAGGCGAAGCTTGGAGCACCTGCCGACGGTCCTCTTCCAGCTCTTCGTGCTCCTGCTCGCCACGAAGCTGGGCGACGAGGTCTTCAAGCGGGTCGGACAGCCGGCCCTGGTTGGGGAGATCCTGGGCGGCGTGCTGGTCGGCCCCGCCGTGCTGGGCTGGTACCAGATCACGCCGGAGACGTCGCTCTTCGCGGAGATCGGTGCGGTGCTCCTCCTCTTCCAGGTGGGCGTCCATACCCGGATCGGTGAGGTGGCCCGCGTCGGGGGAACGGCGCTTGCCGTGGCAGTGCTCGGCGTCCTCTTCCCGTTCGCTGGCGGCTACCTGCTTGCCACCGCACTCGACCTGAGCGACGTCGGCCGCGTCTTCTTCGCGGTGACCCTGACCGCCACGTCCGTCGGCATCACCAGCGGTGCCCTGCGCAGCTTCGGGGCACTGGCCACTCGCTCGGGGCGGGTGATCCTCGGCGCTGCCGTCATCGACGACGTCCTCGCCATGCTGATCGTCGCGGTCGCGGTAGGGATCTCCGACGGCGACGTCAGCGCGGGTCGGATCCTCCTGCTGCTCGGCCTGGCCGCTGCGTTCATCGGTATCGTGGTCATCGGTGGGACGGGCATCCTACGCACCCGCCGCTCCCTGCTGACCGATCCTCGCTTCGCCGAGACGCCGTTCCTGCCCGGCATGATCCTGATGCTGGGCCTGGCCGCCCTGGCGGCGCAGATCGGGCTCGCCGCCATCATCGGTGCGTTTCTGGCTGGCATGGTGGTCGGCGAGTCGAGTGAGCAGCATGCGCTCGAGACCGAGACGGCGCCGGTGGCCGCCTTCTTCACGCCGTTCTTCTTCGGCTTCGTCGGCGCGCAGGTCGACCCTGCAGCCTTCGGCAGCCTGGCGACCATCGGCCTCTTGGTCGGCGTCACCGTGCTGGCCATCGCCGCCAAGTTCGCCGGCTCGTTCCTGGGCGCGATCCGTTTGGGTCGGGACCGGGCGGCCTTGATCGCGTGGGGCATGGTGCCGCGTGGCGAGGTGGAGATCATCGTCGCCGGCCTGGCACTGACCGCTGGCGCGTTCGACGCCAACGTATACGCCGTGATCGTGGGGATGGTGGTGGCCACCGCACTGATCGTGCCGCCGCTGATGGGGCCACTCGTGCGTCGCGCCGAGCCGGAACTGGCTGGGGCGGCGGACTAGCGAGGAGGCCCCTCGCGGACGAGGGGCCTCCTTCGATCATCTGGACGCTGCTACGAGGCCTACTCGCCGCCCTTGGTGACCTCCACGACCGCCTTCGTAAAGCCGGCGCCGTCCGCGTCGCTCAGCCCTTCGAGGGCCTTCTGCGCCAGGTCGGTCCGGTATGCGCTGTCAGGTGGAGCGGCTGCGATGATGCCCGCCTCCAGCGCGGTGTCCACGGTCTGCGACCATGCGGACGAGCTCAACACGCCGACCCCGTCTGGCGACGGCCAGATCAGCGCGTTGATCTCGTTCATCATCCATTTCTGATGCCCGGCACCCAGGGTGCTGCCGGCGTCGGTCACGTACTTCACGCAGTCGGCCGGGTTCTCCCGGCAGTAGATCCAGCCCTTGAATGAAGCGCGCAGGAACTTGACCGTCGTGTCGGCATTGGTCCCCTCGCCCAGCCATGCGGCACGAGCCCACAGGGCATCCTGCAGCATCGCCGTGCCGACCTCGTTGTAGTCGATCACGTTCAGGTCTTCAGGCTGGTACAGGTCGTTCGTGGCCGGATTGGTCGCCTCGAGGACCTGGGCATACTCGTTGTAAATCATCGCCTCGGCGACGTCGATCTGGCGGCTGAGCAGCAGGGTCATGTCAAAGGGCTGGATGACCTTGGTGTAGTCGGTGCCCTGCGCGAGATTGAACTTCAAGGCCCCGGCGGTGACCTCGTACTCGTTGCCGAAGTCCCACACACCGATGTTCTTGCCGGCGAACTGCTCCGGCGAGGTGATGTTGTCGGGGCTCGTCGGATCGGGACCCTTGCCCGCCGCCCAAGACACAGAGCGCGTGCCGGCACGCTGGAACACCTGGGCGATGTCGACCAGGTCGGACTGGTCCTTGGCGCGCACCTCGAGCACCTTGGGCACCCACGAGATGGTGAACTCGGGGCCGGCGGGGTCGGAGCCGACAACCTGCGGGATCACGTCCGGACCGCCGGGCAGGATCGTGACGTGCAGTCCCTCGG
>JBBQGI010000036.1:0-13288 GCA_038322875.1 Candidatus Limnocylindria bacterium | reverse complement strand
GCGATCAGCGGGGCGGCGAGCGCCAGCGCCGGGAACAGGTAGCGTTCGTGCACGCGAGTCGGAAGCGCGAAGAAGGCAACCGCCAGGACGAGCGATCCGACCAGGATCCCGGCGGGGTCGTCGCGACGCGCGACCTGCCACAGCGCCAGCAGGGCGGCTGCGGCGAAGAGCATCGTTCCGACCAGCTGCCAGGTGACAGGCGTCCCGCCGAGCATGAAGGCGATCCCCTCGCCCCCCCCGCACCCCGGAGGGGCGACGTCACACCCCCAGCGCAGCGTGTCGCCGAGGCCGGTCCACGGGTTGCGCCACAGGTTGAAGGCGTTGATCGTCAGGCCGCGATAGGTATCGGATGCCTCGATGAACTTGTCGACCAGGCTCCGGCTCGGGTCGCCCGGATTCCAGACGCCGAATCCATACGGCACGATCAGCAGCACCAGCGAGCCCAGTCCGGCGGCCAGCGAACTGAGGACGCGTACCGGGTCTGCCCGGCCGTCGTGCAGCGGATCGGACGATCGGCCGAAGAGGTGGCGCTTGATGCCCACGATCGCCACGATCGGCAACAGGAAGCCGAACTGGAATTTCACCAGCAGGGCGATCACCGCGCCGACGGCGGCCGCCTCGGTCCAGCCGCGCGCGAGCAGGTAGAGCGTGCCCAGAAGGGCCAGTGTCCCGACCGAATCGACCTGGCCCCATATCGCCGAGTTGAAGATGGTGCCTGGGTTGAAGAGGTAGACCGCTGCCGCCACGACGCCGATCCGCTCGCCGCTCCACGAGCCGAGCCATCCCTTGCCAAAGCGCCTGGCGTAGCTGAACAGGAGCCATGCGACGCCGGCGTCGGCCAGGATGCCTGGGACCTTCACCAGCCCAGGGGTGATCGAGAGGCCGAGCACCGGCCGCAAGAGCTCTCCCAGCGATCCCAGCAGCCAGAGAACGTACATGTAGCCGGGCGGGTAGTCGCCGAAGTAGTCGGGTGCGTAGAAGTGGCCCGGCCCGACGGAGGCAAGCCGAGACGCCCAGGCGGAGAAGTCTCCGACGTCGATCCGGAAGCCGCTGAGCGGCAGGTAGACGCCGCCCACGAACGCCCGCAGCAGGATGCCGAGGACGATCAGGATGGCGACGAGGGTCGCGGGATCGAGCGGCAGGCCGCGTTCGATTGGCCTCGCGCCCCGCTCCCGGACGGAGTCGCGGGTCATCGGTTGCGGCACCAATTCATCGGCGCCTGGGTGGGTGATACGCCAAGGTGGCGGAGAGTATACATCCGGCTCCCGGACGCCCCGGGAGGGAGGACGGTTGCGCTAGGGTTCGGCTCGTGACCGAATCCGAGACCGCGAACCGTCCGCGCCTGACCTTCTTCTTCCCGGCGTTCAACGAGCAGGAGAACATCGAGACCACGGTCGAGCGAGCGCTGGCCGAGATCGGTGCACTCGTACCCTCGATCGAGGTGCTGGCGATCGACGACGGATCGACCGACGAGACGCCAGCGATGGCCGACGCGCTGGCCGCGGCCGACCCGCGCGTGAGGGTCCACCACCAGCCCAACCGCGGCTACGGCGGTGCGCTGAAGGCCGGCTTCGAGAACGCCCGGGGCGAGCTGATCAGCTTCTCCGACGGCGACCTGCAGTTCGACCTGCGCGAGATGAGCCGGCTCCTGGATCGCCTCGCGGACGAGCACGCGCCCGTCGATGCGGTGATCGGGTACCGGATCAAGCGCCGCGATCCCTTCCACCGCATCTTCATCGCCAAGACCTATAACGCCATCGTGTCGGTCGCCTTCGGCCTGCGGGTGCGCGATATCGACTGCGCCATGAAGCTTTTCCGGCGCGAGGTATTCGATGGCCTGCGGCTGGACGCCGAGGGTCCGTTCCTCTCGGCCGAGGCGCTGATCAAGCTGCGGGCGCGAGGCGTCCGCATCGCCCAGGTCGGAGTGAACCACTATCCCCGGACGGCGGGCGCCAACACCGGCGCCAGCTTCGGTAAGATCCTGCGCACGTTCCGCGACCTGGCCAAGCTGCGCTGGGACCTGTGGACGAAGCGCGACGAGGTGCTCGGCCACCGCAGCTGAGCTGCTCAGGCTCCCTGCTCTTCGGTCGGGGGGCCCTTCTCGCCACCCTCCAGGTCGACATCGAGCGAGTTCACGAACTCGCGGAAGACGGCCAGCTTCTCGTCCGGCTCGTCGCCCGGCTCAGCTCGGTCCGGCTCGACGCCGGCCTCGTCGAGCACCCGCTCGTCGACGTAGATGGTCGATCCGGTGCGCACCGCCGTGGCGATCGCATCGCTCGTGCGCGAGTCGATCTCCGCCTCCCCGCCATCGGCGAGCTCCAGGTAGAGGCGGGCATGGAAGGTGCCATCGGTCACGTGCGTGACGACCACGCGGCTGATGCTCGAGTGGAGCGCGGCAACGATGCTCACCAGCAGGTCGTGGGTCAGCGGGCGCTCGGCGTTGAGGCCCTGCAGCCGCATGGCGATGGCGTTCGCCTCTGACGGACCGATCCAGATCGGCAGATACCGCTCGCGGTCTGACTCCTTCAGGATCACCACGTGCTGGCTCGAGAGCATGTGGACGCGCACGCTCTCGACGACCATCTCGATCAGGCGCATCGGCCGATTCTAGTTGAGGCTACTCGAGGACGACGCGGAGCAGCCGTGTGGGCGTGAGCAGGTACGCAACGGGCGGGCCGTCGGCCACCGAGGCGACGCTGAGCGCCAGAACGGCGTCGAGCAGGCCGGTGTTCGCCCCTTCCGACGGTGCGAGCCACTGGCGCACGAAGGCACCATCGGCGCGCTGGAAGGCGACGATCCGCGCATTGGCTGCGTCGTACACGTAGAAGGTCTCGCGGTCGCCGACGGTGGCGGCATCGACCAACCGGTAGTCGAGCTCCGGGCGAACCGTGGCGTCGGGAGGCGGGTCGAGCGAGTAGTCCTCCTGGGCCAGGGGCGTACCGAAGTTGACCCGCGTCATGGTGCGAGCCTGCAGCAACCACAGGCTGGCGTCGACCAGGATGTCGCGCGCAGCCGCAGCCGGCAGGTCGGGCTGCTCCACCAGGAACGGCTGTGGCGGATCCGGGTAGCGAACCGGGATCGCATCGGCGGGACCCCACTTCAGCACGCCGGCACCGCCGGCATCGACCACGTACAGGTTGAAGATCTCGAGCGGCGGCCGATGCTGGAGGGCCGCCAGGAGCCGGCTGTCGGGCGCCACCGCGATGAGTCCCTGCAGGCCGAGCCGGTGAGGAATCTGCTCGACCAGGTCGAAGCGCCACGCCTGGCGCGCCCGATCGATCAGCACCACGTCGGTCGCCGCGGTGGCGATCATCCACGGGGCGCCTGCGGTTCCGCCGTCGAGCTCCTGCCCGGACCGATACAGCACGGCCGACTCCCCGGTGGCGGGATCGACGCGGATAACCCGGCCGCGCCCCACCTCGGCGACCCACAGGGACCCGTCGCTGGCCAGGACCATATCGGTCGGGTCGACGTCGGTGAACGCGGCCGTGAAGTCGGCCACCGTCGCCACGTCGCTCAACCGCGCCACCGCGAAGATTGCATCCAGCCCGTGCTCGATCCTGGCGCGGAGCGGATCCAGCGCGTCCGCCGCCACGCCGGCGGAACCAGCACGCTCGACCGCCGCCAGGGAATCCTCCAGGAGGCTCTCGGCGCGCTCCGGGTCCTGGTCGACCAGGTCGCGCCCCTCGACGCGCTCCTCGACCGTTGCGAGCAGGTCCAGCGCGGCGCCGATCGCGGTGCGCGCGACCGATGCGCGCAGGATGGCGTCAGTGGGACGCGGGTTCGGCAGGCTGGCGACGCTGACGCCAACCGTCACCAGGGCGACCAGGCCGGCCATCCCGAGCAGCCCGCGGCGGTGGCGGCGGCTGTCTTCCCGCAGCGCGGTGCGCGGGATGCTGGTCGGATAGCGTGCGCGCCTCCGTGGGACAAAGGCGAGGAGCATGTTGACGCCGACCAGGAGGCCTCTCGCCAGCCCGGCCTGGGCGGCGTCGATGGCATCCCCACATCGGTGCAGGAAGTGGCCGATCGCATCGGCGAGGGGAACCGGGCTACGGTCTGGGAGGCCGGCCAGCTCCTCGTGGGGACGCACCGGTTCGAGCTGATGCGTGGCGGCCGTGGCCGGCAGGTCGAAGAGCTCGATCGCCAGGATCCCGTCGGATCCGCGGCCACCGCGGATCCGGAAGAGCTCGTGCAGATGCTCCACCGCCGCCGAGGGACGGAGGGTGGTGAGCGCCTGCTGCACCTCCTCGACCCCGACCACCTGCGCGACGTTGCGCGACAGCAGCGCCAGCCGGTCCTCCGCCGCCAGCTCGCCCTGCCAGGTGTAGGGCTGGATCTCGAGGGCCTCGCCAAGCGACTCCGCCACGCGGCGCTCCCGGAGCCGCGGATCCTCCTCCTCGACCGAAGGGGGCGGAGGCAGCTCGAACATGCGCCCGTCGCGCACGATCACGGCGGCGGCCGGTCCCAGCTTCGCCACATGGGCCTCACGCTCCCGGACCACGAGCGCCGCCACGCTGACCCCGCCACGCTTCGTCAGCCCCAGGCGGCCGCGCTGGTGGTAGAGGAGGCGGTTGGCGGCGGCCAGCGCCTTGCTGATCGCGCCGGTCGCCCCCGCCGACAGGTCGTAGTAGTAGTCGCGCTCGATCGCCTCCAGCGCCTCGGCGACCGCTCGGCCCAGGGCGGCGTCGCCGCCGGTCACCTGGGCGAGGAGGAAGAGGCTCCCCTTCGTGCGCACCTCGGCACCCATCGTCGGCTGCCGGAACCGCACCAGGTCAAGCGCGTCGGGGGCGCGCTCCTCGCCGGCCAACAGGCCGATACGGGTGGCCAGGCGGTTGCTCATGGGAATCGGGGCAGCTCGAGCGAGGAACGGCGACGTGGCCGATTATAGGGAGCGGGCACCCCCCGAACGAGCCACCGAAACGGCCATCCCGGAGAGGACAATGGTCGCCCCAGGCCTTCCCGCCATGCGCCGATTGGCAGCCACCAGCAGCGCCTCGGACCGCAGCTTCAGCTCCTGGGCCAGGATCGGCTCGGAGGCCTCCACCTGGGCGGCGCCACGCTTCACCTCGATCAGCCGCGACGTCATGCCGCCACGCTCCAGGCCGGCGTCGGCGACCACCTCCTGCCAGGCCAGGCGGGCCTGTGCCAGGGCGATCTGCTCGGCTGCCCCGGGACCCATGCACGCGATCAGCGCGCGCTGCACCGCGCTGGCCGCCTCTTCGGCCCGGCTCATGCCACGCGCGGCGCCTGCGAGAGGCGCCCCTCCCCGACCTGCCAGATCGAGACGCCGCGCCGGCCGGAAGGCAGCGACGACAGGTCGGCCATGGTGACCAGCACCTGGCCGCGTTCGAGGAGCAGCGCCAGCGACCGCTCCGATCGTTCGGCGTCCAGCTCGGAGAAGACGTCGTCCAGCAGCACGATCGGGGTCGGGGCGCCATCGGCTCCGAGCAGGTCGGTCTCCGCCAGCTTGAGCGACAGGATGATGGTCCGCTGCTGGCCTCGGCTGGCGTGCGTGGCCACCTCGCGACCGCCAAGCTCGACCCGCAGGTCGTCACGGTGCGGCCCAACCAGGGTGACGCCGTTCCAGAGCTCCTTCTCACGGACCTGCCGTATCCGCAGCCGATACGGCGCGACCAGCTCGTCGGCAGATGGTGGGGCGCCGGCCTCGGCGGGTCGGTCCGGCCAGGCGTCCTTCAGCGTATCCGCGTAGGTGAGCCGGACCTGCTCCCCGCGTTCAGCCGCGGGGGCGACGGCGTCGTGCAGCTCCGGGATCCTTGCGGCCAGATCTGCGACCAGGGCCAGGCGAGCGGCCATCACCCGCGAGCCCACCTGCGCCAGCTGCTCGTCCCAGAAGCCGAGATTCTCCGGCGTCGCCTCCTCGCGCCGGATGGCACGCAGCAGCGCGTTGCGCTGGGCGAGGATCCGCGCCAGCTCGGCCAGATCGCGCCCCGCCGCGCGGTGTCGCTGCGCCAGGATGGAATCGAGGAATCGGCGACGCTCGGCAGGGGACCCGACCAGCAGGAGCATCTCCTCCGGCCTAAAGAGGACGGCTCGCACGGTATCGCCGATGGTGGCCGCGCGGCGCGCCAGGCCGTTGAGGGTGACCCGCTTTCGGATCTCCGGCGACGCGTCCTCGGCGGGCAGGATCAGCTCGACGCTTGCCGTGGCCGCGCCCTCGGGGGCCGCGAGATCCAGCCGCACGCGGGCGAATGGCCGCCCGTGGCTCACCATCTCGGCGTCGGATCCGGCGCGGTGGGAGCGACCGGTGACCGCCACGAAGATCGCCTCGAGCAGGTTCGTCTTGCCGGCCCCGTTTGGGCCGGCAACGATCGTCAGGCCAGGCTCTGGGTGCAGCTCGGCGCTCGGGTAGCTCCTGAAGTCCTCGAGTAGGAGGCGGGTCAGACGCACGGTCTCGCTCCGGGCAGTTGCGCGACGGCCGGATGGCGCGCCGTCACCGGCGATCCCTCCCTACGATGCCGTCCGGACCGGCATGATGACGTGCACGTAGTCTTCCTTGCCAACCCCGCGTATCACTCCCGGCGCCAGCGGGCCGGAGAGCTCCAGCGCGGCCTCATCGGCACCCAGGTTGCTGAGCACGTCGATCAGATAGCGAGCGTTGAAGGCGATGCTCGTGGGCTGCCCCTCGACAGCGGCCTCGAGCGCGTCTGCCGCGTCGCCGACATCGGCCGCGTGGGCCGTGATCGAGACTCCCTCGGCTGCCTCGCCGCCGATCTCGATCTTCACGATGTTGGCGCTGTCCCGGGCGAAGATGCTCGCACGACGAGCGCCGGCCAGGAAGAGCTCGCGGTCGAGCACGGCTCGGCTGGTGTGACCGGTCGGGATCACCGGCTCGTAGTTGGGGAACTGCCCCTCGATCAGTCGGCTCACCAGGTCGATCCCGTTCACGTGGAAGAGGGCCTGGCTCTTATTGGGCGTGACGGTGATCTCGATCGACTCCTCGGCATCAGGCATGATCCGCATCAGCTCGGCGTAGGAGCGCGCCGGCACGACGATCGTGATCTCCGGCGTCACCGGCTTGGCGAGCGTCAGCGTGCGAACCGCGATCCGGTAGTTGTCCGCGGCGGCGAGCGTCATCCGGTCGCCGGCGAGCCGGGTCAGGACCCCGGTCAGGATCGGGCGGCTCTCGTCGCTCGCGGCCGCGAAGACGACTTCGCCGAGGGCCTCGCGCAGGGCGCGGGAGTCGGTGCTGGTGATGGGGGTGTCGCCGATCGCAGCCACGACCGGGAACTCGTCCGCCTCGATCCCCTTGATCGACGAGCGGCTGCCGCCACACGTGACCTTCAGGGTCCGGTCCTTGGCTGAGTACTGAAGGTCGATCTTCTGGTTCGGCAGCGACGACACCAGCTCGGTCAGCAGCTTGGCCGGGACGGTGATCTCACCTTCGTCGGTGACCTTGCCCGGGACCCAGCAGTTGATGCCGATCTCCAGGTTGGTGGCGGTCAGCTTCAGGCCGGCGTTCTCGGTCTTGAGCAGGACATTGGCCAGCACCGGCAGCGTGGCCCGGCTGCTGACGGCACGCCCGACCACCCCCAGGCCGCGTGCCAGGTTCTCCTGCATGACCGATACGTTCATCCCGACCTCTCTATGAAGCTGGTAAGAAGAATACCCGTCCGTAGCCGTCTCTAGTAGGCGTGTGGACGGTGTGGAGATCCACGCTCAGCCACGCTCCGACGACCTGCCGATAAACCCGCCCCCGATGGTGGGAATCTCGCCACGTCATGGGCCTGCGCGGTGGACGGCGAGCCCCGCCCTGTGCAGAACCGATCTCGCCCCGGACCACCGGCCGGCCTCGCAGCCGCCATGAAGGCGGGGTTGTCCACCGGATCGTGGAGGTTCTCCACCAGCGCCTGCCGCACCATCACTCGGAGTAAATCATCTCCCGCACCGCGCTCACCTCGCGACGCATCTCGTCGTTCTCGGCGAGCTCGCGGGCGATCTTGTCGTAGGCGTGCAGGACGGTTGAATGGTCGCGCCCGCCGAGCTCGGCGCCGATCCGCAGCAGGGAGATATCGGTCTCTTCGCGGATCAGGTACATAGCGATCTGGCGCGGCACCACGATCGCCTTGTCGCGCTTGGACGAGCGCAACTGGTCCAGGTTGACGCCGTAGTAGTCGGCCACCGCGCGCACGATGCGCTGCGGGGTGATGGAGCGCTTCTTTGGGTTGTACATGACGTTGCTGAGCACCGCGCTGGCCAGCTCGTTGTTGATCGGCATGCCGGACATGCTGGAGTAGGCGACGACCCGATTCAGCGCCCCCTCGAGCTCGCGGACATTGCTCACCACCTTGCGCGCGATGAACTCGATCACCTCGGCAGGGATGAGATTGAGTTGATCCTCGGCCTTGCTGCGGAGGATCGCGATGCGGGTCTCCAGGTCGGGCGGCGTCAGGTCGGCGATGAGCCCCCACTCGAAGCGCGAGCGCAGTCGCTCCTCGAGGGTGGTGATCGCCTTTGGCGGCCGGTCGCTCGAGAGGACGATTTGCTTGCCAGCCTCGTGGATCGTGTTGAAGGTGTGGAAGAACTCCTCCTGGGTTCGCTCGCGCTCGGCGATGAACTGGATGTCGTCGATGAGAAGCACGTCGATGCGCCGATATCGGTTCCGGAAGTCCTCCATCCGCTGCTCGCGGATCGCGTTGATGAAGTCGTTGGTGAACTTCTCGCTGGTCGCATAGAGGATCCGCTTCCTCGGGAACTTGACGGCCACCGCGTTGCCGATGGCGTGCATCAGGTGGGTCTTGCCGAGGCCCACCCCGCCGTACAGGAAGAGCGGGTTGTAGGCGTGGCCCGGGCGCTCGGCGACCGACAGGGCCGCGGCGTGGGCCAGCCGGTTGGCGCTGCCGACGATGAAGTTGCTGAAGGCGTAGCGACCGTTCAGGTTGACGGTGTTGCCGCCAGCCGAGGCCGGGGGCAGCGCGAGCGCCTCCTCGTCGGCCTGGGCGGGAACGGGGCCCGGAGCGTCGGCCACGACGAATTCGACCTGGACCGATCCTCCGACGACGCGCGCCAGCGTCTGGCTGATCAGGGTGCGATATCGATTGTCGAGCCAGTCGCGGGCGAACCCGTTCGGAGCGGCGATGCGATAGCGGTTCTCGTCGAGGTCGACGAGCGAGGTGTCCTTCAGCCAGGTCTCGAAATTGGCAGGCGAGAGAGACACCTGCAGCTCACCCAGGACGGCACGCCAGACCTGCTTCGCATCCATCGATAGCCCACTCCCAACCGATTCAGCCGCGGCGTCCCGGCACCCGTCGAGTACTCCCTCGGGGCGCACTCAGAGCCGGTCAGATGGGCGTCGGGCCTCGGGGGTCGCGGTAGTGTAGCAGCACCCTTTCCGGGGGGGCAATGGATAACCTCAACTTCGCTCCGATGACCGCTCCGGGGGCGGCGCGAGGTTTGACACTCCTGCCGGCGCGTCGCTAGAATCGCCGGGCAGAGCGAGGCGGGCCGCAGCACAGGGGCCATCGCGTGAGGCTGGCGAAGACGCCAGCCGTTCGTGTGTTATCGGACCTGCATCGCCGCCGCTGAACGAGGACAGGCACGCACGCATGAAGAGGACCTACCAGCCCAAGAAGCGCGCCCGGAAGCGGGAACACGGCTTCCGCGCTCGCATGGCTTCGAAGGGTGGTCGCCGCGTGCTTGCCCGTCGCCGGGCGAAGGGGCGCGAGAAGCTCAGCGCCTGACGGCGTCGAGGACCCGAGATGCCGCCCCTCCCAATGCTTCGGCGCAAGGCGGACTTCGACGCGGTCGGCCGCCATGGCAGGTCACGTTCCGGCCAGCTCCTCGTCCTCCGATCGCTGAGGACGGACGGGCCGGGAACGAGGATCGGGCTGAGCACTCCGCGATCGCTTGGCGGCGCCGTCCAGCGCAATCGGGTGAGGCGTCGGCTGCGGGACCTGGTTCGCAAGCAGCTGGACGCGACGGAAACGGGATGGGACCTGCTGCTGATCGCGCGGCCGGAGGCAGGGACCGCCAGCTACACGGAGCTGCGAGAGGCATTGCGATCGCTCCTCGAGCGATCGGGAATCGGTGGATGAGAAGAATCGGGCTCGGACTGATCACCGCGTACCAGCGGCTCTTCGCCTGGATGCCGCCGAGCTGCCGCTATACCCCGAGCTGCTCGCAGTACACCTACACGGCCATCGAGCGCCACGGTTTCGTGCGTGGCGCCTGGATGGGCGCCCGCCGGATCGGTCGCTGCCACCCGCTCCATCCGGGCGGCTATGACCCGGTCACCTAGAGAGAGCACGCGATCGTGACACCCGTCATCGGCGCCGGATTCCTGGGAATCGAGCATTTCACGCCGCCCTGGGACGTCTTCTTCCTGCCCCTCTTCAACCTGCTGATCGCTTCGTATCAGCTCATCTTCAGCGACTTCGCCCTGGCGATCATCGTCTTCACCATCGTGATCCGGACGCTCCTGGCACCGCTCTTCGTGCGGCAGATCCAGTCGCAGAAGGAGATGCAGCGGATGGCGCCACTCATCCGCGAGGTGAACCGCAAGCACAAGGGGAACCGCACCAAGATCGCCGAGGAGACCCAGGCCCTCTACCGCGAGCACGGTGTCAATCCGGCCGCCGGCTGCCTGCCGGTTGTGCTCCAGCTGCCACTGCTCTTCGCCCTCTACCAGGCGCTGATTCGCGCCTCCAACGTGGTCACCCTTTCGGTCAAGGACGCAGCCTCGGACACTTTCACCCAGCTGCAGGCGGCGCTGCCGGGGATCACGCAGATCCGTGACGTCAAGGACGCTGCCGGTGTCGTGACCAACATCCAGTACGCCGCACCGGTGGTGGGATCGGGCGCGACCTGCAATCTGCCGCAGTTCGATGTTGCCAACTTCACCCACTTCCTGCCGCTCAACTGCCAGCTCATCGATCCGCTCAAGCTGCACGCGCCGATCAAGACGACGGTCGCCTGGCTGGGAAATCTCGACCTGGCGCAGATCGACCACGTCTTCTCGGTCGCGCTGCCCGGCATCGGCTTCGTGATCTCGGGGCTGGCCATCCTGGCCGCGCTCCTGCAATTCATCCAGGTCCGGATGACAAGCCCCAAGCCGAACCCTGACGACCCGACCTCGTCGACCACCAACACGATGACCTATCTCTTCCCGCTGCTGACGATCTGGTGGGGCGGCCTCTTCCCGAGCGGCCTGATCCTGTATTGGGTCGTCTACACCGCCTACCTGATCGTGCAGCAGTACCGGATCATGGGCTGGGGCAACCTCTTCCCGCTCTTCGGCTGGCAGCCGCGCTTCGCTCCTCCGCCTGATGACAACCTGACGGGCGGACCGGCACGCAGGGAGCAGCTCCCGCCGGCCCCTCCGGCCAAGACCCCCCAGCCGTCCAACCAGCGTCCCGGTGGCACGCCCCCTGGCAGCCGCTCGACGCCCCGTCCCAACAAGAAACGTCGAGGCAAGAAGCGATGACATTCCGCGAGTTCAACGGCAAGAACGTCGAGGAGGCGATCCGCACCGCGATGAAGGAATTCAGCGCGGAGCTGACCGAGCTCGACATCGAGATCCTCTCCCAGGGCAGCCGCGGGATCCTCGGGGTCGGCGGCGAGGAGGCCCGCATCCTGGCGGCCCCCAAGTCCGCCGTGGCGGCCGCGGAGACGGTGCGCGACAGCTCTCCGCCCCCTGCCGAGCCGGAGGCCCCCACGCGAGCGCCTCGACGCGCTGCCCCGCAGGCAGCTCCGCCTCCTGCCGAGCCCGATGTCGACCTTCCCGAGGCTGCGATCAGCGAACAGGTCGCCGACCTCGGCATGACCGAAACACGACCGACACGGGAGATCCCGGCTCGCTCGCGCGGCGGACGCGGCAGGTCGGACCGCGACGCCCGTGGCGGCCGCGGAGATCGTCCATTCCGCGACCGCCCCCCTCGTGCCGATCGTCCGCCACGGGAGGACCGTCCGCCCCGCGAGCCCGCGCCATTCATCCCCGGCAAGCCTCTCGAAGAGCTGACGGAGAAGGAGCGAGGGACGCTGGAACAGGCCAAGAGCGTCCTGGAGGAGCTGCTGCGCCTGATGGAGGTACCGGGCACGGTGGAGATCGCCACGGGCGGCGAGACCGCCCGCCTCAACGTGCGCGGCTCCGACCTTGGGGTTCTGATCGGGCGGCGCGGTGAGAAGCTCGCCAGCCTGCAGCACATCGTCAACCTGATCGTGGCCAAGAAGGAAGGCGAGTACCACCGCATCGCGGTCGACGTCGAGAACTACCGGGGACGGCGCGAAGAGCAGCTCCGCGACGTCGCCGACCGCGCCGCGAAGCGCGTTCTGCAGACAGGGAAGATCATCCAGCTCGAGCCGATGCCCGCGATCGAGCGCCGGATCGTGCACATGGCCCTCGTCGAGAACCCGAGGGTGCGCACGCAGAGCGTTGGCGTCGAGCCGAACCGCCGCATCGTGATCCTGCCCGCCACGAAGGTCGAATAGCCGGGCGCCGCGATGCCCGGCCCCGCTGCGCCGCTCCAGGGCGTGCGCGCAATTGGGCGACCGGAGAAGGACGGCCCTTGGATCGGCTTCGGCAGGCGGGGAGGCGCCTATCGCCTCGTCGTCGGCACCGAGACGCAGCTCGAGGATCAGGCAGCCGAGACGGATCTGCTGCTGGCCCTGGCGGTCGCCTACTTTGCCGAGGCGCTGGATGAGGCACCGCCCGACTTCGAGGCGACCCAGTCCGACCTCTCAGCGCTGGTGCATCACCTCATGAGTGGTGAGGCGGACGGAGGACGTCGCCAGCTGCTCCGCGAGGCGCTGGACGCCATCGACGATGGCCTCGCCGGAGATGCAGTGGCGGGCCGGCTCGCCGCGGCGCGACATGCCGGCAGCGAGCCCGCCGATCCGGTTGAGCTGCTCGTCGCCCGAGCGAACGAGCTGGTGCGCGGCCGCTAGGCCCGCGGCTCGTCCTCGGAGCTGTGGTCTCCGCCCATCGGCTCAGCAGGCGCTGCCGGGGCCGCAGGAGGAGGCGAGTAGGTCTGGGCGGGAGGGGTGTAGCTCTGGGCAGGTGGCGCGGGCGGCGCCGAAGGCGTGCTCGCCATCCCGATGTTGAACTTGCCGCCTTCGGACTGGAATTCCTTCCAGCTGGCCCACCCCATCAGCAGCCCGCCGGCGACGCCGAGCAGGAGGCCGATGAACCAGCTTCCGCCGTAGAGGCCGAACGCGCCCAGGACCGTCAGGATGCCCAGCAGCGCCAGGAGTGCGCCGATTCCCGCAACGCCCCCGACGATCAGCATCAGGCTCCCCTTCGAACCAGGGAGCTTCGTGCTCGGCGAAAACTGCG
>JBBQGI010000035.1:0-13488 GCA_038322875.1 Candidatus Limnocylindria bacterium | reverse complement strand
GCCCCGCTGCCCGGGGCCTTCGATACAGTCGAGACGCGCATTCGCCGCCATCGCGGCGGAGGCGCCGGCTAGGGATTCGAGGGGAGCGTCCCCAGCGTGACGCTGAGCTCGATGCTGCGGCCGTCGCGAACCACCGACAGGCGGACCACGTCGCCCGGCACGTGCGGCAGGATGCGGGTCGACAGGTCATGGTCCTCGTCGACCGTGTCGCCGTCGACCGCGACCACGATATCGCCGTCCTGCAGGCCGGCCTTGTCGGCCGGGCTTCCGGGGAAGACCCCCGGCGCGCCGTTCGCGGCCGGATCGATCAGCACGCCGTGGTCGACCGCGAGGCTGCGCTGCTGCGCCAGCTGCTTGTCGATGGGCGTGTAGTAGACACCGATCCAGGGCCGTGCGATCGGCTTGCCCGCGAGCGCCAGCACCATGATCGGCCGGGCCACGTTGATCGGGATCGCGAAGCCGATCCCCTGCGCGTCCTGGTTCACGGCCGTGTTGATGCCGATCACCTGGCCGGCGCTGTTGATCAGCGGTCCACCGGAGTTGCCCGGGTTGATGGCCGCATCGGTCTGGATCAGGTTGTTCAGCTGCTCCGATGTGCTGCCTACCGCGTCGCCGGCACGGATCTGTCGCCCGAGCCCCGAGACGACACCGGTGGTGACCGTGTTCTCGAAGGTGCCGAGCGGATTGCCAATGGCGACCGCCAGCTGGCCGAGCTGGAGCTCGTCGCTCGAGCCGATCGGTGCTGCCGGAAGTCCCGTGGCGTCGATCTTGACGATCGCCAGGTCGGTGAGAGTATCGATCCCGTACGCGCGGCCGGTGAAGACGCGGCTGTCATTGAGCTGGACCTGGATCTGATCGGCGCCGTCGACCACATGGCGGTTGGTCAGGATCCAGCCATTGGTGTCGAAGATGAAGCCGGAGCCGATGCCGTTCGCGCCACCCAGGACGCCGCCGCTGCTGCTCGACTGGATGACGACCACCGACGGCATGACCTTCGCGACGGCGGTGATCACGGCGCTCGACTCGTCGATGCGGACCTGGCTGGCGGCGGTGCCGGTGGGATCGAGCAGGGTGCTGCTCGTGGTCGGCCGCAGCAGGCTGGAGACCGCTGCCGCCGAGAGGGACCCGGAGATGATGGCGGTCACCACGGCGATCGTCACCACCGGTCCCGCGCTGAGGCCGCGCCGCTCGCGTGCCCTCGTATCGGCGTCCGAAGTGCGCGGCCAGGTCGGCGCATCCCAGGTGGGGAGCGTCGGCTCGGTGGGGGGAGGTCCGTAGCGCTGGACCTCGGGCTGTTCGGTCTGTGGAGGCCCTTCTGGCGGGCCGGTCGGTTCTTCGCTGTCGCTCATCGCTGATCTGTGCTCACTGCTCAAAGGTCCGGGGCGTCAGTTGCGATCGTGGTCCAGGCGAGTTGCGCCCGTGCGTCGCCGGGCATGAAGTTTCATTGATCTTGCGGACCCCTCGGCAGGTGCACCGTGAAGGACGATCCCTCGCCCACGGCGCTCGCCACTTCGATCCGGCCGCCGTGCATCTCCACGATAGAACGTGCGATCGCCAGCCCGAGCCCGCTGCCCGAGGCGCGCGCCTCCCCCACGTTGGTGCCCCGGAAGAATCGCTCGAATACGTGCGGCAGCTCCCCGGCGAGGATCCCGGGTCCGGAGTCGCGTACCTCCAGCTGGGCGCCCTCGGGCGCATCGGTCAAGGTGACGCGCACCTCGCCGCCCCGCGGCGTGAACTTCAGGCCGTTGCCGACGAGGTTGCTGAGCAGCTGCACGACTCGCTCCCGGTCGAAGCTGAGCATCACCGGCGCCGGCGGAACCTCGCTGATGAGCGTCACGCCGCGCTGCTCGGCCAGCTCGGCATGCGCCTCGACGACGGAGCGAATCGGATCGCGCAGGTCGCCGGGCCGCATGTCGAGCGGGAAGATGCCGGCGTCGATGCGCGACAGGTCGAGCAGGTTGGTGCTCATCCACTCCAGGCGGCTGATCTGCTCGCTCGACCGATCCAGGAATTCCCGGCGGGTCGCCTCGTCGTCGCCATCGCGCTGCAGGTCGGTGAAGGCGCGGAGGGCGGCGATCGGGGTGCGCAGCTCGTGCGAGACGTCGGCCACGAATTCGCGCAGCCGATCGCGATCGGCCTCGAGCATGCGCAGCGAATCCGAGAGCCGATCGGCCATGACGTTGAATTGCTGGGCCAGGTCGTCGATCTCAACGATGTCCGAGCGCGGCGCCCGCTCGTCGAGCTGGCCCTGCGCCAGGCGGCTCGCCGCGCGACGCAACCTGGCGAGCGGAGAGGTGAATCGCCGCGCAGCCACTATGCCCACCAGCAGCGAGGCGAGCAGCGCCAGCAGGCCGGTGAAGAGGAGCGTGCTGCGCACCCGGTCCAGGGTGGTGACTCGCGAGGTATACGGATTCGTGACCGAGATGACCAGCGTCAGCTTCGATCCGTCCGGCATCGGTATCTCCTGGCTGAAGGCCTGCGGGGGCACCTCCGCATCGGGACGCAGGCCAGTTGCCCGCAGCGCGGCGGCGGTCTCCGCGTCTGGCGACGCCTGGGCGGCGAGCGTGCCGTCGGCGTTGTAGAAGGTGACGGTGCCCTGGGCGAGCTCCTTGGCTGCGACGTCGGCCACGCCCTTGAGCAGCCGCGTCTCACGCAGCTCCCGGACCGGCAGCAGCTCCGGGTTACGGGTCGCTTCCCTCACCAGCAGGAGGCCGGTCGACAAAGCGGCGGTACGGGCCTGGCTCTGCGCCTGTTCCCTGAAGTAGCCGGGCAGCACCTGGTTGAGCGCCAGCCCCGAGACAAGCAGCGCGACGAGCGCCACGCTGGCGAGCGCCAGGACCAATCGCGCATTCAGCTGCTGCAACCAGGCGAGTGGCCGGCGCAGCGGCCTGATCCCCGGCTCGGGCGCGGGATCAGTCTTCGCTGAAGGCATACCCCACGCCCCTCACCGTCTTGATGAAGCGCGGTTGGGCGGGGTCCGGCTCGATCTTGTCGCGGATGTGGCTGATATGCACGTTGATCGTCCGCTCGTCGGCCTCGAGCGCCTCGTAGTCGCGGACCAGCTCGAGGAGCTGGGTCCGCGTGTAGACGCGACCCGGCTTGGTGGCGAGATGACGCAACAGATCGAATTCGGTGGTGGTGAGGCTGATTCGCTCCCCGTCGCGCGTGACGCGGCGACGCTCGAGGTCGATCACCAGCTCGCCACGGCGCAGCGTGCGGCCGGTCTGGGTATCCGCCAGCTCGCCGTAGGCGCGGCGCAGGAGCGCCTTGATGCGGCTGACGAGCTCGCGGACGCTGAACGGCTTGACCAGGTAGTCGTCGGCGCCGATCTCCAGGCCGACGACCTTATCGACCTCGTCGGCGCGAGCGGTCAGGAAGAGGACCGGGGCCCGCGTCTCCCGGCGCAGCTGGCGGCAGACTTCGAACCCGTCGATCCCGGGCAGGCGAACATCGAGGAGCACCAGGTCAGGCGCGATGTCGGCGAACTGCTTGAGTGCATCCTCGCCGGTGCCGACGATGGCGGTCGTATATCCCTCGCGTTCGAGCGCAATCTGCACGCCCCGCGCCACGGCGGGCTCATCCTCGACGATCATGATCGTGCCGGCCATACGGACGCGATTCTAGCCCCATGCCGGACGAGGCTCTCCCGTACCTGTTCCTGACCGATGTGGCGGCCGTCGCCCTCGGGTTGCCCGACGTCGGCCTGCCGCATGCCGAGACGTACCCCGACGTCGGGCCGATCACCGGCCGGGTCGTCGAGCTGACCGAGTCGTAGGGCGGGGGCGGTTGCCGCTCCGGCGCCTCGCTGCTACCATCCTGCGGCACCCAGACACGTAGTTCGCACCACCCGGCCGTGTCCGGCTTGCAACCTCGAGGATCAGCCCACCCATGGACCTGGAGATCGCCGTCACCGCGCGCGTCGCGCAGGGCAAGCAGAACAAGCGCCTGCGCACCACCGGCGTGGTGCCCGGCGTGCTGTTCGGCAAGAAGATCGGCTCGATCCCGGTGCAGCTCGACGGCAAGGAGCTGGAGCACCTCTATCGGCAGGCCGGCCGAACGAGTGTCGTGAGCGTCTCGGTCGATGGTGGCCGGCCGACCAGCGCGATCATCAAGGGCATCCAGCGCAACCCGCTGACCCGCAAGGCACTGCACGTCGACCTCTTCGCCGTCGACCTCAGCCAGGAAATGCAGGCGGAGATCCCGCTCGCCTTCATCGGCACCTCGCCGGCGGTCGAGCTGGAGGGCGCGATCCTCTTCACCTCGCTCGACCACCTCAAGGTGCGAGGCCTGCCGGGCGACCTACCGCACCAGATCGAGGTCGACCTGGCGCCGCTCGTCGACCTCGAGTCGACGATCCACGTCGGTGATCTGACGGTCGACGAGAAGGTGACGGTCCTGAACGACCCTGACGACCTGGTCGCCAAGGTCACCCCGCCGCGCGAGGAGGAGGTCATCGAGCCGGTCGTCGTGGAGGGCGAAGGCGAGGAGGCCGCCGAGGGCGAAGAGGGTGCCGCGGGCGAGGGCGCCGAGGGCGCGGCCGGCTCGCCGAGCGACGACGGAGACGCCGGCTAGCCCTCCCCCGTCGCATCGACGGCGGAATCAGCGTCAACGACTCCTGGCCGCGGCGCCTAAGATCGGCCCGTGAGCGATGGCGTCCGCCAGATCCTGCTGGCGGTGGTCGTCGCCTACCTGGGCTTCGCCGGCTACATCCTGGGCAGGTTCGCGAACTCCGCCTTCCCGACCTTCTACCTGTTCCGCCCCCTCCTCCTCGTCATTCCCCTGGCCCTGCTGGTCGGGCTCCTCGCCGCGTGGTTCGCGCGATCCCGCGCTCCCCTGGCGGCCGGCCTGGCGGTCGGGCTGATCTGCTTCTGGGCGACCTTCACGCGACACTGGTGGCAGGCCGCGCTGGCTGTCGCCGCCTGGGTGGTCCTCGTACTGATCGCCAGGCGCGTGGGCCGGTCGCTGCCGCTCGTTCCCCGTTCGGCCTCCACCGCCGCGATGGCGTTCGTGCTCGTCTTCTTCGTGTCGGGCGTGGTGCGCGCCGTCGTCAGCGCCGAAGGCCCGGTCGCGCCGGTCGCCGTCGACCAGGTGGCGACCGGTCCGAACATCTACATCGTCCTGCTCGACGGCTATCCGCGGCGGGATACGCTGATGAACGACATGGGGATCGACAACGGCCCGTTCGAGGACGCGCTGGCAGCCCGCGGATTCGATGTCTACGACGACGCGCATACGGATCGGCGCTACACGGACCTGACGCTCATGAACCTCCTGACCGGAAGCACCGATGGGGTTCCGCTGGACACCGCTCCCGCGAGCGAAGTGCAATGGATGATCCGGAGGGCTCTCTCCGACGCCGTGCTGCCGAAGGAGGCGCAGGCGGCAGGGTACGAGTGGGACATCATCGACTCGCCGGCTGGGCACGTGACCTTCTCCGCCGGCACCCACATCCAGCACGGCGGGGTCAACACCTTCGAGGACAACATGCTGGCCGAATCGGTCTTCGGCCCGATCGTGAAGTCGCTGGTCCCGTACCTGTTGACCGACTCCCTGCGCTCGCACTTCAACGACAGCGTCGACAGCCTCGAGGGGCTGGTCGATCCTGGAGCGCATCGGCTCGTGCTCGCCCACCTGTTCCAGCCCCACCTGCCATTCCTCTGGGACGCCAACGGTAATCCCGTACCGGTGCCCGCCTGGTGGCCGGGGGTGAACATCTTCGCCGCTCAGATCGAGACGATTCACATGACGCTGGAGGACTACTCCGCCGCGATGAGGGGCGACCTGGCGACCCTCAATCCCAAGCTGCTGGCGATGGTCGATGCGATCGTCGACAAGGACCCGGGAGCCGTGGTGGTGCTCTTCAGCGACCACGGCTCCCGCTACAGCCTGGATCTGCGCCAGACCGAGTGGTACCACTCCTTCCTGGCGGCGCGGACGCCGGGGCATCCCGAGCTCTTCGCGGCCGACCCGAAACCGACCAACATCCTGCGCACCATCCTCCCCGCCTACATCACTGGCGGGGCGTCGCCGGCCCCATAGGGACAGGGCCTAGAATCTGCGCATGACGACTGAATCACACGCGCCGGAAGCAGACATCGCCGCGATGCCGCTCAACGTGAAGATGATCATCGGCGGCGAGCAGGTCGACGCCGCCGACGGCCAGACCTTCGACGTGCTCAACCCGGCCACCGGCGAGGTGATCGCACGCGCCCCGCTGGGCGGGCCGGAGGACGTCGATCGCGCGGTTCAGGCTGCCCAGGCGGCCTTCGAGGGTCCCTGGTCGACCTGGTCGGCCTCGAAGCGGGGCCGCACGCTGCAGAAGTTCTCCTCAGTCGTGAAGGCGAACCTGGAGGAGCTTGCGCAGCTCGAGAGCCGGAACGTCGGCAAGCCGATCTCCGGCGCCCGCGGCGAGGCACTGGCGGTGAGCCTCGTGTTCGAGTACTACGCCGGCGCCGCCAACAAGCTCTTCGGCGAGACGATCCCGGTCTCCCGGCCCGGGCTGGACTTCACCCTGCGCGAGCCGATCGGCGTGGTGGGGCTGATCGTGCCGTGGAACTTCCCGATGAACATGGCCAGCTGGAAGCTCGGCCCGGCGCTGGCGGCCGGCAACACCGCCATCCTCAAGCCGGCGAGCTACACCCCCCTGACCGCCCTGCGCCTCGGGGAGCTGGCCCTCGAGGCCGGCTTTCCGCCCGGCGTGGTGAACGTCATCACCGGACCCGGAGGCACCGCCGGCGCCGCGCTGGCCGGCCACGCCGGCGTCGGCAAGGTCGCCTTCACCGGGGAGACGACGACCGGCCAGGAGATCATGCGGCTGGCCGCCAACAACGTGAAGAAGATCTCCCTGGAGCTGGGCGGCAAGAGCCCGAACATCGTCTTCGCCGATGCCGACCTCGAGAAGTGGGCCGCGGAGTCGCCCTACTCCGTCTTCGACAACGCCGGCCAGGACTGCTGCGCACGGAGCCGCATCTTTGTCGAGGCATCGGTCCACGACAAGGCGGTCGAGCTCTTCACCGCGGCGACGCGCAAGGTGGTCGTCGGGGACCCATCCCAGGACGCGACCCAGATGGGGAGTCTCGTCAGCCAGCGCCAGCGCGAGCGGGTGAGCGCCTACATCGGGATCGGGAAGGAGGAGGGCGCGGAGCTGGTCTACGGCGGCGAGGCACCGACCGGCGAGCTGTTCGACATTGGCGCGTACCTGATGCCCACCATCTTCGACGCCTGCCGCACCGACATGCGGATCGTCCGCGAGGAGATCTTCGGACCGGTGGTGACGATCATCCCCTTCACGGACGAGGCGGAGGCGATCCGCCTCGCCAACGACACGCCCTACGGGTTGTCGGGCTCGATCTGGAGCCGCGACATCGGCAAGGCACTGCGGGTGGCCAGGGCGGTCAAGGCGGGCGTGCTATCGGTGAATGCCAATGCCAGTGCGCACACCGAGGCGCCGTTCGGCGGCTACAAGATGAGCGGCATCGGGCGCGAGCTCGGGATGCACGCGCTGGAGCTGTACACCGAGGTCAAGAACATCTTCGTCGACCTGGCCTAGCCCGGCGGCCGGACCTCTTCGGCGTGATAGCGCCGCTCTCCGGTCGCGGGGTTGAGATAGACGCGCAGGTGATGTCCGGTGGTCGGGTCGATGAAGACCTCGTCGGTGGACCGGAACGGCGCGACCGGGACCGTTGCCTCCCCTCCGCCGGGACCGGACTCGCCGGAGGTGCGCTCGGCCGCCTCGGACCGATAGCGGGAGCGCTCGAGGACGACAGCGACGAGGATCACCGCACCGGTCACGGCGGCCCAGAGGCCATCGGACCAGGCCCCCGCGACGACGCCGACCAGGCCGCCCATCATGAGGAGGAAGGCGCCGATCCCGACCAGCACGCGGATGGTGTTCACCATCGATCCGCCTATTCGGTGGCCGACTGGGGAGCGGTGGCGTCGGGCTGCACGATCACCGCGGTGCCGTAGGCCACGATCTCGGTCATGGTGGTGCCGATCTCGGAGCTGTCGAAGCGCATCGAGATGACCGCGTTGGCACCCATCAGGGTCGCGTTCTGCACCATCCGATCGATTGCCTGGCGGCGCGTGTCCTCGAGCAGCTGGGTGTATTCAGTGATCTCGCCGCCGCCCAGGGAGCGGATGGCGGCGGCCAGGTTGCCGCCGAGCCCACGGCTGCGAACCACCAGGCCATAGACGTGGCCCTTGCTCTCGACGATGCGATGACCGACGGCGAAGGGGGTCGTGGCAACAATCATGAGCCCAACTCTACGCGACCCCGCTAACCGAGGTGATACGGCACGTCGACCACCACCGTGTTACGGCGGAAGAAGAGCCGGAGCTTGAGCCGGAGCGCGGTCTGGTTGTGCAGCGGGTACTGCCAGAAGTGGCTGGGCACGAACTCGGGCAGCACCACCGTCGTCGGCCGTGCCGGATCGGCTCGGTCGGTCGCCTCCAGGTAGGCCATCAATGGCGCGATCAGCGCCCGGTACGGCGACTCGAGAATCACGAGGTTGACTGGCCCGCCCCAGCGCTCCCAATCGGCCTTCATGCGCCCGATGTCCTCGCGGTCATTCGACACATGGACGGCGGTGACGTCCGTGGCGATCGACTGCGCGAAGGCGAGCGCGCCGATGGTCGCCTTGTCCAGGCGGCTGACCGGCACCAGCACGCGTGGCGCCATCGGTCGCGGCAGGGCGGCCTCGTTCCAGTCGACGGCGAGCGCAAGCTCGACGCTGCGGTAGTGGCGCCCGATCGCCCACATCAGGCCCATCAGGAGTGGGATGAGCAGCAGGATGATCCACGCGCCGAGGGCGAACTTGGCGATCCCCACGATGATCGCCACGACCCCGGTGGCAACCGCCCCCGCCCCATTCAATGCGGCCCGCCATCGCCAGCCGCTCACCTCGTGGCGCAGCCGCCACCAGTGGCGAACCATGCCGGACTGGCTCAACGTGAAGGCGATGAAGACCCCCACCGTGTAGAGGGGGATCAGGTTCGTGACGCTGCCGCCGAAGCCGATCACCAGCGCCGCGGCCAGCACGGCCAGCACCATGATGCCGACGCTGTAGGCCAGGCGGTCGCCGCGATACTGGAACTGCCGAGGCAGGAATCGGTCCTTGCCCAGGATGCTCGCCAGGCGGGGGAAGCCAGCGAACGCCGTGTTGGCGGCCAGCACCAGCAGGAAGGCGGTCGAGAGCTGGATCAGGTAGTGAAACGGCGTGCCCGCCCCCACCAGCGTGCGCGTGATCTGGCTGATCACCGTCTCGTGCTCGGTGGGATCCGGGACGACCCCGAGCTGGCTGGCCAGGAAGCTGATCCCCAGGAAGATGACGGCGAAGAAGGTGCCCATCAGGATCAGCACCATGCCGGCGTTGCGAGCTTCCGGCGGGCGGAATGCCTGCACCCCGTTGGAGACTGCCTCGGTGCCGGTGAGGGCCACGGAGCCGGCGGCGAAGGCCCGCAGCAGGAGGAGGAGACCAAGCCCGTTGAGCGGCTCGGCAACGATCGCGGCGGCAGGCGGGTGGTACGTCGGCAGCATGCCGCTGACCATCAGCCAGCCGCCGTATGCAAGCAGCCCGAAGATGGCGACCAGGTAGATGTAGGTCGGCACGGCAAACACATTGGCGCTCTCGCGCAGGCCGCGCAGGTTGCCGATCCACAGCAGCCCGATGAAGCCGACCCCGATCAATACCCGCTGGTCGAATAGCGCTGGGAAGATCGAGGTCAACGCCGCGACCCCGGCGGCCACCGATACCGCCACCGTGAGCACGTAGTCGGTGAGCAGCGCGCCGGCGGCCATCAGCCCTGGCCCGCGGCCAAGGTTCTCGCTGGCCACGATGTACGAGCCGCCGCCGCCCGGATAGGCCCTGATGGTCTGCTGGTAGCTGACCACCACGACCAGCAGGACGGCCACGATGGCCACGGTGAGCGGCATCGTCGCCGCCAGCGCGCCGGTGCCGGCGACCACCACCACCCGCATGATCTCCTCGGTGGCATAGGCCGATGACGAGATGTTGTCCGAGGCGAAGATGGCGAGCCCCTTGACCGGGCCGATCCGCTCCTGCATCTCCTGCTCGGTGGCGATCCGGGGCCCGACCAGCACCCGGCGCAACCAATCGGCGCCGAGGGCGAGCGGACCGCGCGGGGCGAGCACCCGCTCCGACGCGATCAGGTGGCCGGGCGCATGCCTGCGGAAGGAGGTGGCAAAGGGCTGGACGACCCGCACATACCGATCGCCCGACCGCGAGCCGCGCACGGTGTGCAGCTCGCGTAGGTCGTCAGACGCCTGATGGTCATCCGGGTCAGCCGCCGCTCGACCGCTCACCCACTCGCCTCGATGGCGATGTCGCAGCCGACGGTGCCCGGTACGGCGCGCATGACCATGCCGCTTGCTCGCACGAGCATCGCGACCTCGCGCAGCGCCTCACCGTCGAGCACAAGCCCAATGAGCGAGACGCGGGTCGCGCCGCCGTTGGCGAGCAGCGCGACGGCGCTTCGGACCAGGTCGAACTCGTGCTCAAGGTCGAGCCGCGCTTCTGTCGTCGGGTCCCGCGCATCGTCGGCGCCGGACATCTGGGTTGCCATGGCTCCAGCGTGCGCCCCCACCGCACGCTCGATTCGTGGCGTCAGGGGGGTCGTGCGCTCAAGAACGGCTCAAGAATCGCTCAAGAATCACCCTTCGAGGCTGCGTACCCGGTAGCCCACTCCGGGCTCGGCCACGAACAGATCGGCAAGCGCGCCCTCTGGGTCGACGGCTGCCAGCTTGCGTCGGATCTGGCCGATGTACACATGCAGGTAGTGGCCCTCATCGGCGTAGGCGGTGCCCCATACCGCGCGCAGCAGCCGCCCCCGAGTGACGACCCTGCCCGTATGGGCCAGGAGGACCTTGAGCAGCTCGTACTCCCTGGGCGTCAGGTGGAGCTCGGCATCGCCCACCGTGACGAGACGCCGATCGGGGTCGAGGCGCAACGGACCGATCTCCACCACGCCGCTCGGGTCGATCTCGCTCACGAGCGTGCGGCGCAGGGCAGCCCGGACGCGAGCGTGCAGCTCGGCCATGCCGAATGGCTTGGCCAGGTAGTCATCGGCGCCGACGTCGAGCGCCTCGACCTTGTCGCGCTCCTCCCCACGCGCGGAGAGGATGATCACCGGCGTGGTGGCGTCCCGCCGGACCCGCCGCAGGACGCCGATGCCGTCCATCCCCGGCAGCCCCAGGTCGAGCAGGATCAGGTCTGGGCGGCGCAGCTCCCAGAGCACCAGCGCCTCCTCGCCATCGACTGCGACGCGCACGCCGTAGCCGTGGCCCTCGAGATTTGCGGCGACCGCCTTTCGGGTGCGCTCGTCATCCTCGACCAGCAGGATGCTGGCGCGACGCTCGGTCATGGACGTGGACCGGCCGCGATCGGCAGGCGAACGTCGATCGCGAGCCCGCCAAGGCTGCTCGCTGAGGCATTCACCGAGCCGCCCATCGCCTCCGCCATGCCCTTCACCACCGCCAGGCCGAGCCCGGTCCCGTGCCGAGAGGAGCCGCGCCGCGTGGGCACGCGATAGAACTTCTCGAAGAGGTGCGCCAGCGCGTCGGGTGGCACGCCCGGACCGCCGTCCTCGACTCGGAGTGCGACGACGTCACCCTCGAGGGCCGCCGAGATCCTGACCCGCGCATCCGGCGGGGTGTGGCGCGCGACGTTCTCGAGCAGGTTGCCGAGCACCTGGTTGCCGAGCACCTGGTCGACCGCCACGGGCGGCAGATCGTCGGGCAGTGCGACTTCGACAAGGCGGGTCCCCAGGATCGCGCGTGCGCGCTGGACGGCCGGCAGGACGATCTCGGCGATCGGGATCGCTTCCGGCGTGGCATGCAGGGCGCCCCCCTCGATCCGGCTCATGTCCAGGAGGCCGCCGACCAACAGCGCCAGTCGATCCGCCTCCGCATCGATCTCGCGGGCCATCGACTGCCGCTCGTCATTGGGAAGGTCGAGGCCCGGGTCCGCCAGGCTGCCGGCGGTGGCCCGGATGGTGGCCAACGGGGTACGCAGGTCGTGGGAGACGGAATCGAGCAGGGCTGCCTTCATCGCTTCGCTGCGGCGCGTCACCTCCAGCTCCGTGGCCTGGTCGGCCAATCGGTCACTCCGCATCCCCTGACCGATCTGGTCGGCCGCGGCGGCGAGGAGTCGGGTCTCCTCCTCGGCAGGCAGACCCAGCCGCGGGTCACGCGCCGCCCACAGCGAGCCGATCACGTCCTCGCCATCGGCAAGCTCGAGCCGAAAGAGCGCGAGGCCATCCCGGCTCGATCCGGGAGGCGCCGGAGGGCTCAGGCGAACCCACTCTGGCCGGGGCTTGTCCGGCGCGCGACGCAGCAGGCTGTGCGAGCCCGCCCCAGGGACCGGGGCCGCCGCATCGGTATCGGCTGCCACCTGCTCCTGTGGCCTGGTCGGTCCAAGGCCGATCCAGACGCGGGCCATCCGCGCATCGTCGGCGAGGCTTGTCACCAGCGTCGGGAGCGCATCTCGAGTGCGCTTGGTGGTGCCGATGGCGCGGCTCACCGCGAAGAGCGAGCTCGCCTCGCGTTCGCGCCGCTCCGAGCGACGCGCCTGGTCACGCTGCAGGCCCGTCAACCGCCCGATGCCGATACCCACTGCCAGCAGGACAAGGAGCGTGAGAACGTGTTGCGGATCGGAGACGCCGAAGGTGAATTCCGGCGGCAGGAAGAGGAAGTTGTACGCCAGGAAGGCGGCCACGGCGGTGGTGACGGCGGCCAGGCTGCCGCGCAGGAAGGCCACCGCGGCGACGGCCAGCAGGAAGAGGTTCGAGGCGTCGCGGACGCCGGCACGCTCCTCGAGCAGGAAGACCCCCACGATCGAGACGCCAAGGGCGGCCACACCGATGACGAGGGTGCCCGCCAGGGCTCGCCAGTCAACGGCCAGAGTGCGAGACACCGCGCCATCCTAGTCCCGGTCCGTTCCCCCGGGGCCGGCGCCAGCTCGGCCGCCGTGCCACAGCGCCCGAACGATGACGCGGTTCTCCCGGCCGCGAATCTGGGCATGGGGCAGGAGCTCGGCGCCAAAGCGAATGACGAGGGACACGCGGCGGGCGCCGCCCCCGGCGACAAGGTCGATCGCATCATTGACCAGATCGGCCTCGTGCGAGAGCCGCGTCAGTGGCGGAGCGGGACGAAGAGATTGACTTGCTGACCGAACCATGCCGCCAGCGTTGCGCGCGGCACCAAGAGGCAGGAGGACGCGAGGCGTCCCAGCCGCTCAAGAACGACTCAATTAGCGAGGGTTGGAGCCGAAGGAGGGACTCGAACCCTCGACCGACGGTTTACGAAACCGTTGCTCTACCACTGAGCTACTTCGGCACGTTCTGGGCGGGGGCGGATTCTACCATCCGACCCCGCCACCTCTCCCCGGCGCCCTCGGGCGTGATAGGGCGCCGTTCAGGTGGCCAAGTGACCGCGTTCGTATACTCCGCCTGTGACAGACGCCTTCGACG
>JBBQGI010000034.1:0-13628 GCA_038322875.1 Candidatus Limnocylindria bacterium | reverse complement strand
CATGGTCGAGGGCAAGGACGGTGTTCAGTTGGCGCATAACGTGTATATCGACTTTCCAGATTCCTTGTGGGGCAGATTCTGTCTTTGGTGTTTCCAGAGATACCTGAACGGACGGCAAGCTGTTTATGACCACACATTTCGTGAACTCCGCTACTTCAAGGAGCGGCTCGAAGCCGCAGCGAGCGCAGACGTCCCATGAACTGTTTCGGATGTAACACTACAGCCGCCCAACAAAGCGCTCCAGCGGACGCGCTAAAGCGCACCGCTCGAAGGCAGGCCCGGGCTCTGTGCGACGGGCCGCTGGCTTGGGCCCCTTGACATTCCAAGTACAGGAGGGTGTCCCGTCCGGGTATGCAGATCGGTGAACTAGTTCGCCAGGCGGGCACGACGACAAAGGCCGTTCGGTTCTATGAGTCCGCCGGCCTGCTGCCGGCGCCTCTTCGAACGCCGAAATGGGACTTGGCCGGTGTCGTGGCGTCACTCGTCCTCGCCATCGGTGGCCTGGCGCTGGGTGGTTGGGGGATGCGTCGCCGCGACGTGAGTCGTTGAGAGAGCCTTCCGCGATCGCAGGGCCTGCGCGCCCCGCTGTCGCCTCTATTGGACCTCCGGCGGCCTTCGCGGTCTCCCACAGCGCGCCTGGATCGCGGCGGCGCTGCGCTCGAGTCTGGCGTCGCGGGGAGGCCGCGATCGGCGCTGACGTGGCAATCGGCTCGCCGCGCCCTCCGAGCGTCGGTCCCTCGTGATCGGTCGACCGACGGCCGTGGCCGTGGCCACCGCGATCGTCTGGGGGCTGTGCTTCGTCCTCATTCAGGCCGCGCTGCCCAGCCCGGCCCCGCTCCTGCTGGCGGGCCTGCGCGCGCTCATCGGCGGGGCAGTCATCGCCGGCTGGATCGTCCTCATGCCGACGCCGCGGAGCGTGGCGGGCCACGCGGCCGCACCCACCGCCGCGTCATGGCGCGCCGGGTTGCCGTCGTGGCCCCTGCTGGTCATGCTCGCGCTGACCAACGCCGCCGTCGCCTTCGGCGCGATGTACCTGGCCGCTGGCCGGGCGGAGGCCGCCATCGCGTCGGTCCTCGCCCGGTGGTCAACCGCTCGCGCTCGCGGCCGCCGGGTGGCTCGTGTTCGGCGAGCGTACCTCGTCCCGCGGCACCGCGGGGATCGTGCTTGCGATGGCTGGCGTCATCCTCATTGCCACCACGACCTCGGGCGCCACGAGTCCCGACGGGGTCCTCTTCTCCGTCCTCGCCACAGCCGCGCCGGCGGCGGGGACCGTGGTGATGCGCAGGCTCGGCTCCAGCGTTGACCTGCTCGTCACCACCAGCGCCCAGTTCCTTCTGGGTGCGGCGTTGCTCATCGGAGTGAGCCTCCTCCTTGAGCCGTGGGGCGCCGTCCGCTGGTCCCCATCGCTCCTGCCCGGTTTGCTCGTGCTCGGCGTGCTCGGTACGGGCATCGCCTATGTGGCCTGGTTCTGGCTCTTCTCGCGCGTCGCGCTCGTCCGCCTCGGGACGATCCTGTACCTCGTCCCGGTGACGGGCGTCGTGGTGGCGATCCTGGTGGGGATCGACCGGCGCCGATCGAGTTGGCCGGCATGGCGGTGGTCCTCGCCGGTATCGTCCTCGTCGCCGCCCATGCCAGCGCCGGTCGCAAACGACGGAAATCCGCCGCGCCGCCCGGTCCGTAACACGGTGGTACCTGGGCTAGCGCTCACAGGTCATTGACCGCCCGGGCGCTTCCCCGCCGACCGTGGGTGATCTCTCAGGCCTGCCTCACGCCTGACTCAGTAGGGCGACCAATGCTTCGGGCATCACCAGTGTGGGAGCCCTTCGATATGGACGCAGCCGCGATCGGCACGGTTCTGGACCCCGTCTGGCGGACGCACATCCGACACACCGAGGCGGCCGCGACGGCGACGTTGGACGGAGGGCGTCGGTTCTACTTCTGCACCGAGAGCTGCTACGAGGCGTTCCTCGACCTACCTCACAGCTACGTCGGCTGGAATGCCAGTCGGAATCGTAAAGCGCGCGGGCACAGCCTGAGGTCCGTGCGTCGGGTGCTTCCAGGCGATCGTTCGAGATAGGCGGCAGCCATCAGGAGTCTGCCGGCCGCATCAGGAACCCGAGTTCGAGGAGCGCGCGTCGCCGCCTGCGGCTGCCGCGCGTGGGCTCGCCGCCGGTCGTATCCGGGGTCCTCGTCGACGTGGAAGGAAGGCGAAGGGGAATCCGGCCAGCGGCAACGCCGGGGTGAGCGCGATGAGCAGCCCCACGCCTAGCGCTAGCCTGCGACGGTGAAGGGTGCTTCGGCCGCCGTGCTCCTCAGCGGGGTGACCGTAGCGATGCAGGTCTGCCACGAAGGAGTCGTGGCAGACCTGGCTGCAGAAGTAAAAGGTGCGGCCGTCGTGCTCCTCCGTAGCGGCCGCGTCCTCGGGCGGATCTGCATCCCGCAGACGGGGTCCTTCACCATGTCGCCCACGTCGAGATACCTCCTCTTGTAGTGGATGGGATTGGGTCATTCCGATGAGTCGATGGACCGCCCTCGCCTGGATTCAGGTCCGAACCGTGGTCCGGCGCGGCCGGGGCCACGTGAATCTCCCGGCCAGCGCCGTCGCGATTGCAACGCTTGCCAGGGCCATGCCGGCGGCGAACAGCGGCCACCCGGTCCAGGCCGAGTCGTCGCCGGCCAGCACGCGGCTGGTGTCGAGGAGGAAGCTGCCGATGACCAGCCCGGCGCCCCCCAGCGCGCCGGCTATGTGCCACGGGCCGACCATGATCGGTCGCCTTGCCCGCAGCCGGTGGGCGGCCGCCAGGCCGAACCCGACCAGCCCGACGCTGGCGACGATCGGCGCCCACACCGGGCCGACCCAGGGCATCGGCACCAGGAAGAGGACGTCCCACGCTGCGAGCGAGGGCGGCCAGCCGACGGTGAGCCACAGCCCGAGGTAGTAGGCGATGTCCCAGGTGCCGAACACCACCGCCGCCCAGGCCAGGCGTTCGAGATGGCTGCGCCCGGCAAGCCATCCAACGGCGGTGATCATGACCAGCGTCGCAAGCTCACGGGCGATCTCGATGGCCTCGAATGCCCCGAAGGTGGCGGGATCGTGCCCTGGAATGGCACCCGGAACGATCTCCAGGGCGGCGCGCAGGTACACGACGACCGCCGCCTCCAGGTAGCCCATGGCTACCCCGAAGGCGACGACGGCGACGGCGGTCGGCCGGAAGGCGGTGAGGCTGCCGGCCGTCACGTGTGCCACCAGAGCCGCAGCGGCAGCTCGGCCGGCCGGTTCGCCCCGGGCCGGACCAGGAGCAGCTGGGCGACGTCCAGTGAGCCACTCTCGAAGCCGCCCCGCGCGGCGGCCATGTACAGCCGCCAGGTCCGATAGACCTCCTCGCCCGCGAGCTCGCGGGCCCGGTCGGCGGAGGCCTCCAGTCGATCGACCCAGGACTTCTGCGTCAGCGCATAGTGGGGGCGCAGGGACTGAACGTTGAGCAACTCGAAGCCGGCGCGCCGGGCGAAGCTGCTAACGAGCTCGCCGTCAGGGAACACGTAGCGGCCGACAAAGCCGCCGCCATCGAAACGGAGCCAACGTGGCCGGAGCCCGCCGCCGGTCGCCGTGGTGGCGATCCCGTGGTTGAGGAACAGACCACCCGGTCGGAGGCCCGCAAAGGCCGCCGCGAAGTACTCCCCGAGTCGCTCGCGCCCGACGTGCTCGAACATGCCGACCGAGGCGACCGCGTCGAAGGGATCCAACTCGCCGAGGTCGCGGTAGTCGCGGACGATGGCCGCGGCCTGGCCCTCAAGCCCGCGGCGGCGGATCTCATCGGTCGCCCACTCGGCCTGTGTGGCGCTCAGCGTAATCCCGGTCGCCTCGACCCCGTAGCGCTCCGCCGCATAGATGATCAAGGAGCCCCATCCGCAACCGATATCGAGCAGCCGCATGCCCGGCTCCAGGCGGAGCTTGCAACAGATGAGGTCGAGCTTGGCTTCCTGGGTGGCGTCGAGCGACGTCGCGGGGGTCTCGAAGTAGGCGCACGAGTAGGCGCGGCGCCGGTCGAGCCAGAGCGCGTAGAAGTCGTTGCCGACGTCGTAGTGGAAGCGGACCGCCGCCAGATCGCGGGCCCGCGAATGGCGCCGCCCAGAGAGGTGCGTCACCCGCTTCAGCCGTGGGGCCGGTGCCGCCCCGCGGCGGAGCTCGAGGCCTAGGCGCGCCAGGCGCGGGAGCTTTCGGCCCAGGCAGCGGAGGACGAAGGAGCGGCCGGCGTCGACCACCGCCCAGATGTCGCCCTCGATGTCGATGTCACCGCGCAGGTATGCCTCGCCCAGCGCGTCGGCTGACGGTGGCCACAGCAGGCGTCCGAGCGCATCCGGGCCGTCGACGACGATGCGCGCCGTAGCGGCCGGAGGCGTCGGGGGTGCGTCGGCCGCCAAGACTAGCTGCAGCGGGTTGTGGGCCGGGAGGCCGCCGCGAAGAAGAGCCAGCACCTTGCGCGCCAGGGCTAGCCGCCGCTCGTCGCGTGTCGGCGCCCGCACGGCAGCATCAATCGACTCACCGCGCCCCATAGCGGCGGATCCCTTCGAGCTTCGTGCGCTTGAGGAGCAGCGCGTTTACGGCGACGAGGAAGGAACTGCCGGCCATGCTGAGCGCCGCGATCTCCGGCCGGGGGAGGAGCCCAAATGAGGGATAGAACAGGCCCATCGCGATCGGGAAGGCGACGGTGTTGTAGCCGACGGCCCAGAACAGGTTCTGCTTCATGGCCGCGGGCTGCTCATCCCGGCAGAGGCGGCAGGGGACGACCTCGCCTGCACAGCTGCAGCCGAAGCGCTCGAACAGAGCTCGAATGTCGTCCGGCGTCAGTGTCGACTCGTCGTAGTGGACGGTCACGGCCTGGGAAACGGGGTTCGCCTCTGCGTCGTCGACTCCGGGCTGCCGGCGCAGGAATTCCTGGAGGCTCGCCGCACTGCTGCCCCGCAGGAGACGGCCCGCTTCAAAGACTCTGCTGGTCAGCATTCATTGCCGTCTCATATCGTTTTGTCGGGATTGTCCTGCCGTCGCGTGCGTTTCACGGTCCCGTACCCTCGCGGCATTCGGTGCTACCCCGGCAGGATGTGTTCGCCGCCTGAGAGCTGTGTGAGAAAGCTCTGAGTATTCGGCGGGACGCCATGGCACCAGGGGCCACACCCAGGAGCTGCCTGCGCTCAGGCCGGGCTGACCAGCACCCGCCTTCCCGAGCGTCAGACAGTTGGGCCGCCGGCCGTTGCATGGTTGCCTATGGGCCAGCCGGTTCGTTGACCGACATCGAGAATTCGGCGGTCTGGCCGCCGTGTAGCGTGGCGCACCGACCGCCAACACGCACCCGAACGTCGGTGGCGCTGCAGGGGTGAGCGGAGAGAAGCAGGCGTTCGTGGTCCAGCATGACGTCGATGCGCTGTCGTCGATACTGGACCTGGAATCGCGCGCGTCGCAGCCCGGTCGGCAGTCGCGGAGTGAAACTGAGCGTATCGGCCTCAACTTGTAGGCCCGCAAAGGCGTTAATGACGATCCCGATCGTCCCAGCCATGGCGCCAAGGTGGATTCCCTCCTGGGTCGTACCCCCCTGCGTGTCGTCAAGATCGGCGGCCAGGGCTTCGCGAAACGTGCTCCATGCGCGGGACGGATCGAAGCGCGAGAGCACGGAGGCATGCACCACGCGACTTAGCGTAGAGCCGTGTGCAGTGCGAGCGAGGTAATAGTCGACCGTGCGGGCCAGGTCGGCCGTTGTCACGACATACCCCAACCGGCCCAGGAGACCGATGAGCTCGTCCGGTCCGAGCAGGTAGATCAGCATCAGCACGTCGGCCTGCTTCGAGAGCTTGTAGCGGTTGGTAGCGTCGCCCTCCGCTTCCAGGATCAGGTCGAGACGCCCGATGTTGCCGTACGTCGCCCGGTAGCGCGTCCAGTCGAGCTCCGTGAGCGAGCCATAGCCGTCGAACTGGCTGATGAGGTTGTCGTCGTGGAACGGCACGGCGAGCCGGCGGCTCAGCCTACTCCAGGCCTCGCGCTCGCGGGGTTTCACACGGAGGCGTGTCGAGAGGTCATCGCACTCGGGTCCGCCGAGCACGGTGAAGATCTCGACGGCCCGCTCGCAGACCCAGGCGGCCAGGACGTTGGTGTAGGCGTTGTCGCGCAGGCCACTGCCGGGAATGTCAGGGTATCCGTCGTGATACTCGTCGGGTCCCATCACGCCGGCGATGTGATATCGATCCTGATCAGCGTCGTGAGTGGCCAGCGCCGCGATCAAGCGTGCGACTTCAATGATCAGGTCGGCGCCTTGTTCGGCGAGCCACGACCTGTCCCCCGTGGACTGGTAGTACTGCCAGGCGTTGTAGGCAATCGCCAGACCCACGTGGCGCTGCCGACTCGAGTTGTCCGGTATCCACCGCTCTGAGCGGAGGTTGTACAGCTCCCGTGGCGTCTCGTCGCGGCCGTCGCTGCCGCTCTGCCACGGGAACATGGCGCCGGCCAGGCCGGCGTCCCGTGCTGCCTGCCTTGCGGCGTCGAGGCGCCGCCATCGGTATTCGAGGAGCGCTCGCGTCACCGACGGCAGGTGCTGCGTAATGATCGGCAGCACGAACAGCTCATCCCAGAAGACGTGCCCGCGGTAGCCTTCGCCGTGCAGCCCACGGGCGGGGACGCCGGCGTCGACCAGGGCGGTATGCGGCGAGATGGTCTGCAGGAGGTGGAAGACGTGCAGGTTCAGCACGAGCTGGGCCTGGCGGTCGGCCGCTTCCAGCTCGATCCCGAAGCGCTCCCACAGCCGTTCCCAAGCAGCCTCGTGGCCGGCGAGCAGGCCGGTGAAATCCGAGGGAGCTCGGTTCAGCGCGCTCAAGGCGGCCAGCGCGGGGGAGCTGATGCCCGCGTCTCGCGAGGTCGCCACGGCAACCGTCTTGTCGATGGTCACGGGCACTCCGTCGAGCAGCATCAGCTCAATTCGGTGGACCTGCCGGTCTTCCGCGGCTTCGAGGCGTCGCGGAGCGGAAGGCGCGCCGGTGACCACGGTGCGGGCGGCCATCGCGATCCGGATATGACTCTGGTTCGTCTCCGCCTCGACGAGTAGGGTGTCGGCGTTCACCTCCGCGGCGCTGATGACCGTCAGATGACGATTCGCCAGCGCACCGTACTCCGCCACGTTGGAATTCGTCACGCCAGCATCGATGCCCGACCGGAGGCTCACCGGACCGCTCCACCCTTCAGCCACCAGCGTCGTCTCGAGCGCCGCCAGATGTGGACGGTCCATCGACACCAGCCGTCGTTGTGTCACGTGCAGACGCCGTCCCACCTGGTCGGCAAGGACCGCACGGCGCGAGAGCACGCCTCGGCGCAGGTCGAGCTCGCGACGCTCCCCGGAAACGTCCAGCGCCCCAGCCGACCACCATCCGCCGTCGGCGATGTTGAGATCGAGCAGCAGCCAATTGGGCGCATTGACCATGTGCTCGTCCTCGACTTGGCGTCCCTGCACCTCGCTGATCAGCCTGTTGTAGATCCCGGCGAGGTAGGTGCCTGGATAGTGGACACCGTCAGCGGCGCGTTCTGGCGCCGCACCGCGCGTCGCGAAGTAGCCGTTGCCGAGTGCGGTGAGCGCCTCCCGATGACCCTCGTGTGCCGAGTCGAACCCCTCGTACGCCAGCAGCCAGGGACCGACCCGCAGCGCTCCGAGGTCGAGCAGGGCGACGTCTTCCAGCACGACATCGGCCCCCGCGGCTTCCAGCTGGTCTCGTTGCCCCGCCCGATCGATGCCCACGACTAGCCCAAATCCGCCACGGCGCGCAGCCTCGACGCCGGCGATGGCGTCCTCGACGACTGCCGTCTGCTCGGGCACGACGCCGAGGCGGCGCGCAGCCTCGACGAACATCGCCGGGTCGGGCTTGCCCGGCAACCCCAGATCGGCCGCCTGGGTGCCATCGATAACCACGGCGAACAGATCCCCCAAGTCAGCCGAGGCCAGCAGCGCCTCCGCGTTGCGGCTGGCGGTGACCAGTCCAGCCGGAACTCCACCGGCGCGCAAGCGGTTAAGCAGCGCCACGGTACCTTCGAACACCGTCACCCCGTGCCGGGACAGCCGGGCAAGGTAGATGTCGTTCTTTCGGGCGGCGAGCCCCCGAATGGACCACGTGTCAGGCGGGTCGGTGGGGGACCCGAGCGGCACGTTGAGACCGCGGGCGGCCAGAAACGCGGCCACTCCGTCCTCGCGGCTCCGGCCATCGACATAGCGCCGATAGTCCGCGTCGGCATCGAACGGTTCTGCCGCGGCACGCAGGTCCGCCCGAGGGTCGGTCAGCGCGGCGTCGAACAGCTCCTTCCACGCCGCCGCGTGCACGGCGGCGGTGTCGGTGACGACGCCATCCATGTCGAAGATGACGGCGTCGTACGGCGGGACGGTGCCCGTCGGCACGACGATGCGAGGCTGCGTCTCCAGTGGACCGCCTGTGAGCTTGGGTTGGCTGCTCTTCACACTATCCTCGCCACTCGCCATAACCGCATGAACCGTGGCCACTGCTCAGGATGGCGGACCAGCTTGCGGTAGTCCGGCCCATGACGGAACACGAACAGCCGTAGCGCCCGCGGGCCGATGATGCCATGGTACGAAGAGTAGGGAGTGCGTCCGGCAACCGATCGTCGAGTCGTGGGCTCAGTCGCATGTCAGTCTGCTCTCAGGTGCGAGCGACAGGATGGGAACCGGCCAAATCACTCGCGCGGTCACATCCCACGAAGCACGCGAACGAGTCACCAAGGAAGGCAACTCATGACCTCACCGGCCCGCGTTGCCTCCTCGGTTGCGCCGAAGATCGGGATCCCCGGCTCAACCGCAGTTAGCACTCAGTAGTCGTTGACGAGGTCCGCCACGCCCGTCAGGATCATGTCGTCCTGGGCGCGAACCGCGTCTGCCACACGCTTACCAATGAAACGACGGCCATGCGAACGGCTGGCCTCTCACCGTCGGGAAGCGTCGACGACCAGTTCGACCCGCGCCCCCTGCTCGGCCAGCAGCCGGGCGGCCGTGGCACCGGCCGGGCCGGCGCCGACCACGATCGCGTCGGGGGACTTCATGTGCGCCTCCGTGGCCAGCACGGTGGATGGCGGAATGACACACCCACTGCGCAGAAAGCGTGGCAGGGCACCCTGAGCCGCGCGCTGACCGGCCGCGCCCTCGTTTCTCAGCCACGCCTCAGCGCCCGCTCCTATGACTCTCAGACCGGCGGCACAGGATCGACTCAGATATCCCGCACACAGATCGAGGTGCCAGCCATGCACGACCACGGTGCCAGGCCATCGTCGAGGCCGACCCCGCTCGGCCCCGATCCGAAGACGGCGGCGGGCGGCTCGGAGGCGCAGCCGGGCCACTCGATGTGGTGGATGGTCGCCTGCTGCGCGCCGATGGTGGTCATCGCCCTCGCGCTCCTGCTCGGTGTCTTCGCCACGCGATGAGAGTGCGGACTCAACTAACGAACCGGAGGTAGCGACATGACCACCACCGTCACAGGCGGCGGGCTGGGCCCCGTCGAACGCATCGCGCGCATCATCGGCGGCGGCCTCGTCGCGATCCTCGGCATCACCTTGGCGTTGGCAGCCGATGGCTTCGCGACGTGGGCCTGGCTGGGCGCCGCGCTGCTCGGCCTCGACTTCGTCGTCACCGGCGTCCGCGGCTACTGCCCGCTCTACGCACGCCTCGGCATCGGACGCCAACGGTCCTGAGGTCGGCGTGACCACAAGGATCATGGCCGTGCCTGTCACCCTGTGGGCATCGGCCCAGCCATGGGCAACCCGGATCGCTTCACGGCAGAAGGAACAAAAGATGCGCGCACCGCTCACCGTCAAACTGGCTCAGAATGCGCCAGCGTCCGCCGATCCCAGGCGTAACCATGACTTTGACACTGCCGACCCGTGTCCGGTGTGCAGGGAGCCACTCTCTCCCGGACGCGGATGGGTCTTCCGGCACGCGGGGCAGTGGGTTCGGGTCCGATGCGGCGACTGCGTAGAGGAGTTCGAGCGAGAGCCGACTCGCTACATGGCGCCGCCAGCTCGAATCTGGGGCACCGTCGCCCGGTCCGAGCCAGATCGTTCCGGTTGCCGCTTGTTCAACGAAGATAGCGGTTCCAGTCGCCGTATGACTCGCCGATCGGGCCGCGCGGCAGGCTAAGCGCGATCAGCAGCGCGCCCGCGATGACGCCGCTCACGGTGCTCGCCGTCGTCGCTCGACCGACCAGCCAAGGGGCCGCGATGAGCCAGGCGCCAAAGAGGACGTTGATGAAACGCGCGGTACGGCCCACATCAGCCAGCGCAACGATCGCCACCGTCACAACCAGGGCCCCGACGATATGGTCGCTGTGGGCGGCGTTCCCCGCGATGGCGAAGATCGCCGGCGAGGCCATCACCCACAGGCCGAGCGCAACGCTCGCCAGCATGTTCCACGGGGCCGCGACGCCTCGCAGCATGGTCCTCGCGTCAACCCTGTCGGGACGAACCGAGGCGACGTCCGGGCCGGCTTCGGCGAGGGTACCTCCCAGCCAGAACGTGCGCCACAGCGGCTGGCCTTCGCGACGCGCCTGGACCACGAACACGACCATCGCCACGACCTCGTCGAGGGTCAGCGCGATCATCAGTAGCATCGCGAGGGCGGCCAGCAAGGGCGGGGTTCCCCAGGTGCCCACGGCCACCGGCTGCAGGATGATCAGGCTGATGCTGACGAGGCCGAGCGGCACCACGAGGATGCCGAAGAACATCACCATCCAGGGCATCGTCCGCCAGCGTTGCTTGTCGCCCATGAACCCCATCAGGCCCTCGATCAGGTACGCCACCGCGCCAAGGCCCGCGTCCGAGATCGGGAACGCCTTCGAAACGTCGGAGGTGAGGATGGCCGCCGTGCCCGGGGTGAAGAACGGCTCCCAGACGGTGGTCGTGTATCCCAGCTGATAGGCCGCCATCTGGCGCGACAGGAAGAACGCCACGAACGCGAGGGCGATGACCGGCGCGCGCTGCGGCCAGGATGACGGGTTGTACGACCAGCCGGGCGGCCGATCCGGCCCGGGCAGCATGCGCATCCCGGGCATCCCCGGCATGAGCAGGACGAACGCGATCACCAGCGCGCCGGCCAGGGTGTCATTGACGAACGCCGCCCCGGTGGGCGCCCGGAAGACGAGGGGGGCGAACAGCAGCCACACGCCGACGAGCGAGTTCGCCCACGGGGCCCACATCGACCGGCGCGCGACCGTCAGGCTGGCCAGCACGATGATGAGCGCCCCGCTGATGACGTCGCTCCACAGGAGTGGCGCGCTGCGATAGTCGAGGGCGAACGGACTGGTAATCAGCCAGGCGCCGAGGATGATGGCGGCCACGGCATGTGCCCACGGTGTCGCCTGCCCACCTGCCATCGCCGGGTCGGACTCGTGCCCGGCCGGCATCCCGCCCGCGGCGTCGGGCGTCGTGCCGGCCGCAGGCGTGCCCGGCCCGGCCATCGCCCCGTGACCGGCGTGCTCGCGAGCCTGACCCGGTGCGGGCCCGTCCATGTTCATGCCTTTCTCATCGCTCACGGGATCCCTCCTTCGCTGCCTCGTCTGCCTGAGGTCGCAGCGAGGACGGGAGTTCGAGCCCATTTTCGCCGTAGAAGGCGAGCCGGTCGGCCTTGAGGGCATCGATCATCTTCGGCAGCGTCTCGCGCAGCGTTCGCTTCGGCTCCCAGCCGAGCAGGCTCCGCGCCCGGGTGATGTCGAGCGCGTAGTGGTCGTTCGCCCGGTCGATCATCCACGGGCGGATGAACGGGTCCGGACCGGGAAGCTTCTCCTGCACCCAGGCGCCGATCTTCGCCGCGGGCGACAGGGCTCCGGGGATCTCGACGGTCTCCCAGGCATCCCCGTGCTCACCGTGGATGAGCCGCACGAATGTGTGTTGGAGCTCGTCGTAGGTGAGCGTGTCCGGTTCGCCCAGCAACAACGGAAGCTCGGGCGGCAAGGCGGCGCGCCGTTCGACGACCAGGTCGATCGCGTCCAGCAGGTCGTCCATATGCAGGAAGGACTGCCCGTGTGCGGTGCTGCCGGAGTAGAGCCGGCTGGTGAACTGCCGCTCATCGATGCGCTGGATCTGGTGGGCCAACGGGATCGAGTGACAGCCGTCGTCGTAGACGCCGGCGATCCGGAGCATCACGACCGGGATGTCGCCCCGCTCGTCGCGCATGACCTGCTCGGTGCGGACCTTCGACGCGGGGTAGGCCCAGGTGGCCTCGACCGGCCAGTCCTCGTAGATGAACAGCCCGGGCTCCGCGGGACGGTGGACGAGCATCGTGCTCGAAAAGATGAATTGTTCGACGTCAAGATCGAGCTCCCGTAACCCGCGCAGCATCCGCCGGGTGCCCTCGACCGTGATCCCGTCGTACTTGGGGCTGGGCTCGCCCAAGAAGTCGTAGTAGGCCGCGAGATGGATGACGGAGACGACGCGCTGCCCATGGTGCTCGCGGATCGCCTTGAGCCCGGTCCGGACGCTCTCATCGGAGGTGATCTCGACCGGCACGTACACGCAGCCGGCGGGAGGCGGGGCAGGCGCCTTGCGGTCGAAACCGACGACGGCGCCGAACCGGCCGGCGAACCTGCGCATCACCGCCTGGCCGATGCGGCCATTCGAGCCCGTGACGATGACGATGCCGATGCCGGTGTCCTGTGTCATGACCTTGCCTCCTCGATGTGTCGATGTGGGGTGCTCATCGGGCGAATATCGGCGCGGCTGCGATGTCGACCGAGCCCGCCTCGACGGCGTCCGTTTTGCTGCTGGACCAAGTCGGATCGATGCCGGGCGCTCCCGGCGCCGCCGAGGCGCGAGGAACCGTCATCGATCGACCGGCCGGGCCCGACCGGTGGTCCCTGGAACCGCCGGGTCGTGCCAGTGATGCCCTCGCTCGAGGATGCGGTCGGCCTCCGCGGGTCCCCAGCTGCCGGGCTCGTACTCGCGGACCGGGTCCGCGCCCTTGAGCGACCGGTCGACGACCTGCCAGGCGGCCTCCACGGCGTCCTCGCGGGCGAACAACGACTGGTCGCCACGGATCGCGTCGCCGATCAGGCGCTGGTAGGGCGGGCGTGCCTCGCCGCTCTGGTGGGTCGCCACCAGCTCGATCGCCTGCCCGACCATGTCGTCGCCCGGCGTCTTTGTCCGGGCGCCGAGCGAGATCGACATGTCCGGCGACAGGCGGAAACGGAAATAGTCACCATCGGGGGCCCCGGCCTCGTCGAATACGTCGAGAGGCGGTCGTCTGAGCTCGACCAGCACCTCGGTCGCGGTCACCGGCAGGGACTTGCCGGTCCGGATGTAGAAAGGAACGCCGGCCCAGCGCCAAGTGTCAAGCCGGAGGCGCACGGCCGCGAACGTCTCGACGTCCGAGTCGCCCTTGACGCCCTTGACGTCGCGATAGCCGCGATACTGGCCACGCACGACGTCCCGGGCGGCCAACGGACGGATCGAGTCGAGGATCTTGTACTGTTCGTTGCGGATGGCCTCCGGGCTCTCGCCTGACGGTGCCTCCATGGCCAACAGGCTGACGACCTGAAGCAGGTGGTTCTGGACGACGTCGCGGACCGCCCCGACCTCGTCGTAGAACGCCCCTCGCTCCGCGATG